>CAYGCV010000293.1:0-5514 GCA_964348425.1 uncultured Vicinamibacteraceae bacterium | reverse complement strand
GAGCAGCCGCCGGAGCACGTGGCGTTAACAAGTTAGCGCCTATGGGGGTCCCGCCGGCGCGCTGTGCGGGCCCACCCGCAGCACGCCGCTCTCGCGGTCGAGCCAGGCGACGCTGCCGCCCCCGGCGCCCACCGACTCGATGTCGACCTTGCGCAGGTGCGTCAGGTGGCGCTCGATGACGCTCTCGTTGCGGCGGCGCAGGACGCCGCCGGAAAACGCCCCCACATCGAAGGTCGTGCCGCCCATGTCGGCCACGATCACGTCCGGGTCGCCCACACTGGAGCTGGCCCTGGCAGCGCCCGCGATGCCGCCCACCGGTCCGGACTGCAGCGTGCCGATCGGCAGCTCCCGCGCCGCGTCGGCCGGCAGCAGGCCGCCGTCGCACTGGGCCATCAGCAGCGGACCCCGGTAGCCGCGGCGGCGCGCGCCGTCGGCGATGCGGTCGATGTACGCGCGCATCAGGGGGCCGATCTGCGCGTTCATGACGGTGGCCGTCGTGCGCTGGTAGGAGCTGATGCGCGGCGCCACCTCGTGGCTGCACGAGACGTAGAGGTCCGGGAACCGCCGCTGCACGATCTCGCGCGTCCGGATCTCGTGCGCCGGGTTGGCGAAGCTCCACAGGAAGGCGATGGCGACGGCCTCGATGCCCTCGCCGGCGAACCGGTCGAGCGTCGCCTCGACGTCGTCCTCGCGCAGCGCGACCACCACGTCGCCGGCGTAGTCGACCCGCTCCGTGATCTCGAACACCTGCCGCCGGGGAACGATCGGCTCGGGGCGGCTGCTGATCGACCAGTCGAGCTGCTCCTCGATCGACGCGCCGAGCGCCCGTCCCATGTCGTTCATGATGCGTATCGCGTCGGGATGGCCGCGGGTGGTGAGCAGGGCGACGCGTGCGACGCGGCCGGTGACCAGCGCGTTGGTCCCGGCCGTGGTGCCGTGGGCCAGCTTGGCGGCCGACGCCAGCACGCGCTCCGCGTCCAGGCCGAGCGACCCCGCGGCGGCGTCGATCGAGGCGAAGAAGCCGCGCGCCAGGTCGGCCGGCGCCGTGGGCACCTTGCCCGTCGCGATCCCGCCGTCGGCATCGATGATCGCGCAGTCGGTGAACGTGCCGCCGATGTCGACGCCGACCAGGTAGCGGCCCTCACCGTTCATGGCGGGGCATTCTCGCAGAGTCGGTCGCGGTGGTTCAACAGGGCGCCGGGTGGCGAACCGGAGGCGCCTTGGGATACAAAGGGCGTGCGATTCCCGAGGAGTGCGAGATCCGGGGTGCGCGAGATCCGGGGTGCTCAGGAAAGGAAGCGAGGCATGCGAGCGAACCCATCGATTTGTGCGGCCGTCGTCACGGTGCTGTGGGTGGCGGGCGGGCCGCAGGCCGGCTCCGGCCGGGCGCACGAGCCGGAGCCCGCATCGCAGGCGGCCGCCGGCGAGAGCGGCGGCGTCACCGCGGAGCAGTTCGATCGCTGGATGACGGAGCTGTCGAACTGGGGCCGCTGGGGCGACGACGACGAGCTCGGCACGCTCAACCTCGTCACGCCGGCGAAGCGGACTCAGGCCGCGGCGCTGGTGACCGAGGGCGTCACCGTGTCGCTCTCGCGCAGCCTGGCGCTCGGCGAGCGCGTCACGTTCCAGCGCGGCTTCGAGAACGAGTTCGCCATCGGCGAGCAGGACTTCGGCGAGCGCATGGCGTGGATCGAGGAGCAGCACCGCATCGGTTATCACGCCAGCCCGCTGACGCACCTGGACGCGCTCTGCCACATCGCGTGGGACGGCCTGACCTACAACGGCCGCCGCTTCGACGAGACGGCGACCGCCGCGGGCGGCTGCACGCGGAACGGGGCGGCCCCGCTCAAGGACGGCATCGTCACGCGCGGCATCCTCGTGGACCTGCCCGGCGCCGGCAACGTCGGGATGGACGACATCGGGGCCTGGGAACGCGAGTCCGGCATCACGATCGCGGCCGGCGACGCCCTGTTTCTGCGGACCGCCGGCCCGGGCGGCTTCGACAGCTCGCTCATGCCGTTTCGCAGGGAGCGCGACGTGGCGCTGATCGGCGCCGACGCGGGCGTCGACGGCGGCCCGATCGAGGGGCGCGCCGCGCTGCCGATGCACGTGTTCACGCTCGTGGCGCTCGGGATGCCGCTGCTCGACGGGGTCGACCTCGACGCGCTGGCCGAGGCGGCGGCGAGGGCGAACCGCTGGGAGTTCATGCTCGTCGTCACGCCGCTGCCGGTCGACAACGGCGCCGGCTCGGCGGTCAACCCGGTGGCGGTCTTCTGACGCGCTCGGCCGCCCGCGGCAACCTCGCGCGGGCGGCCGGGCGGCGCCGGACGGGGCCTCGCGGCGGCGCGGCTCCGCGTCGAGGGCGGGCGCCCGGCGCGCGTCGAGGTGGTCATGGCCGCGGTGCCCGTGCTATAAGCGTCAGCACAGCCGCGACCTGCCGGTGTCACCAGCATGGCGATGGAGACCCAGACGTACGTCCGACCGTCGCGCGAGGCGGCGCTGGATCTGGTGCGGGCGCCCGATCTGCCGGCGCTCATGCAGCGCGCGGCGGCGCTGCGGGATGCCGGGTTCGGGGGCGCCGTCAGCTACTCGCGCAAGGTGTTCATCCCGCTCACGAAGCTGTGCCGGGACGTGTGCCACTACTGCACGTTCGCCCAGCCGCCGCGGCCCGGCGAGCGGGCCTACATGACGCTCGACGAGGTGGTCGACGTGGCGCGGCGCGGCGCCGCGGCCGGTTGCCGCGAGGCGCTGTTCACGCTGGGCGACAAGCCCGAGCTGCGCTACCCGCAGGCCCGGGCCGAGCTGGACGCGCTCGGGCATCCCACCACGGTGTCGTACCTGGTGGCCGCGGCGCAGGCCGTCCTCGACGCCACCGGCCTGCTGCCGCACGCCAACCCCGGCGTCGTCACGCGCGCCGAGCTGCTCGCGCTGCGGGAGGTGTGCCCGTCGCAGGGCCTGATGCTGGAGAGCACGTCCCGGCGCCTGCTCGAGCCGGGCCAGGCGCATCACGGCTCGCCCGACAAGGAGCCGGCCGTGCGCCTGGAGACCATCCGGCTGGCCGGGGAGCTGGCGGTGCCCTTCACGTCCGGCATCCTGATCGGGATCGGGGAGACGCGGGAGGAGCGCATCGCCGCGCTGCTCGCGCTGCGGGAGCTGCACGACGCGCACGGGCACCTGCAGGAGATCATCATCCAGAACTTCCGGGCCAAGCCGGGCACGCGGATGGCGGGGGCGCCGGACCCGACGCTCGCCGATCTGCAGTGGACCATCGCGTGCGCCCGGCTCCTGTTCGGCCCCGACATGGCGATTCAGGCCCCGCCGAACCTGACGCCGGACACCTTCGGCAGCCTGATCCGGGCGGGCATCAACGACTGGGGCGGCGTGTCGCCGGTCACGCCCGACCACGTCAACCCCGAGGCCCCCTGGCCGCACCTCGACCGGCTCGCGCGCGAGACGGCGGGCGAGGGCAAGGCGCTGACCGAGCGGCTCACGGTCTATCCCGCCTACGTCGAGCGCCTCGACGCCTGGGTGGCGGAGCCGCTCAGGCCCGCGGTCCGGCAGGCGTCCGATGCGGAAGGCTTCGCGCGCGAGAGCGCCTGGTCGCCGGGCGACCGCGACGCGGTGCTGCCGGCGGCGCTGCTGCGCCGCCTCGACGACGCGGCCGCCCCGCGCCCGGCCCGGCGCATCGCGGCGCTGTGCGCCCGGGCGTCGCGCGGCGACGCGCTCGACGAGACGGAGGTCGCCGAGCTCTTCGCGGCCCGCGGCGACGACCTGGTGGCGGTGGTGCGCGCGGCCGACGCGTTGCGGCGCGAGGTCAACGGCGACGAGGTCACCTACGTCGTCAACCGCAACATCAACTACACGAACGTCTGCTACTTCAAGTGCCAGTTCTGCGCGTTCTCGAAGGGCAAGCTCAGCGAGAACCTGCGCGGCGCCCCGTATGACCTCGATCTGGAGGAGATCGCGCGCCGCAGCGTGGAGGCCTGGGAGCGCGGGGCCACCGAGGTGTGCATGCAGGGCGGCATCCACCCGGAGTACACCGGCGCCACGTATCTGGCCATCTGCCGCACGGTGAAGGACGCCGTTCCCGAGCTCCACGTGCACGCGTTCTCGCCGCTGGAGGTCTGGCAGGGCGCCGCCACGCTGGACCTGCCGCTCGAGGCGTTCCTGGGGCGGCTGCAGGCCGCGGGGCTCGGCACGCTGCCGGGCACGGCCGCCGAGGTGCTGCACGACGAGGTGCGCCGGGAGCTGTGTCCCGACAAGCTGACGGCCGGCCAGTGGCTGGAGGTGATGGAGACGGCCCATCGCGTCGGGTTCCGGACGACCGCGACGATCATGTACGGCCATATCGACCGCCCGCGGCACTGGGCGCGGCACCTGGCGAGCATCCGCGAGCTGCAGGCGCGGACCGGCGGCTTCACCGAGTTCGTGCCGCTGCCGTTCGTGCACATGGAGGCGCCCATCTATCTCAAGGGGCGGGCGCGCCGCGGCCCGACGTTCCGGGAGTCGCTGCTCATGCACGCGGTCGCGCGCCTGGCGCTGCACCCGCTCGTACCCAACATCCAGGCGTCGTGGGTGAAGCTGGGGCCGCGCGGCGTGCGCGCCTGCCTGCAGGCCGGGGTGAACGACCTGGGCGGCACGCTGATGAACGAGAGCATCACGCGGGCCGCCGGCGCGAGCTTCGGGCAGGAGCTGCCGCCGGCCCGCATGGAGGCGCTCATCCGCGGTGCCGGGCGGGTCCCGAGGCAGCGCTCCACCACGTACGGGGCGCCGTCCGAGCAGCAGGTGGCGCGATCGTTCGATGCCGGGGATCTGCGTCCGGTCGTGCAGACGCCGAGTCCCGCCTGGGCGCGCTCCGGCGCGCGCGAGACGCTGGTCAAGCCGGGGCTCGAGGCGGCCGCCGGAGGCGGGGCCGCGGCCGGCAACGCGACGACACGGAGGGAGGCGAACCGATGACAGACGGAGCAGCTCGAGGCCTGCAGGGGAAGCAGCTTCAACGCGCGCTGCTGAGCGCGGCGGCCGTCGTCCTGGTCTTGCTGGTGGGCGGGTTCCTGGCCTGGTCGGCCACCTGTCCCTGCGACTACACCCCGGGGGGCTGGCTGTTCGGCGACGAGCGCGAGGAGCCGGTCGGCGACTGGACGTTCGCGAACCGCGTGAGCCTGTGCCAGATTCAGGTCCGCGCCGGTCTGCTGCCGCACGCCATCAACCTGAACTGCTTCGCCACGCGCAGCGGCGACCTGTACCTGAGCTGCTCGAACTGCGACGGCAAGCGCTGGTCCGGGATCGCGGTGAACGACGGCTGGGCCCGGCTGCGGCTCGACGACACCGTGTACCCGGTCACGCTGACGCGGGTGCTCGATCCGGGCGAGCTCGACCGGGTCTGGAACGCCCGGCTCGACAAGCTGCACTCGCTGGAGGCGCCGGCCAACCCGCCCGCGCCGCTCGGCTCGCCGCGGCCGGACGGCTGGTGGTCGTTCCGCGTCGTGTCCCGCGGCTAGCAGTCTGCGCCGTAGA
>CAYGCV010000292.1:0-5622 GCA_964348425.1 uncultured Vicinamibacteraceae bacterium | reverse complement strand
CGGAGGAGCACTGGGCCTACGCCTTCGCCAAGAAGCACTGGTTCTTCGGGTTCGGCGCATACAGCTAGGAACCTAACAGCCACGGACGACTTCCATGAGCTACCAATTGCCGGTCGTTTCGCTTCCGCGCGCGGTGCCGTCGACGGTCGTGCGCCCGCCGCAGGAGAACATCCCGCAGACCCGGACGGAGCGCGAGGTGATGCTGCGGCAGGTCCAGACCTACGTCGCCGCCCGGCGGAGCGAGATCACGCCGCCGCTCGTCCTCGACGAGCTGCGCGCGCGCTCCGAGGAGCTCGTCCGCGCGCACGGCATCGATCCCAGGTACCTCGACTACGTCGGGGTGCTGCTCGGCAACGAGACGTGGCGCGAGCACCTGGCCGCGGTGCCCTACAACCGGCGCCTGCTGCTGCTGCCCAAGTGCCTGCGCGTGGAGGACCGCTGCCCCGCCCCGTTCGACGAGTTCGGCCTGCTGTGCAAGCAGTGCGGCCTGTGCACCATCCAGGACCTGCAGGAGGAGGCGGAGAAGCTCGGCTACGCGGTGCTCGTCGCCGAGGGCTCGGCGCTGGTGATGGCGCTCATCCAGACGGGCAAGATCGAGGCCATCGTCGGCGTGAGCTGCCTCTCGGTGCTGGAGCGGGCCCACCCGTACATGGAGGCGGCCGCCATCCCGGGCGTCGCGATCCCGTTGCTGCAGGACGACTGCAAGGACACCGGGGTGGACGTCGAATGGGTCTGGGACTTCATCCACGCGACGAGCGACGACCGGACCCGCCGGCTCGATCTCGACGCGCTGCGCAAGGACGTCGAGAGCTGGTTCGCCCCCGCGGCGCTCGACGAGCTGTTCGGCGGCCCGCCCGAGGGCGAGACCGAGACGCTGGCCCGCGGCGAGCTGACCCGCGCCGGCAAGCGCTGGCGGCCGTTCCTCACCGTCTGCGTGCACCAGGCGCTGCAGGACGACCCGCACGCGCCGCCGCCCGACGCGCTGCGCAAGGTGGCCGTGGCGGTGGAGTGCTTCCACAAGGCCTCGCTGGTCCACGACGACATCGAGGACGGCGACGCGCGCCGCTACGGCGAGCCCACGCTGCACGCCACGCACGGCATTCCGGCGGCGCTCAACGTGGGCGACTTCCTCGTCGGCGAGGGCTACCGGCTGCTGGCGGAGTGCGACTTCGCGCCGGGGATCCGCGCCGAGCTGACGGCGATCGCCGCCCGCGGCCACCGGACGCTCTGCCTCGGGCAGGGCGAGGAGCTGGCCTGGGCGCGCAGCCCGCGGCCGCTCAGCTCGCAGCAGGTGCTGCAGATCTTCCGGCAGAAGACCGCCCCGGCGTTCGGCGTGGCGCTCGAGCTCGGCGCGGCCTGCGCCGGCGCGGACGCGGAGGTCTTCGACAAGCTGCGGACCTACAGCGACGCGCTGGGCATCGCGTACCAGATCCGCGACGACCTGGACGACCTCGAGCCGTCCGCCGACGCGCCGGACGACGTCGCCGCGCTGCGCCCGTCGCTGCCGCTCGCCGTCGGCTTCGAGCAGGCCAAGTCCGAGCCGGACGCGAAGGCCGCCCTCGAGGCGGCCTGGCGCCGCGAGCAGGCGGTCGACGGCCGCTCCGACGAGGTGCGCGAGTTGCTCGCGCGCTTCGACGCCGCGGGCCGCAGCCGGCGCCTGATGGAGGGCTACAAGGAAGAAGCGATCCGCTGCCTGCCCGGCCTGACCAATCCCAGCCTCAAGGGACTGCTCCGGCGGGTCATCGGCAAGATCTTCAGCGTCGAGATTCAGGGCTGGTGCAGTGAGTTTGAGGCTCGAAATGCTGCAGGTAGCCAGACTGTCGCCGACGCTGCTCGGTGACGCGGCGGACCTGACGGCGGGTTTCCTCTCCACCAGGCTGAATCCGGACGGCGGCTTCCAGGATCGCGACGGCGCGAGCGACCTGTACTACACCGTCTTCGGCCTCGAAGCGCTCACCGCCCTCAGCCGCGACCTGCCGGCCGCCGGCGTGCGGCGGTACCTCGAGCGGCACGCGGACCCGGCCGGGCTGGACTTCGTGCACACCGCCTGCCTGGCCCGCTGCTGGGCCGACATCGGGGCCGCGCGCGAGGCGCCGGCCGCCGCGCTGCTGGCCCGCCTGGAGACCTACCGCACGCCGGACGGCGGCTACAGCCCGACGGACGGGGCCGGCCACGGCACGGCGTACGGCTGCTTCCTGGCCCTGGGCGCGTACGAGGACCTCGGCGCCTCGCTCGACGAACCCGACCGTCTCCTCGAGTGCCTGGCCGCCCTGCGCGCCGCCGACGGCGGGTACGGCAACCAGCCGGGCGTGCCGACGGGCCTGACGCCGCCGACCGCCGCGGCGGTGACCGTGCAGCGGCGCCTTTCCCGGCCGGCCGATCGGGAGGCGGCCGAGTGGCTGCGGGCGCGCCACGCGCCGGCCGGCGGGTTCTGCGCCTCGCCGTCGACGCCGCTGCCCGATCTGCTCTCGACCGCCACGGCCCTGCACGCGCTCGCCGGCGCCCACGCCCCGCTCGAGCCGATCCGGGAGCCGTGCCTCGACTTCGTCGACAGCCTCTGGACCAACTCCGGCGGCTTCTACGGAAGCTGGGGCGACGACGTGCAGGACTGCGAGTACACCTTCTACGCGCTCCTCGCGCTGGGACACCTGAGCCTGTGAGCGCGCACCCGGTCGGCCAGCCTCCGCCGGAACCGCCACCCGCCGCGTCGAGCGCGTCGGCGACGCGCGGACGCGCGGACCGGCCGGACGCGCTCGACCGGCTGGCCGCGGACCTGCTGGCCATGCGCAACGCGGCGGGCCACTGGGAGGGCGAGCTGTCGTCGTCCGCGCTCTCGACCGCCACCGCGGTCATCGCCCTCACGCTGGTCGACCGCCGGCGGCCGCGGCCGGGGCTCGGCCCCCTCGCCCGCGGCGGCGCCGCGTGGCTGGTGCGGACGCAGAACGCCGACGGCGGCTGGGGCGACACGACCGACAGCCCCGGCAACGTCAGCACGACCGCCCTCTGCTGGGCGGCGCTCACCATTGCGGGCGGCGGGGATCCGGGCTGCGCCGCGGCGATCGAGCGAGGGCGCGACTGGATGCTGCGCGCCGCCGGCAGCCTGGCGCCGCGGCCCCTCGCGCGGACGATCAGCCGGCGCTACGGCAAGGACCGCACGTTCTCGGTCCCGATTCTCACCGTGCTGGCGCTGGCCGGACTCCTGGATGCGGGCGAGCGGCGCGGCGAACCGGACCCACCCGCCCCCGCGAGCGGCGCGGGTGCCGCGGCCGACGGCGCCGGCGGCGCCAGCCGCAGGGGCGGCGCGATCGGCAGCGGCTGGCGCCACGTGCCGCAGCTCCCGTTCGAGCTGGCCGCCGTCCCGCACGCCTGGTACCGCTGGCTGCGGCTGCCCGTCGTCAGCTACGCCTTGCCGGCGCTCATCGCCATCGGACAGGCCCGCCACCGGCAGCGGCCCACGCGCAATCCCGTGACGCGCCTCGTGCGCCGGGCGGCGCGCCGCCGCACGCTGCGCCGGCTGGAGGCGATTCAGCCGCGGGGCGGCGGCTTCCTGGAGGCGGCGCCGTTGACGAGCTTCGTCGTCATGAGCCTCGTCGCCGCCGGCGAGTCGGCGCACCCGGTGGTGGACCGCGGCGTGGCGTTTCTGGAGCGCTCCGTGCGCACCGACGGGAGCTGGCCCATCGACACCAACCTCGCCACTTGGGTGACGACGCTGAGCGTCAACGCGCTGGCGCGTCTGCCCGACTGGCGCGATCGGCTCGCGGCGCGCGAGCGGGCGCCCCTGCGCCGCTGGCTGCTCGATCAGCAGTACCGGGAGCGGCACGTCTACACCGACGCCGCCCCCGGCGGCTGGGCGTGGACCGACCTGCCGGGGGGCGTTCCCGACGCCGACGATACCCCGGGCGCGCTGCTCGCCCTGCACGCCCTGGACCCGGCTGACGCCGAGCACCGGGACGCCGCCTGCGCCGGCAGCGGCTGGCTGGTCGACCTGCAGAACGCCGACGGCGGCATACCGACGTTCTGCCGCGGCTGGGGCGCGCTGCCGTTCGACCGCAGCAGCCCCGACCTGACCGCCCACACCCTGCGGGCCTGGACGGCGTGGCGGCCGGCGCTGCCCGCGGAGTTGCGGCGCCGTACCGAGCGCGCGACGCAGCGCGCGGTCAGGTTCCTGGCGCGGGCGCAACGGCCCGACGGAACGTGGATTCCGCTCTGGTTCGGCAACCAGACCGCCCCCGACGAGGCCAACCCGGTCTACGGCACGGCGCGGGTGCTCGAAGGGCTCGCGGCGCTGTCGGACGCCGAGGCGATCCCGACGGCGGAGCGGCGAGCAATCCGCTGGCTCGTCGACGCCCAGGGGCACGACGGCGGCTGGGGCGGCGCGCCCGGCGTCCCGCCCTCCATCGAGGAAACCGCCCTGGCGGTCTCCGCGCTGGCCGTCTGCCGGCGGCTGCCAAGAACCCCGTCGCACCCGGCTGTCGACGCGGCCATCGCCCGCGGCGTGCGGTGGCTGGCGGACGCCACCGACGGCGGCCGGCGCACCGCGACAACCCCGATCGGGCTCTACTTCGCCAGGCTCTGGTACGCCGAGACGCTGTACCCCCGGGTCTTCGCGCTCGCCGCGCTGGCGGCCGCGGACGTCAGTGGGTCATCGTGTACAGCAGGACGTTGATGCCCAACTGGTAGCCGTCGGGCGAGAAGCGATCGAAGAAGCGGGGATCCTCGCCCTCGCGCTCCCAGGCGTCCTGGATGTCGGTGTTGTGGGTCATGGCCACCATCAGCCGGCCGCTCTCGTCCATGATCCCCCGGAAGTGCGGGACGGCGCTGTCATTGCCGCGCTCGGACGTCGTCGCGCCGCCGGACCAGCGCCAGAAGTGGATGTTCGTGATCTGGGGCACCTCGAGGATGTGGAACATCGTCCGGAACAACTGGTGATCGAGCGGCAGGTCCCTGATCGGGTACTCGGAGGGCGGCAGGACCTTGCCGATCTCGCCGGACCACTGCTGCCAGGACCGCGTGCCCCAGAAGTCGTCCACCCAGAGGAAGCCCCCCTTGAGCAGGTAGTCCCGGAGCCGGACGATCTCGACCGGCCTCAGGCTCATGGTCCCCACGTCGGACGTCATGAGGAAGGGGCAACTGTAGAGCGAGTCGTCGGCGATGGTCACGACCCAGTGGTTCGGCTCGCCGACCCGGTCGAGATCGACGTGGGTGGACGTCAGCTCCGACAGCCGGATCATGAAGTTGATGTCGGCATACGGATAGTCGGTCGACCAGCCGCGCCCGGAGCGCTCGCGCCGGTTGCTGGTGTACATCAGCCGACAGAAGGAGAACCCCGCGTCGATGTGGTCGGCAGGTCGGAACCGCGGGGGGTAGCGGCTCCAGCCGCGCCACTGCCCGAGGGCAGCCGAAGCCAGGGTGGTTGCCGCCAGCACGACGATCACGATCCGTGTTAATGAGCCACGCGCCACGCGCTCCCTCCACGCTCGGACGCCGAAACGACCTGCCCATTGTGCCACGTTCGACGCGGCTCCGAAACACAATCGTTATAATCGGCTCGGAGTCTGCGCCGCAGAAACGGTGCAGACTCCGCAAGGCGCGCACAGCGCGCCTCGGCGGGAGCGGCGCGGG
>CAYGCV010000291.1:0-5623 GCA_964348425.1 uncultured Vicinamibacteraceae bacterium | reverse complement strand
TCGCCCGCTCCAGGAAGTAGATGCCCTCCGGGCGGCCCGCGCCGCGGTAGGCGTCTGTCGGGGTCTTGTTGGTGAACACCTCCGTGAGCGTCGCGCGGATCGCCGGTATGTCGTAGTTGCCGCTCGCCATCGTCATCGTGGAGGTCGGGATGGCGGCCGTGAACAGCATGTTGTAGGCGCCGACGTCGGCGACGATCCGCAGCCTGAACCCGCGGACCCGGCCGTCCCGGCCGGCCGCGAGCTCGGCGTAGCCGATGAGGTCGCGGCCGTGGCTCGTCGCGAGGAAGGCCTCGGAGCGCTCCTCCACCCACTTGACCGGCAGGCCCAGGCGCTTCGAGACCGCGGCGCACACGCATTCCTCGGCCGAGCCGGCCGACTTGCAGCCGAAGCCGCCGCCGACCTCCGGCGCGATGGCGCGCACCTGGTCCTCGCCCATGCCGTTCATCGAGGCGATGAACGTGCGCAGCATGTGCGGCGACTGCGTCGACGACCAGATGGTCAGCGTCTCCTTGCCGGGCTCGTAGTGGGCCACGACGCCGCGCGGCTCGATGGGCGTCGGCGCGAGCCGCTGGTTGACCATGCGCTGCGAGATCACCACGTCGGCGTCCGCGAACGCCTGGTCGACGACCGTGTCGTCGACCGTGCCGTCCGCCCCGACCCCGGTCCCCATCGGCAGCGAGGCGAGCATCAGGTTGTTGGGGAAGTCGGCGTGCAGGACGACCGGCTCGCCGGTCATGGCCTGCTCGGGATCGACCACGACCGGCAGCGGCTCGTAGTCGACCGCGATGGCGTCGACCGCGTCCCGCGCGACGTAGCGGTCGCGGGCCACCACGACGGCGACCGGCTCGCCGACGAAGCGGACGACGTCGGTCGCCACCGCGCGCCGCTCCGGCGCCGGGAACGGCAGCAGGGTCGGCAGCGGACCGGCCAGCTCCGCCATCTGCGCGCCGGTGAACACCGCCTCGACGCCGTCGAGCGCTTCCGCGGCGCTCGTGTCGATGGACAGGATGCGCCCGTGCGCCAGGTCGCTGCGCTTGAACGCGAGGTGCTGCATGCCGGCGAGCTTGACGTCGTCGACGTAGGTGCCGCGGCCCTGGATCAGGCGCGGGTCCTCGCGCCGCTTGACGCGCTGGCCGACCAGCTTCGGCAGAACCGGAGATACCGTCATGGAGCCTGTCCCGTCATGCGGAGATCGTGCCGCTGCGCTCAGCCGCCCGCCCGCGCCAGCGCGGCGTCGAGCGCCCGGCGGGTGAAGACCGGGATCATCGCGCGGCGGTACTCCGCGCTGCCGTGGATGTCGGCGTTCAGCTCGCTCACGCCGTCGCCCGCCCCGCGCGCCGCGGCGACCGCGGCGGCGGCCGTCGCAGGCTGTCCCGCGAGCGCGGCCTCGACGCCCGCCAGGCGCGACGGGCACGACGCGGCGCCGGTCAGGCCGACGCGGGCCGTCCGGACGATCCCGCCGCCGGTCTCGAGCGCGGCCGCCACGCCCACGATGGCGAACCGCGAGGCGCGCTGGTGGAGCTTGGCGTACGCCGACGCGCGCGCCGGAGCGAACGTCACCTTCGCGAGGATCTCGTCCGCCGCGAGGTCGACCGTGAAGACGCCCTGGAAGAAGTCGCGGGCCTTCACGACCCGCCACCCGCCGGGTCCCTTCAGGTGCAGGTCGGCGTCCACGGCCAGCATGGCGGCGGGATAGTCGGCCGCCGGGTCGGCATGCGCCAGGCTGCCGCCGAGCGTGCCCCGGTTGCGGACCTGCGGATCGCCGATGACCGCGGCGGTGTCGGCGACCACCGGACAGCGTTCGCGCAGCAGGGCGGACGTCGCCACGTCGAGGTGCCGGGCTCCGGCGCCGATCTCGATCAGCCCCTCCGACTCCCGGATCCCCGCCAGGTCCGGGATGTGGGCGATGTCGATGAGGATCGCGGGCTCGCTCAGGCGCAGCTTCATCAGCGGCACCAGGCTGTGGCCCCCCGCGATCAGCTTGCCGGCGCTGCCGGCGGCGGCGAGCCGCGCGATCGCGTCGTCGAGCGACGTCGCGCGCGCGTAGTCGAATGCGGTCGGAATCAAGCCTGTCCTCCCTGAATGATGCGCCACAGCCTCTCGGGCCGGAGCATCATGTCGATGTGCCGGACGCCGAACCCGCGCAGCGCGTCGACCGCGGCCGCGACGATGCACGGGGTCGAGCCGATCGTCCCGGCCTCCCCGACCCCCTTGGCGCCCAGCGGGTTCACCGGGGTCGGCGTCACGGTGCTGTCGAGCTCGAAGCGGGGGAAGTCGCTCGCGCGCGGAATGGCGTAGTCCATGAACGAGCCGGTCAGCGGCTGGCCGTCGGCGCCGTAGACGACCTCCTCGACCAGGGCCTGCCCGATCCCCTGGGCCAGCCCGCCGTGGATCTGGCCCTCGACGATCAGGGGGTTGATCAGGTGGCCCGCGTCGTCGACTGCGACCATGCGGAGCAGGCGCGGCTCGCCGGTGTCGCGGTCGATCTCCAGCAGCGCGATGTGGCAGCCGAACGGATAGGTGTTGTTGCTCGGCTCGAAGAAGGCCTCGTCGCTCAGGCCCGGCTCGAGGCCGGCGGGCAGCTTGAGCGGCCGGTACGCGTAGCCGGCCACCTCGGCGAACGACTTGCCCGCCGCCGGCGCCCCCGCCACCGCGATGCGGCCGTTCTCGAAGACGAGGGCGGCCTCGTGGGCCTCGAGCAGCGCGGCCGCGAACTTCGCCATCTTGGCCTTGACCTTGCCGCCGGCCAGGTGCAGCGCCGCCCCGCCCACCGCCTGCGACCGGCTGCCGAAGGTGCCGATGCCCTGCTTGACCACCGCCGTGTCCCCGTGCCGGATGGTGACGTGCTCGAAGGGCACGCCGAACTGGTCGGCGAGCATCTGGGCGAAGGTGGTCTCGTTGCCCTGCCCGTGGGGCGACGCCCCGGTCGTGGCGCTGATCCGGCCGTCGCGCTCGACGGTGACCTGGGCGTGCTCCCAGCCGCCGGTGGGCAGGCCGGACGACGGGCCGACGCCGCAGATCTCGACGTACATCGACAGGCCCAGCCCGACCAGCCGGCCCTCTGCCTGCGCGGCGTCCCGCTCGGCCTTGAGCTGCTCCCAGCCCGCCTTCTCCAGCGCCCGGTCGAGCACCTTGTCGTAGTCGCCCGAGTCGTAGACGGCCCCGGTCTGCGTGGTGTAGGGAAACTGATCCGGCCGGATGAAGTTACGGCGGCGCAGCTCGGCCGGGTCCATGCCGAGCTCGCGGGCCAGCATGTCCATCGCCCGCTCCACGAAATAGATCGCCTCGGGCCGGCCCGCGCCGCGGTAGGCGTCGGTCGGCGTCTTGTTGGTGAACACCTCCGTGAGCGTCGCCCGGATGGCGGGGATGGCGTAGGTGGCGCTGGCCATCGTCATCGTCAGCGTCGGGATGGCGGCCGTGAGCAGCATGTTGTAGGCGCCGATGTCGGCGACGAGCCGCAGCTTCAGCCCCAGCACCGTGCCGTCCCGCCGGGCCGCCAGATCGACGTAGCAGAGGATGTCGCGCCCGTGGATGGTGGTGAGGAACGCCTCCGAGCGGTCCTCCACCCACTTGACGGGCAGGCCCAGCCGCTTCGAGACCGCGGCCGCCACGTACTCCTCGCCGTAGATGTTGATCTTCGAGCCGAATCCGCCGCCCACCTCCGGTGCGATCGCGCGCACCTGGTCCTGGCCGAGGCCGGTCAGCGAGGCGATGAACGTGCGCAGGATGTGCGGGTTCTGGGTCGACGACCAGATGGTCAGCGCGTCCTTGCCCGGCTCGTAGTGGGCCACGACGCCGCGCGGCTCGATCGAGGTGGGCGCGAGCCGGTGGTTGACCATGCGCTGGGAAACCACCACGTCGGCGTCCGCGAACGCCCGGTCGATCGCCGTGTCGTCGACCGTGCCGTCGCCCCCGACGCCGGTGCCGGCCGGCAGCGGGCCGACCGCGTGGTTGTTCGGAAAGTCGGCGTGCAGCAGGGCCGGCCGGCCGGACATCGCCTCCTCGGGGTCGACCACCGCGGGCAGCGCTTCGTAGTCGACGGTGATGGCGTCCGCCGCGTCGCGCGCGACGTAGCGGTCGCGGGCCACCACGACGGCGACCGGCTCGCCGACGTAGCGGACGATGTCGGCGGCGACCGCGCGGTGCTCCGGCGACGGGAACGGGGTCCCGATCGGCATCGGGCCGAGCAGCTCCGCGATCTGCGCGCCGGTGAAGACCGCTTCGACGCCGTCGAGCCCCTCCGCGGCGCTGGCGTCGATCGCGAGGATGCGCCCGTGCGCGATGTCGCTGCGCTTGAACGCCAGGTGCTGCAGGCCGGCGATCTTGACGTCGTCCACGTAGGTCCCGCGGCCCTGGATGAGACGCGGGTCCTCGCGCCGCTTGACGCGCTGGCCGACGAGCTTGGGCAGGACCGGCGAGGTCGTCATGCTCTACCTCTCCCGCGTGCGGCCCGCGGCGTGCTGCACCGCGTTGACGATGTGCTGGTAGCCGGTGCAGCGGCACAGGTTGCCGTCGAGACCGTCGCGGATGTCCTGCTCGCTGGGCGCCGGGTTGTCGCCGAGCAGGTTGACGGCCGACATGATCATGCCGGGCGTGCAGTAGCCGCACTGCAGGCCGTGCTCCTCCCAGAACCCCTCCTGCAGCGGGTGCAACTGGTCGCCGTCGGCGAGCCCCTCGATCGTGGTGACCTCGGTGCCGTCGGCCTGGACCGCGAAGATGGTGCACGACTTCGCGCTCCGGCCGTCGAGCAGGACGGTGCAGGCGCCGCACTGGCTCGTGTCGCAGCCGACGTGCGCGCCCGTCAGGTTCAGGTGCTCGCGCAGGAAATGGACCAGGAGCAGGCGCGGCTCCACGTCGGCGGAGCGCCGCCTGCCATTGACGGTAATCGAAACTTGGGCCATCGGTTCTCTCCGGAAACTGGCCGATAGCCTACCGGTAACCGCCACCGGCGACAAGTGCGCCCGCGCCGGGCGGGCGGCTAGGAGTCTGCGCCGTAGAACGGCGCGGACTCCTGCAGGGTTGGTTGGGCGCCCATCGGAGCCGCGAGGCGACGATTGGCGGGCTACGGGCCGGCCTCCACGCGCACCAGCACGCCGTCGCGCAGCGCGAACCGGGCGGCGACGTCCTGCGCGTCCGGCGCGACGAGCCCGGCCACGCGCGCGTCGGTCACCGGCGGCTCGATCCACACGCGCCGCGTCAGGCCCGTGCGCACCAGGACGGCCTCCTCGATCAACGTCCCGAACGCGGCGTCGAGATTGGTGCGGACGCTGCGGTCGTCGTCCAGCCGCACGACGCGGTCCGGCGGCAGCCGCGCGGCGACGGGCGCAATCTCGTCCAGGACGTGCGTGGAGAGCCTGGCCCACTGCACCCAGCGGTCGTTGCGCGACCAGTGCACGGGTACCGCCAGCACGGCGACGAGCGCCGCCGCGCCGACCATGCGCCGGCGCGCAGCGGGCGCGGCGCGGCTCCAGATGGCCGCCAGCAGCGCAGCCCCCGCGAGCGCGGCGCCGGCCCCCGGCCCGACGGCGTAGAGGCTCGAGCGCACCGGCAGCAGGACGGCCAGGGCGTAGCCCATAGGCGCTAACTTGTTAACGCCACGTGCTCCGGCGGCTGCTCGGCCCAA
>CAYGCV010000290.1:0-5656 GCA_964348425.1 uncultured Vicinamibacteraceae bacterium | reverse complement strand
GGGACCCCTTCGCCCCGCGCCGCTCCCGCCGAGGCGCGCTGTGCGCGCCTTGTCTGCGGCAGCGGATAAGATCGCGCGCGTGACCCCGTCGCGAACTCTGGTTCAACTCGCAGCGCTCTTCCTCCGGCTCGGCGTCACGGCGTTCGGCGGACCGGCGGCCCACATCGCGATGATGCGCAGCGAGGTCGTCGACCGGCGGCGGTGGCTGACCGACGCCGAGTTTCTGGACCTGCTGGCCGCCACGCATCTGATACCAGGTCCGAACTCGACCGAGATGGCAATCCACCTGGGATTCAGGCGCGGCCGGCTGGGGGGACTGCTCATCGCCGGCGTCTGCTTCATCCTGCCCGCGTCGCTGATGGTCGGCGCCATCGCGTACGCGTACGTCCGCTTCGGCAGCACGCCGCAAGCGGCGTGGCTGATGTACGGCATCAGTCCGGTCATCATCGCGGTCATCGTGCAGGCAGTCTGGAAGCTCGGCCGCGCCGCCATCACGAGCCCGCTGCAGCTCGTGCTGGGCGGCGCCGTCGCGGTCCTGTCGCTGGCCGGCGTCAACGAGCTGCTGCTACTGGGCAGCGGCGCGCTGGTCGCCATGGGGGCGCATCTCGCGCGGGGCGCTGCCGTGGCCGGCCTGCTCGCGACGTTGGGCGCCGCGACGACGCTGGCCGCTGCCGCCGCCGCGGTCGCCGGGGCAGCCGTCCCGGTCACGCTCACGCGCCTGACCCTGTTCTTCCTGAAGGTCGGCTCCATCCTGTTCGGCAGCGGCTACGTGCTGGTCGCGTTCCTGCGCGCCGACCTGACGGAACGCTGGGCCTGGCTGACGGAGCAGCAGCTCATCGACGCCATCACCGTCGGGCAGGTCACCCCCGGACCGGTCTTCACGACGGCGACCTTCATCGGCTACCTGCTGCAGGGCTGGCCGGGCGCCGTGCTCGCCACGGTGGGCATCTTCGCACCCGGCTTCGTGTTCGTGCTGGCCACCCAGCCGCTGATTGCGCGGCTGCGTGCATCGCGCGTGGCCAGCGGCCTGCTCGACGGCGTGGTGGTGGCGTCGCTCGGCCTGATGACGGCCGTGACCTGGCAGCTCGGGCCGGCCGCCATCGTCGACGTCCCGACCGCCGTCATCGCGGCGGCGGCGGTGCTGCTGCTCGTGCGCTGGAGCCCCAACACGACATGGCTCATCGCGGCCGGCGCGGCCGCCGGCTGGCTCCTGCGGGGCGGCGCGTAGGCGGGCCGCGGCGGCCGGCGGCAGCGGCCCGGCGCCGGGGCGAGCGAGCGCCTATCCCTGCCCGCCGCCCGAGACCTCGCGGTCTGCCGGGGGCGGATCGGCCAGCGCCATCTTCAGCGCGCGCCCGCCCGGCGCCTGGCCGGCCGACCTCGCGCGGCGGCCGCTCAACAGCTCGCCGCCCCGCTCCGCCAGGATGCGGCGGGCAACGGCGGCGGCGGTGTCGCAGGTCTCGAGCAGGGCCGCCTGCCTCGCCACGTAGCGGCCGTGCAGCTTGCGGCACTCCGCTTCCACGCGCATGCGCAACGCCTCGAGCTCGCCGTGCCACGGCTGCGGATCCCCTGGCACGACGAAGCCCTGCACGAGGCCGGCCAGCACGTCGAGATCGTTCAGGCGCCCCAGCGTCTCCTGCACGGCCTTCACCTGGCGCACAGCGCCCTTGGTGCGCGCCTCGCCAGTCTCGCCGGCGAACTCGAGCGCGTAGCGCAACTGCTTGGCGGCAATCCGCACGGCATGCACGCGGTCGGGAATGTAGAGCGAGCCGGCGGCCGCGATGGTGTCCTGCAGGTTCCGGGCCCGGCGGGCCATGCGCCCCGCGAGCGTCTGCGCCCAGGCGTCGGTCTGCTGGCGCAGCCCGAGCGCGCGGGCGACCTCGGCCAAATCGCGTTCCAGCTTGCGGGTGTTGATGGACCTGAGCCGCTCCAGCATCTGCTCGCGGCGCTCCTCGCGCTCGTCGAGCAGGTGCTGCCGCAGATGCTCCCAGGCCGCTCCCTGGACGAACTGCCGCTGTGCGAGCTCCTCCGCCACCCCGATGGAGACGTCGATCTCGCGCACGGGACCGAGCGCCCGCCCGACGCGGCGCACCCGGCGCCGCGTCCGCGCCGCCAGGGCCTGCGGTGTCTCCGCCGCGCAGAGCGGCAGGATCTCGCGCAGCCGGCGCGTGGCCACCCGGCATTGGTGCAGCGGCTCGACCTCGCCGTCCACCGCGCCCGGCAGGTGACCGCCGAACGCCCGCAACTGCCGTTCGAGCGGCGCGGCCAGCGGATGCGCGAGTGCCATGCTAGGATGAGCGTTGACCGAAGTCCGCCATTATACCGTCCGCCGCCGCGGCACGGTGCCGCGAGCCGGCTTCCACGCCGCTTCGGCCGCCCCGCCATGCGGATCGCCGCCATCGACATCGGGACCAACTCGCTGCACATGATCGTGGTCCAGGTGCGGCCCGACCGCTCGTTCGAGGTGGTCGACCGCGAGAAGGAGATGGTGCGGCTCGGCTCGGGCGGGTTGGGCGGCCGCGCGCTCACCGACACGACGACGGCCGCGGCCCTGCAGGCGCTGTCGAAGTTCAGGCGCCTGGCCGACTCGCACGACGTCGACGAAATCGTCGCCGCCGCCACCAGCGCCGTGCGGGAGGCGGACAACGGCCCGGAGTTCCTGGCAGCCATCCACCAGCGCACCGGCATCCGCGTGCGCGTGATCTCCGGCTCCGAGGAGGCGCGGCTGATTCACCGCGCCGCCGTCTACGGCGTCGACGTCGGCGGCGGCTCCGCGGTCGTCATCGACATCGGCGGCGGCAGCGTCGAGCTCACGCGCGGCACGGCCGAGAAGATCCAGGTCGCCCACAGCGCGAAGATCGGCGTCATTCGCCTCACCGAGCAGTTCGTGCGCACGGACCCGATCGCCGAAGTCGACGTGCGGCGCATGATCCGCTATATCGGCGCCGAGATCGCCGACGTGGTCGACCGCATCGTCGAGCTCGGGTTCGACCGTGCCATCGGCACCTCCGGCACGATCCTGAGCCTCGGCGCGCTGGCCGCGGGCGGCGGGCACGCCGTGGGGTCCGACGATCTCCGGAATCGCCGCATCCCGGCGAAGCAGATCCGCCGGCTGCGCCGCGAGCTCGGCGACCTCACGCTCGCCGAGCGGCTGCGGATCCCGGGCTTCGACCCGCGCCGGGCGGACCTCGCCGTGGCCGGGTCCATCGTGCTGGACACCATCCTGAGGCGGCTCGGCGCGCGCGAGCTGACGCTGTGCGACCTGGCGCTGCGCGAGGGACTGGCGCTCGACTACATCCGCCGGAACCGGGCCCAGATCGCGAAGGTCGAGGCGTATCCGGACGTCAGGCGGCGCAGCGTCATCGAGCTCGCGGAGCGCTGCAGCTACTGGCAGGAGCACTCGCAGCAGGTGGCCCGCCTGGCCCTGGCGCTGTTCGACGAGATGCAGCCGTCGCACGGGCTGGGCGGCCGCGAGCGCGAGTGGCTCGAGTTCGCGGCCCTGCTGCACGACATCGGCGTGCACATCAGCCACGGACGGCATCACAAGCACTCCTACTACCTCATCAAGAACGGCGACCTGCGCGGCTTCGAGCCCGAGGAGGTGGAGGTGGTGGCGCTGGTCGCGCGCTACCACCGGCGGGCGCAGCCGAAGCGCTCGCACGACGGGTACGGCCACCTGCCGGGCGCGCTGCGCAGGACGGTCAGGACGCTCGCGGCAATCCTGCGCGTGGCCGAGAGCCTCGACCGCAGCCACCAGCGCAGCGTCGCGTCGCTCGAGGTGGTGCCCGGCAGCCAGGACTACCTGCTGCGGCTCAGGCCGGACGGCGATACCGAGCTCGAGGTGTGGGCCGCGCAGCGCAACTCGGCCCCGCTCGCGCGCGCGCTGCAGCGCATCATCCGCTTCGAGGTGGTAACCAGCCACGGCCGGCCGGCCGCGGGCAACCGGCGCCGACGCCGGCGCGAGGCAGTCCCCCGCCGCGCGGCCGACGCCGACGGCGCCGCAGCAGCGGCAGGGGCAGGGGCCGACGGGCCGCGGGCCGACTGATACAATCTAGCAGCCCGCGCCCGAACCCCGCGGCCGCTGCCGGGGGTGACGACGGCGCGCGCTGGAGCCGGCCGCCCGGGGCGCGACAGCCGCGCCGCGCCGGGAGGCGGAGTACGGGTTTGCCATGGCAGAACGCGGGGCGACATGCGTCCAATGCCGCAGCCGGCCGGTGGATCCGGCCTGGCATCCCTTTTGCTCTGAGCGTTGCAAGCTGCTGGACCTGGGGAACTGGATGGACGGGCGCTACCGCGTCCCCGGCCGTCCGGAATCGTCGCTGCCGCACGACGACGAGCTGGTTGACGGAGAATCTTGACCGAGGAAGCAGAAAGCATGCCCGACACGCTGACAATCACCGACAACCGGACCGGCAGGCAGTACGAGATCCCGATCACCGACGGTACGATTCGCGCCCTCGACCTGCGGCAGATCAAGGTGGACCCGGACGAGTTCGGGATGATGTCGTACGACCCGGCGTTCCAGAACACCGCCTCCTGCCGCAGCCGCGTGACGTTCATCGACGGTGACAACGGCATCCTGCGCTACCGCGGCTATCCGATCGAGCAACTCGCCGAGCACAGCACCTTCCCGGAAACTGCGTACCTGCTGCTCAACGGCGAGCTCCCCGGCAGCGCGGAGCTCGAGGCGTGGGAGGCCGAGCTCGGCCGGCACGCCGCGCTCCACGAGAGCGTCAGGAACGTGATGGAGGGGTTCGACGGCGACGCGCATCCGATGGGCGTCTTCCTCAGCACGGTCGGTGCGCTGTCGACCTGCTATCCCGAAGCCAAGCAGATCTTCGACGACGACGCGCGCCGCACCCAGGTGGCGCGGCTGATCGCCAAGGTGCCCGCCATCGCCGCCTACACCGTCCGGCGGGCCAACGGCCAGCCGTACATCGACCCCGACAGCTCGCTGGGCTTCGCCGGCCGCTTCCTCGGCATGCTGCACGGCCAGCCCGGTACCCGCTACGCCCCGGACCCGGTGCTCGAGCGGGCGCTCGACATCCTGTTCATCCTGCACGCGGACCACGAGCAGAACTGCAGCACCAGCGCGATGCGCGGCATCGGGAGCTCGCAGGCCGACCCCTTCGCCGCCATGGCCGGGGCCGCGGCAGCGCTCTACGGCCCGCTGCACGGCGGCGCCAACGAAGCCGTGCTGCGGATGCTCGCCGCCATCGGCTCGGTCGACAACGTGCCCGACTTCATCCGCAAGGTGAAGGCGGGCGAGGGCCGCCTGATGGGCTTCGGCCACCGGGTATACAAGTCGTACGACCCGCGCGCGACCGTCATCAAGGAGCAGGCCTACCGCGTCTTCGAGGTGACGGGGCGCAACCCGCTGCTGGACGTCGCCATCGAGCTCGAGCGCATCGCGCTGCAGGACGACTACTTCGTCAGCCGCCGCCTGTATCCGAACGTCGACTTCTACTCGGGCCTGATCTACGAGGCGATGGGCTTCAAGCCGTCGATGTTCACGGTGCTGTTCGCCATCGGCCGCACCCCGGGCTGGATCGCCCAGTGGCAGGAGATGCTCGCCGACAAGGAGCAGAAGATCGCGCGCCCCCGCCAGATCTACCTCGGCGCCGGCGAGCGCGACTACGTGCCGCTGGACCGGCGGTAG
>CAYGCV010000289.1:0-5710 GCA_964348425.1 uncultured Vicinamibacteraceae bacterium | reverse complement strand
GCGTCATCTCGAAGTCGCTCGGGTAGTGCTCGAGGTGCATCACTTGCATGGACATTGCGCGTCTCCTTACGCGGCGATCCCGGGATCCTTGCGCCCTGTCCCGGCGAGCTTCCCCAGCCCGTCAGAGAGAATGCGCAGCAGCACGCGGGTGCACGGGCACTCGGCCACGTGCCGCTCGCGGTTGATCTCGGCCAGCAGGTCCCTGATGGCGGCGTGCTCGTTGGGCGTCATGGGTGCCTCCGTGGCGCCGGGTGTTCAGCCGGCCGCCGGTTGTGGCCGTTCACGGTTCCGCGTGGTGTCGCTGCTTCGCATCCCGCGGGCTACCGCCGGCGCGCCGGGGCGCGTCCCGAGCGTAGCGGCCGGGGACTGTCCGCCCCGGCGGTGTCCTGGTCGCGCCGGCGCGGCGGCCGTTCCCGGGCGGGCCCCCGTTCGGGGCGCCACGGCGGGCGGCGCCGCCTCTCGTGTCTTGTCACTTAGCGGATCCGTCCGCTCATCACGTCGACGTACAGTCGGCGGGCGTCCTCGTGCTCCTTGAGGACGCTGCGCAGCAGCGCATGGCGTTCGCTGCGCTTGGCGCGGCTGCGCCGTGAGGCGGGCCTCAGCCGCCGCCGCGCGGCTCGTATCACTTCTCGCGCGCTCGCGCCCACATGGACGTCGAGGCGTTCGTAGAACGCGTAGTGCATGGGTCTGGCTCCCTCGGTCCCGTCAGGCGGCCGCCGCGAGGCTGGCCGCGGGTGCCGTCTCGAGGCTCTCGGCGTGGTTCCGCAGCAGCCACCCGGAGATGGCCTGGGCGTCCTTCGCGGCTGTCCGGATGCAGCAGGGGTCGTCGCCCGCCGCCTTGAGCCAGCTTGCGACGTACGACTGGCCGTGCCGCGGGCTGTGGCCGATCTCGAGCCGCGCGCCGGTCATCATCGCGGCCATCTCGGCGCGAAGCTCCTCGAGCGCGTAGGCCGCCGTGTCGGTGGGGCCAATGGCGTGGCGCTCGGGCTGGTCGAGGCGCGAGGGGTGCGCCGTGGCGTGCCCGAGCTCGTGCAGCATCGTGTGGTAGAACGCCTCGCGGCTCTCGAACGCGCTCCGCGCCGGCAGGTGGATGTGGTCCGCCGCGGTGTTGTAGTACGCCCTGGGACCGTGCCCCTCGACGATCTCGACGTGCGCGTCGGCCGCGACCTTCTCGGTCGCCTCGATCGGGTCCCAGGCCGGCGGCGCCGGGGCGTCGGCCGCGAGGTCGAGCCCGTCGGCCTGCGCGACGTTCCAGACGTGCTGCGACGTGAAGAACATCCGGCCCGGGGCCTGTTCCTCGATGGTTCGGCCGCGCTCGTCGACCGTCTCGACGGTCTTCTTCCTGCCGGCCTTGACGATGAGGATCGGGGTCCCCGTCTCGCCCTTGCGGACGTGGCCGCCGGCGGCCCGGATCTGGTGGAAGCCGCCCCAGAGCGGCCTCGCGTACCCGCGCTCGGCCGCGATGGCGAGCAGGAAGAGGAGGTTGCCGCCCGAGTAGGGGCGGCGGGTCGCGAAGTTCTTCGGGCGCCAGTCGCCGCCGCCCTTCCACGGCTTCTGCCACGGGGCGGTCCCGTTGCGGATCGCCTTGATCATCGCCTCGGCGAACATCGACGCGTGCTTCTCCACTGCGTTGCTCATGTCCTTGCTCTCCTGCTGCCGGGTCCGCGGCCGTCCGCGCCCGGCCGGACGGCGTGTGTGCGGTACGTTCCTGGCGGGTGCGTGCCGCGGCTGCGGCCGCCGGTCCCACGCGTTGGAACGGCGTGGGAACGGGGTTCGATGGTGACTGTCGACGGTCTGTTCGCCCGGCGCTGGCGGTCTGTCTACCACCTCGCGCTCGTCCAGGGCGCCGTCGTTGTGTTCCTGCGGCTGCTGGTCGGCTTCGACAACGCCTGGTTCGCGCGCGCGGTCGGCGCGGCCTACCTGCTGCTCGTGCTCGTTGACGTGGCCGTGTGCCTCGGCCCGCCAGCGTGGCGGGAGGCGGCGGCCGCAGGGCTGCGCCGCGTGCTGCGCGCGGCCGGCATCGTCTGCTTCCTGTAGCCGGCAAGCCGGGTCCGCGTCATCTCTCCTCCGGATTTCGGATGTCTCGCTGGTGGACTACCATCGGATGAGTTCCCATGCCGGATTACGCCGCGAGAGGCGAGCGGCTGATGCCGCCCGAGGCTTTCAGCACGATGCGGGGCAGCTCCCGGCTGCGCGAGGAATGCGGCGTCGTGCGCAGCCGGGACGAGCTCGGCCGCAACGCGTTGTCCGTGCGCCGCCGGATCCGGAGCAGCTGTGCTGGATGGGTGCGTCGGCCGACGGCGGGCGATTTCTACGACGCCGTTCGCGCGCAGGTGCCTACCGAATGGCAGCAGTGTCTGGTCAGCATGTGGATGCGCGAGGCCACTGACGCCGAGCTTGCCCTGGCCTGGATCGAGGAGGCGTACACCTTCCGGGAGCTGGTGGCGGCGGTGCATCGCGCGGGGGCGGCGGACGTGAACCCGTGGCGCAACCGCGACCTCAACAGGTTGGTTCCTGATCCGACTCTCGCCCGCTCGCTCGACTGGAGCTTCGGGCCTCGGTAGCTGATTCGCTGCGCCGGACCCACGCGATTCCGAACGCGCACCCCACTCCTCACCCTTCCGTCACGAGCCCGCCGTAGTACTCCGCCATGGCCGCGTGCGTGATTTCCTGGCTTCCAATCTGCCCAGGGGGAAGGTTGCCCCTTGCGTCCTTCCATGGATCCTCCTGATGGGTGAGGCTGCTGAGCCAGCTCGACGATTTCGGTCCGTAGTACTCGATCACCGCGTTGATGGTCTCGGCGGCGTCCTGGTCGAGGGCCTTCGGATCGCCCCAAGGCCAGCTCTTGACGGAGTACTGGCGCCGGTGCTTCTGGTACACGGCAGGTGTGATGGGTCCGTTTGCCCAGGCTTCGATGCGCGCTCTGAACAGCGGGCGGTCGTCCCAGACGAGCGACCACGCCTGCGCGTAGTACAGGAGCTTGTGCAGCTTCATGGCCGGAGTCCGGCCCTTCCGGGCCAGGATGTACGCTGCGGCATCGTGTACGGTCATCAATAGCCTCTACGGTCTGTCTGCTGATGGCGCGTCCGCCCTCTGCGGCGTGCTATGCCGGCGTTGGCGGCGCCTTGTAGTCGATACGGTCGACGGCGGGCTTGCCGCCGGTTCCGCGCATCCTGCGCAGGGTGATCTCGACGACCTCTCCCGGGTGGAGCCTGGGGTGGATGAGCTGGTCCAGCATCCGCTTGGTCTGGGCCTCGAGGGCCTCGCTGCGGCTCAGCAGGAGGTTGGTGGCGACTGCGTGAGCCGAGTCCTGGAACCGGGCGAGCTGGGTTTCGCGGCTGTCGTCCTCGGTGTCCTCGTAGGGACAGAAGAGGCTCTGTTCGAGCAGCCCGGCCAGTTGTTCCGCGTCGAGGCGCGGTGTGTCCTCGGCGAGTACCACCAGGTACTCGTCCGGCCATCGTTCCATCGGGTTTGTGATCGCGACGTCGACCGGCAGCAGGTGCTCTTCGCGCGAGCCGTCGGGGTGCTCGATGACGGCGCGGACGCTGATCCGGGCTACCGGCTCCCGAGGAGCGGGCGCCGGCGTGCAGCCGGTCGAGATTGCGTCGCGGTTGGGCTCGAGCACCGTCACGCTGCCATCGTGCTCGTACTCGATTCGGTAGTCGACCAGCCGGGCGTGCTCGCGCGCGGCTGCTACGTTGTGGCTTCCCAGGATGCACAGGGGCAGCCAGCCGGTGTGGTCGAGTGCTCGAGCGAGCACGTTCTCGTCGGCTGCGGCGTAGTACTCGTTCGTGTCGCCGCGCTCGTCGAGGGTGATCAGGATGCCGTTGTTCGGCGGGTTCGGCGGCTCGCTGGTCCACTTCGGCGCCTGCGGTCCTTCCGCTGTCCCTGGCTGCCACAACTTGTGCCGGTCGACCGTGTCGCCGGCTGACGTTGCTGTCTCTTGCATCGGTTGTTCTTTCTCTCCCGCCGGCAGTCCGGCGGATGGATTCTGGCCGCGCGGGCGCTGTGGTAGGTCGTTCGTCCCGGCAGGGACGCCGCGCTGTCCCGGGATCGGCAGCGGCGCCGCTGATCCTGGTGCCAGGACGCCTGGGTGCTGGCATCCGCGGCCCGGAATCCGGATCCGCGGCGGCTACGCCGCGCCGGGTCAGCCGGTCAGCCGCTGGCCTTCAGGCGCCCACGGATCTGTCTGCCGATGGGGGCTGCGGCCCGGACCAGTGGGCGATCGTCCCGGACCAGCCACGGACCGATCAGGATCAGACGTGCCGGACCGCGTCGGCGACTTCCCCGCCGGCCGGTATGCCGGTCCCAGCCGCGCGTGATGCCGAAATCTGGTCCGCGTGTCTCGGAGGCTGACGACCCCGCCCCGATGACGTGGCGACGCATCACTGTCGTTCCAGACGCCGTCGCCGTCGCTGTCACCCACGATTGAGTGGCGACCTGATCGCGGTCATCGGGTCCGATTAGGTGGGGTGCTCTGATCGGGACACGGGTCAGACTGCCGGCGGTCATGGGTTCGTGTTGTCGCGATGCGCCGGCGCGGGAGCGCGGCGCAACAGCCGCGCCGCCGTCCCGCGTACGGAGCCATTGTGAATCGGTCACGAGGGACCAACCAGGGCGTGGCACTCGGCTGTGTGAAACAGTCTCCGCCGCTGCCCGGGTCGCCGTCGGAACCTGCGCCCCGGCCAACGACTGACAGACACGCTTGACAAGTCGGTCGTGGTCCGCCAAGGTACGGAATCCATGATGCCGGTGTCCAACCGACTCCGACTTGGGAGCTGCCGTGACGGCTCCATCGGTTCGCTAGCGCTCGACCTCCGCGCTGGGGAAACCAGCAAGCATACCACGCACGCACGCACGCACGCACGCACGCACGCAAACTCCTTGCCAGCCTCAGGAACGCGCGTCGGCGAGCCTCTATGACGTAGCCGGCCGGCCGAACTCCCGACGAGCCAGCTTCGGCCCGCAGCCCGCTCCCCCACGTAGCGATCAGGATCGTCCTGCGCCCCAGCGGCGCTCGGTGCCGGCGGTAGTTGGGTGCGACGCCCGTGGCGGCGTTTCGTGGGCCATCCGCATTCCAAACGTGGCCGACGCCGCGACAAGCGGTGTGCGCCAGAGACCGCCCTCCGGGTGGCGCCGCCCACAGCGGACATAGTGTGGTCAGGTAGGCGGCGTTCCAAGCCCCACGTCAACCCCTGTGAAAGGAGCGACAAGTGGCGATTATCGGTGGTACAAGTGGCAACGATGTTCTTCGGGGCACGGACGGCGACGATGTGTTGTGGGGCGGCATCGGTAACGACGATCTCATGGGGCTGGCCGGCGACGACCGGCTCGAAGGGGGCGCGGGCGCCGACGTGTTGAACGGGGGGCCGGGCGCCGACATCGCCGACTACGCGAAGTCTCCCCAAGGCGTGCGTGTCTACCTCGACGGCACGGCCGGCAGCGGCGGGTACGCCGAGGGCGATGTACTCACGGAGATCGAGGTCGTGTGGGGCTCCCGCCACGACGACCGGATCTTCGGCGACGGCGAGGACAACCGTCTGTTCGGAGGCGACGGGTACGACTACCTGGAAGGCGGCGCCGGCGCCGATCTGCTCGACGGCCGTGGGGACGCCGGATACGACTCTCGCATTCTTGAAACCGTTCGCGACAACGTCTGGTATTCATTTACCGGGTGAATCGCCAATGAACACGGGCTGAGAATGGACTT
>CAYGCV010000288.1:0-5724 GCA_964348425.1 uncultured Vicinamibacteraceae bacterium | reverse complement strand
CCGAACCCCCGGCGTCCGCTTGCGGGGACCCCTGCGCCCCGCGCCGCTACCGCCGAGGCGCGCCGTGCGCGCCTGGAAGCAGACGGGGCGGGGGGTCACTCGGCGGCCCGCTCGAGCTTGCCCGACCGGCTGCGGGCCGGGTAGCGCTCGAGCTCGGGCGGCACGCGGGCGTCGCCGGCCTCGCGCGCCACGTCGAGCTCCAGGAAGCGGGGCACGTCCTGCTGCCGGAAGAACGGGTCGCCGAGGATCTCGTAGTGCATGTTGCGGCGCTTGGGCACGAACCCGGCGTCCTCCACGTTGCGGGCGATCTCGACCTCGTCCATGCAGTAGGCCGCCCCGGCCGCCCGGACGACGTTCTCCTCGATCATCACGCTGCCCATGTCGTTGGCGCCGAAGGCGAGGCTGAGTTGCCCGACCTTGCCGCCCTGCGTCACCCACGACGCCTGCAGGTTGTCGAAGTTGTCCAGCACGAGACGCGCCACCGCCAGCGTGCGGAGATAGTCGACGCCGGTTGCCTCCGCGCCGCCGAGCGCGGTGTTGGGCGGCTGGTAGCTCCAGGTGATGAACGCGGTGAAGCCGCCCGTCTCGTCCTGCAGCTCGCGCAGGCGCAGCAGGTGGTCCACGCGCTCCTCGAGATGCTCCACGGTGCCGTACATCATCGTCGCGGTGGTGCGCAGGCCCTGCTCGTGGGCCGCGCGCATGACGTCCAGCCACTCGGCGGCCGTCGCCTTCGAGTAGCAGTTCAGCAAGCGCCGGACGCGGTCCACCAGGATCTCGGCTCCGCCGCCGGGGATGCTGTCCAGCCCGGCCGCGATCAGCCGCTCGAGCACCGCCCGCACCGGAAGCTGGGAGAGACGCGACAGGTGCACGACCTCCGGCGGCGACAGCGCGTGCAGCTTGAAGCCGGGATAGCGGGTCTTGACGGCGCGGAAGAGGTCCTCGTACCACGTGAGCGGCAGGTCGGGGTTGTGACCACCCTGCAGAAGCAGTTGCACGCCGCCGAGCGCGATCGTCTCGTCGATCTTGGCGAAGATCTCGTCGAAGCCGAGGACGTAGCCGTCGGCGGCGCCCACCTCGCGATAGAACGCGCAGAAGTTGCACCGCGCGACGCACACGTTCGTATAGTTCACGTTGCGGTCGACGATGTAGGTCACGACCCCGTCGGGATGCTTGCGCGCGCGGACCGCGTCGGCGAGACGACCCAGCCTGTGCGTGGAGGCATGGCGATAGAGCGCGATGGCTTCGTCCCGCGCCAGCCGCTCGCCGCGGAGCACCTTCCCGGCGCTGGCCTCCACGTCCGCCCGCGTCATCGAGGGCCGCTCGCTCAATAGAAGTTCACCTTGCCGGTGGCCGGCACGACGCCGAGGTCGCGGGCCGTGTCGTAGAACTTCTTCAGGCCGGCCAGACCCCGCTCGTCCAGGGTGTACTGCACGTTCTCGTGCAGGTAGTCGCGCGCGATCTGCACGTTCTCGTCGTCCTCGCCAGGGGGCGCGAACCGCCTGGCAATGTCGTCCAGCGCCCCGAGCCCGCCCTGCCGGGCGGCCTGCAGGGCCTCCAGGTGCGGCTGGGTGACGACCCCGCGGCGTCCGACCCAGAAAGCCCACACGAACGGCAGGCTCGTCATGGCCGCCCACTCCTCGCCCAGATCGATCTTTTCGAGGCCGGCGCTCTCGTGGTCGGTGAACAGCACACGGTCGCCGATGAGGAGCGCCGCATCGCAGCGCTTCAGCATCGGCATGAGGTCCGGACGCATCTTCACGAACGTCGGCTCGATCTCGAACCACTGCACGCACAGAATCCGGAGCAGCGCCACCGCGGTGCGCGAGCTCGAGTCCACCGCGATGGACCGAATCGCGGTCGCCGGACGCTGGCTGAGCAGCGCCACCGAAGCGACCGGGCCCCTCGACGCCACCGCGATGCCGGGCACGACCCGGTAGTCGGGCCGCTGCAGGTACTCGATCGAGGGAATCAGTCCCAGGTCCGCCGCGCCCTCGTGCAGCAGCGTCGCGCACTTCGCCGGCACGTCGAACTGCAGCGTAAACAGATCCGACTGAGCATCCAGGCCATGGACCAACGGCCGAGCGTTGAGATACTCAACGGCGCTGACACGGATTGCGCTCATTGTTCCAAGCCCTCGAAGCAACCGTTTCGCTCGACCGGCACCAGCGCCGAGGCGCGAATGTTCCTGGTGATCTCCTCAAGCGGCGTCCGTCGCGGTCCACGGCTCTGCTCGTCGGCCGGCGACACGGCATCGACGTCGTCCGCACCGAACAGGAGCGCGACCTGGGCCAGCTTGGGCCCGTACAGGCTCCAATCGACCTGAATCGAGTCGATATTGTCAACCAGCAGGCGCGCCAGCGCAACCTGCCGGAGGTCGCGATAGCCGGTCGTCGGCTGGGTCCGCAGCACTCTCGGCAGCGGGGCCAGGGCATGCGCGTGGGCCGCTGCCCCGCCCCAGCCGGCCAGCCGCCGAATCAGCGCCAGACCGCCGTCCGCGTCCGCCTCGCCGACGGTCAGCCGCCCGATCCGCAGGCCGCCCTGTCCCACCGCCTCCAGCCATTCCGGCCCGGCCAGGCGCTCGACTCGCGCCTCGGCCACCAGCGCCAGACCGGCCGCCTTCAGCTCGGCCACCAGGCCGCGCAGGGTCTGCGGGTCGCCGGCGGCCAGCTCGGCCAGCACGTCGACCGCGAAGCCCGTGACCGGAATCGAGCCGGCCGCCGAGGCGACCCCGCGCACGGCGTCGACCGCCTGCCGCGCCCCCGCCGGCCGACCGGCGAGACGCACCTCGCCCGCCGCCCGCGCGATCTCGACGCCGGGCGACCCGACCGCCGCGATCGGAATTTCCTGCACGCGGGCGAACGTCGTGCGATCGCCGTGGCGGCGGCGCCGGAGCTCGTCGGCGGCGGCGCCGAGGCCGAGCAGGTCGTCGGCGCCGATCAGGACCTCGACGTCGGCCGGTTGCAACGATTCTCCGCCCGCGAGCCGCGTGCCAATCTCCTGCAGGGTCGTCATGTCCGCCTGCCGCCCTCCCCTTCCAGGGCGTCCGCCACCTGCTGCGCCAGCGCCAGCGCCCGCCGGCCATCCCGCCCGTCCACGCCGGGCCGCCCCCCCGTGCGCACGGCGTCCACGAAGTCCGCCAGCTCGCGTTCCAGCGGCTCGCCGGGCGGCACGTCGACCCCGCCTCCCTCGATGGCCGGCTCGCTGCCCGGCGCCCGCCTGACCCGCCACGCCTCCACCTGGTGCGCCGCGCAATCGATCGAGATCAGGGCATCCTGCTGGAAGAACCGGAGCTTCCGCACGCGCTCGCGGCTGACGCGGCTCGCGGTGAGGTTCGCGATGCAGCCGTTGTCGAAGCGGATGCGCGCGTTCGCGATGTCGACCCGTTCGCTGAGCACGGGCACCCCCACCGCCTCGATGGAGGCGGGCGCGGCGCGGACGAGATCCAGCAGCACGTCGAGATCGTGGATCATCACGTCGAAGACGACGTCCACGTCGAGGCTCCGGCCCGGGAACCGCGCCAGGCGATGCACCTCCACGAACCGCGGCGCGGCGATGAGCGGGCGCGCGGCGGCGACGGCCGGGTTGTACCGCTCGGTATGCCCGACGGCCAGCGTGGTCCGGCCCGCGACCGCCGCGTCGATCATCTCGTCCGCCTCGGCCACGGAGGCGGCGATCGGCTTCTCGACCAGCACCGGAACGCCCCGCGCCAGGAAGGGCAGGGCGACGTGCCGATGCGCCGCCGTCGGCACCGCGACGGCCACCGCGTCGACCCCGCCGAGCAGCGCGGCCGGATCCGGCTCCGCGCGGCATCCCGTCGCGGCCGCGACCGCCCGCGCCCGCGCCGCATCGCAATCGACCACCGCCGTCAGCTCCACGCCCGCCATGCCCGCGAGAATCCGCGCGTGGTGCCGGCCGAGGTGGCCCACCCCCACGACGCCCATCCGCAGCACGTCGACCGGCATCACCGCTTCCCGGCCACTGCCCGACCGACCACGGCCAGCCCGATATCGTCCGCGCCCCGGAACACCTCGTCGCCGTCGAGCACGAGCGTCCGCCCGGCGTCGATCGACAGCGCGGCCGCCCGCGCCCCGCGCAGCGCGCGCAGGGTGCGCATGCCGATGACCGGCACGTCGAACCGCATGTCCTGGTGCGGCTTCGCCACCTTCACGACACGGATGCCCGGGCCTGCCAGGCGTGCGGCCCGCTCGATGACCTCGTCGGTGCCCTCCATCGCTTCGACCGCGACGACGGCGCGGTCCTTGACGGCGATCGTCTGGCCGACGTCCAGCGCGGCAATGGCGTCGGCCATGCGGTAGCCGAACTGCAGATCGGCCCGTTCCTCGCTGGTCGGCTCCCTGCGCGTCAACGTGCCGGGCCGGGCCAGGAGCGGCCGCAGGAAGCTCGTCGAGTCGATCAGCTCGATGCCGTGCTCGGCGAGCACGTCGGCGACGGCGGAGATCAGGGCGTCCGTGTTCCGGGCCCGGAGGCGGCGCAGCACGGACAGCAGCGTCAGATCCGGCACCACCCCGGCGAACAGCTTCGTGTGCTTGACCTGTCCGGCCATCAGCGCGCGGGAGATGCCTGCGTCCTTCAACACCGCGATGCAGCGCCCCAGTTGCCCCAGCGATACCCAATGCAAATCCGTCGCCAGGCCGTCGTCCACGGCCTGCGAGATGGCGGCGTCCGCCTCCTCGCGGATGGCGACGACCGTGACGTCGTGTCCCAGATTCCGCGCGGCATCGAGAGCCAGCAGCGGGAACCGGCCGTTGCCGGCAATCAGGCCGATACGCATCGCAGGCTTGCTCGCCGGGAGGTGCCGGGCGCTACTCGTCGCCCCCCACGGGCTCCATCCGCCGGGGCGGACGCCGCAGGTTGACGCCGCGCTTCGAGGTCCGGATGAACTCCAGGAGATACCGCACCTCGGGGCAGGCGACGGTCTCGTCCTCGACGATGCGGCGCATGGCGCGGGTCGTGTTCAGCTTCGACTGCAGCAGATAGCGATAGGCGCGCTTCAGCTTGGCGATGGTGGCGGGCGAGAAGCCGCGCCGCACGAGGCCGATCGTGTTGAGCCCGTAGATGCGCGCGCGGTTGCCGACGGTCTTGCCGTACGGCAGCGCGTCCTTCGTCACGACCGAGTAGCCCCCGATGAACGCCTGGCGGCCGACGCGGCAGAACTGGTGGACGCCCGAGTAGGCGCTGATCGTGGCGTCGTCCTCGACCACGACGTGTCCGCCCGCCGTGGCGCCGTTGCCGAAGAGCGTCCGGTCGCCGACGATGCAATCGTGGGCGACGTGCGCGTACGCCATGAACACGTTGTCGTCCCCGATCAGCGTCAGGCCGCCCCCGCCGCGCGTCCCGCGGTGCACGGTCACGCACTCGCGGAAGACGTTGCGGTTGCCGATCACCAGCCGCGTGTGCTCGCCGCTGAACTTGAGATCCTGCGGAATCAGGCCGATCGAGGCGAAGGGGTAGATGCGGCACGCGTCGCCGATTTCGGTATCGCCGTCGATGACGGCCGACGCCCCCACCTCGCAGCGCGCGCCGATGCGCACGCTGGCACCGATGACGGCATGCGGCCCGACGACGGTGTCGGCCCCGAGCACGGCGTCCGGATGCACCCGTGCGGTCGGGTCGACCCGCGCCGGGCTGCGGTCGACGCCGCTCAGCCGGGCGGCCGCGGGCGCGGGGGGGGCGCCCCCCCCGCCCCCCCCCCCCCCGCCCCCC
>CAYGCV010000287.1:0-5799 GCA_964348425.1 uncultured Vicinamibacteraceae bacterium | reverse complement strand
AGACGGTGACCGGCGGCGTCGCGGCGGCGGCCGACTCGGCGCGGGCGGCGAAGCGTTCGGCGGCGGCGGCCAACGGGGCCGTCTGCGCGTGCCACTGCCGCCAGACGTCGAGGACGTGGTCGAAGCCGCGGCGCGGCCGGACGGCGCGCAGGGGTGCGGCGGCCAGCTCGGCGAGCCGGTCGCCGAGGGCGATGTAGTCGGGCGCGACGAGCGCGCGGGGGTGGTCGGCGGGGTCGATCAGCTCGGGCGTGCCGCCGGTGGCGGCGGCGACGAAGGAAATGCCGGCCTGGAGGCACTCGATCACCGCCATCGAGCAGTTCTCCTGCAGGGAAGGGATGACGGCGAGGCGGCCGGGCCGGGCCAGGTAGTCGACGGCCTCGCCGGCGCCGAGGTCGGTGATCGTGCGCACCTCGACGGGCCACTGCCGTGCGGCGCGGCGGATGAGATCGGGGCCGTCGATGCGCGGCGACCGGCCGCCGAGAAAGGTGACGCGCGGCGGCGCCTGCCCCCGGCGCACGAGCCGGTCGACGGCGTCGACGAACAGCAGCAGGCCCTTGCGCGGCTCGAGCCGCCCGAAGAAGACCACCTCCTCGAGCGGCGCGCCGTCCCGGGCGTTGCGCGCGGCGGCGGCGTCCGGCGCCGGGTCGGGTGGCGGAAAGGCGTTGGGCCAGACGAAGGCCCGCGCCGGCAGGGCGTAGCCGGCGTCGCGCATCCACTCGATGAGGTGCGCGCTGACGGAGATGAACGTGTCGGCCAGCTCGACGCTGCGGCGCTCCATGAACACCCAGCCGAGCTCGGCCTCCGTGTGGACGAGCTGGCGGCTGCCCTCGGTGGCCCACAGCGACGGCGCGTGGCCGGTAACGACGAAGTGCGTGTCGCCGAACGCCAGGCCGAGCGACTTGGCGAGCAGCGCGCCGTAGCCCAGCCCGTGCCAGTCGGGAAGGTGGACGACGTCGAAGGGCCGCTCGCCGGCGCGCAGCCAGTCGAGCAGGGTCCACCCGGGCGCCGGGACCCGCGCCAGCGCGGTGTCGGCGGCGGGGCGGGGCACGACGGGCTCGAAGGCGACGCCGTGGCGGGCGTAGAGGGCGCGGGCCGCGTCCATCTGCGCGTCGTCGGCGGCGTTGTAGTTGACGTAGGCGATGGTCACCTCGTGGCCCCAGGCCGCGAGCTGCCGCGCCAAGTGATGATAGGCGGTGCCGATGCCGCCGTTCTTGATCGGGCCGAGGATGTCCGGCGTCGCGATGCAGACGCGCTTCGGGGCGTGGGGCGCGCCCTCGAGGTCCGTGTCCAGGGTCGGCCAGATGCCCGCGGCCCGGCCCGCATCCGCCGCAGCGTGCGCGTCGCTCATGGCTCGTCCGTCGAATCAAGGCGCGCCAGCACGCTCAGCGAGCTGTGTGGGCTGTGCCAAGTCTTCTCAATGGTGACTCCGAACACCTCGCACATGCCGCAAAGTGTCTCTGCAGTGAACAACCACCACCAGGGACCATAACGGAACCGACCATCCGGCCACGTGAGCGACCCGGAATGTGCGTCCAACTTCACCGCGATGCCCTTCTCGTTGAAATGCTCGGCCAGTATCTCCCGTTCGGGCCCGGAGACGGCGGGCACGAGCAGACATTGGCCGCGAGCCAGCTCCAATGTGCCGAAGCGGTTCTCCATCCGATCGGGAACGATCATCGAAGAGAGAATGAACCGCTCCCGGGTGATGGCGATCAGGTTGCGAATCAGGACGAGAGGATCCGGCAGGTGATAGATGATCCCCGAGCAGTGGGTGATGTCGAAGCATCCGAGATCGTCCACGAACCGATCGTCGCAAATGTCTCCGACCACGCTGTGATATCCCGAGACGCCGAGCTCGGCGCACCGCTCATGGAACGCTGTCCACCACCCGTTGCCAGCCGCCTGAATGTCGACCATCGTTGCCTCGCGGGCACCGTATCGCACCGCGATGGAGACGGTTTCATTGACCGTACCCCACAGTCCACCGATGTCGGCAAAGCTCCTGGTCGGGGCCAGCTCGGCAATCCAGCGGTGCTTCTCGAGGCGAAATTCGCTCATGCCCCGTCCCTTCGGGCCGCGGCGCGTCCGCCTTCGACGCGCACGGGCGAGCCGCGCAGCGGCCGGCCGGTGTCGGCGTCGAAGACGTCCACGCACATCCCGTCGGCCGCTGCTGCGGGGACGCGCCAGAGGAATCCGTGCTGTCCGTCCGTGCCCAGCCAGCGCGCGATGTCGTTCCGTGGCTCCGCGGCGACGATGACGTCGCAGAGGCGGCCGTCGAGCTCGATGGCGACGCGCCGCCGCCGTTGCGGGCGGGCCGTGTCGAGCAGCCAGCCGCGGATCTCCGGCCGCGGCCGGCTCTCGACCGCGCCCTGCACGCGGCGCGTGCGCCAGACCGCGGGCGCCGTGAGCGCAGCCAGCCCGCCGCCGGTCGCGGCGTCGTGGACGCTGTAGAGCGCCTCGGCGGCGCCGCGCCGTGACGCCGGGACCGGAATGCGCAGGGTGTCCTCGGCCGCGCCGGGGACGGCCGCGCGCGCCAGCACTCGTCCGTTGCGGCGCAGCTCCAGGGCCGGGCCGGGGCCGCGCTCCCGCGCCGCGGCGAGCCACTCGGGGGTGGGCCGGACGACGGCCTCCAGCGCATCGAACCCGCGCCGCCGGCCGCGCCGCGCCAGCGCCAGCAGGTGGCCGCGCCGCGCGACGTCGAGGTCGGCCGCCAGCTCCTCGATCCGCGTTGCCTGCCCGGCGACGGTCTGCCGGGTGGTGTCGAGCTGCCGCTTCCGGTCCGCCGCGGTCCGTCGGGTGGCCTCGAGATCGTGCCAGCGGGCGGCGAGCCGCCGGCTGCGATCGGCCAGCTCCCGCCGGGTGGCCCCGAGGCTGCGGGTCGTGGCGCAGGTGTAGGCGCCGTACGCCCGCTCGTCGGCCGGCAGCCCCTCCAGGTGCGGTCCCAGCGCGCGGGCGCGGCAGGCCTCCGCGCGGTAGCCGTCCTCCATCATGTCGAGCATGCTGGCCGCGGCGTGCTTGCGATAGTAGTACGCCGGATCCGGCAGCGGCTCGATGCGCCGCCCGGCGACCAGCAGCCGGTTGAACAGCTCCAGGTCCTCGAGCCCGAGGCCGTAGACGTCGGTGAAGCCGCCGGCCGCCTCGAAGGCATCGCGGCGGATCAGGGCACAGGCGTCGCCCGCGACGTTGCGGATGCGGTTCCAGGCGCGGGCGCCGCCCAGGAAGCGGATCGTGATGTCGTGCGAGGCCGCGTCGGTGCGCGGGTCGCCGTCGCCGGTGAAGCTGACGCTGGCGGCCGGCACGCAGTCGGCTCCGGAGAAGCGGGCGGCCCGCACCAGCCGCGAGACCGCGTCGGGAAACAGGACGTTGTCGTCGTCGAGGAACAGCAGCCACTCGCCCTCGGCCGCCGCCGCGGCGGCGTTGCGGGCCGCGCCCAGGTAGCGGTTCTCCTGGCGGATGACGCGCCAGCCGCGCGGGGCGAAGTCGGCCTCGACGGCGTCGAGCGCGGCGCGCGCCGCGGAGCTCTCGCTGCCGTCGTCGACCAGGACGGCGTGGAGATTGGGATAGTCCTGGGCGAGCACGCTGTCGGCGGCCATGCGCAGCAGCGCCGGGCGCTCGTGGTGGACGAGGCAGACGGTGACCCGCGGCGTCCCGGCCGCGGCGTCCCGCGCGCGGGCGGCGAAGCGCGCGGCGGCGGCGGCGAACGGAGCGGTCTGGGCGTGCCAGCGCTCCCAGACGTCGAGGGCGGCGGCGAAGTCGCGGCGCGGCCGGACGGCGCGCAGCGGCGCGGCGGTCAGCTCGGCGAGCCGGTCGCCGAGGGCGGCGTGGTCGGGCGGGACCAGCGCGCGGGCGTGGTCGGCGGGGTCGATCAGCTCGGGCGTCCCGCCGGTGGCCGCGGCGACGAACGGAATGCCGGCCTGCAGGCACTCGGTGACGGCGATCGAGGCGTTCTCGAGCAGCGAGGGGATGACGGCCAGCCGTCCCGGCTCGGCCGCCAGGTAGGCGACCGCCTCGGCCGCCCCGTATTCCGTCAGCGTGCGCACCTCGCTCGGCCAGCCGTCCGTGACGCGCTCGATGAACGCCAGGGCGTCGAAGTTGCCGGCCGGCTTGCCGAGGAACGTGACGCGCGGCGGCGCCTGGCCGCGGCGCACCAGTCTGGCGATGGCGTCGGCGAACAGCACCAGCCCCTTGCGCGGCTCCAGCCGGCCGAAGAAGACCACCTCGCCGAGCGGCGCGCCGTCGCGGGCCGCGCGGGCGGCCGCGGCGGCCGGGTCCGGGTCGGGGGCGGGGAAGACGTTGGGCCAGACGAACGCGCGCGCCGGCAGGTCGTAGCCGGCGTCGCGCATCCAGCCGAGCAGGTGGGCGCTGCCGCAGATGACCGTGTCGGCCAGCTCGACGCTGCGGCGCTCCATGAAGACCCAGCCCAGCTCGGCCTCGGTCGAGACGAGCTGGCGGTTGCCCTCCAGCGACCAGAGCGTGGGCGACGAGCCCTTGACCACGAAGTGGGTCGTCCCGAAGTCGAGGCCGAGCGCCTTGGCCAGCAGCGGACCGTAGCCGAGGCCCCGCCACTCGGAGACGTGCACGATGTCGAACGGCCGCTCGCCGGCGCGCAGCCAGGCGAGCAGCGCCCAGGTGGGGGCCGGCGCGTGCCTGAGCGGGCTGTCGCCGCCGGGGCAGGGCGCGATGGGCTCGAAGGCGACGCCGAAGCCGGCGTAGAGGTCGCTGGCCGCGGCCATCGCCTCCGCGTCGGCGGCGTTGGGGTTGACGTAGGCGATGACCACCTCGTGGCCCCAGGCGGCCAGCTTGCGCGCGACGTGGTGGTAGGCGGTGCCGATGCCGCCGTTCCTGATCGGGCCGAGGATGTCGGGCGTCGCGATGCAGACGCGCTTCGGCGGCCCGGGCGCCGCGCCCGCCGCGTCGTCGAGGTCGGTGTCGAGCGCCGGGAACCCCGCGCCGGCGGCGTCGGCCTGACTCATGAGGATGCCTGCCCGATTCGTTGCGCCGGCGGCCGGCGCGGCGCCCGCCGCGGAGCGGGGCTCACGCCGGCGCGCCGAGGCGCGCCAGCACGCTGGCCGAGCCGTGCGGGCTGACCCAGGTCTTCTCGACGCGCACGTTGAACATTCTGCACATGCCGAAGAACGTCTCGGTTGTAAATATCCACCACCAGGGCCCGTACCGGAAGCGGCCGTCCGGGGCGACGAACGGCCTGTCCCGGTTGATGCCCGAGACCGTCATGCCGCGCTCGTCAAAGTACTCGCGCAGGATGGCCCGCTGCGCCTCCGCCAGGGCGGGCACCAGCAGGCACTGGCCTTGCTTCAGCTCCAGCACGCCGGCGCGCCCGGCGATGCGCCCGGGCACGACCATCGACGTCAGGATGAGCCACTCGCGGGTGATGGCGATCAGGTTGCGGATCAGGTCGATCGGTTTCGGGACGTGGTAGATCACGCCCGAGCAGTGGGTGACGTCGAACGTCCCGATCTCGTCGGCCAGGCGATCGTTGCAGATGTCGCCGACGACGCTGCGGTAGCCGGCCGCGCCCAGCTCGCGGCAGCGGGCGTGGAACCGGGTCCACGCCTCGGCGTCGGGCGCCTGCTGGTCGATCATCGTGGCCTCGCGCGCGCCGTGCCGCAGGGCCAGCGACACGGTCTCGTTGACGGTGCCGCCGAGGCCGCCGACGTCGGCGAACGTGCGGTTCGGGACCAGCTCCGCGATCCAGCGGTGCTTCTCGAGCCGGAACCGGCCGGATGCGGTGCTGGTCATGCGGGCAACGGCCGCCGCCGCTCATTCGGTTGCGGCGACGGG
>CAYGCV010000286.1:0-5823 GCA_964348425.1 uncultured Vicinamibacteraceae bacterium | reverse complement strand
GGGGGGCCGGGGCCGGGCTGGGGGCCGGGCCGCCGGCGACCATACGGGATGTCCGGGTGGCCCGTCAGGACGGCGGGTCGCCCTCGCCGCCCGCCGCGGACACGGGCATGACGAAGGCGTGGCCGGGCTGCCGCACGGTGAGCACGGGGCAGGGCGCCTTGCGCACCACCTTCTCGGCCACGCTGCCTAGCAGCAGGTGCCTGACCGGGCCCCGGCCGTGCGTGCCCATCACGATCAGGTCGACCGCCTGGTCCGTGGCGTACTGGATGATCTCGACGAACGCGTGACCGACGCGGATCGCCCGCACGGTCTCGACGCCCTCCAGCACCGTCTCCTCGAGACGTCGCTCGGCGTCGGCGGTCCAGGCCCTGAGCAGGTCGGCCACGACCACCCCGGTCGCACCCACGGCCCAGTCCTGAAGCGTCGGATCCGACACGACGTGCAGCAGGTGCACGCCGGCGTCGAAGCGCGCGGCCAGCTCGCGCGCGTAGCCGTGCGCGTGCCTGGCGGTATCGCTGAAGTCGGTCGGCAGCAGGATTCGCGTGAGCTTCATGGCGAGCCTCCGTCCCTTGGTCCGCGTGGCGCCGTCAAAGACACATGATCATGATAGTGTCGCCGGCGGTCGCCGGGCGGCCGGGGCGGGCGGTCAACGCCCCAGGTCGACCGCGCTCGTCACGGCCAGCGTCACGACGGGCACCAGCACCAGCGTGAACACCGCCATCAGGAGGCCGTAGCGGACCATGCGGGTGATGGGCACGCGCCCGGTCGCGTAGACGAGCGCGTTCGGCGGCGTGGAGACCGGCAGCACGACCGAGATCGAGGCGCCGAACGCCGCGGCAACGGCCGGCGTGACGGGATCGACGCCGGCGGCCGCGGCAATCGAGATGACGATCGGGATCGCGATGTTGGCGGCGGCCGTGTTGGACATCACGTTCGAGAGCACCACCGTGAAGAGCGTCGCGGCGAACGTGATCGGCACCACGCCGTCGGCCGGCACCAGGCCGGTGATCCCCTCGCCGACGACCCGCGCCAGCCCGGTGGCGCCCGCCAGCGTGCCGAGCGAGAGCCCGCCGCCGAACAGCAGGATGGTGCCCCAGTCGATCTGCGCGGCCTGCTTCCAGGTGATGGTGGACCGCCGCGTCGGGCTCACCGGCAGCAGGAACAGCAGGATGGCGCCCGTCATGGCCGCTACGGACTCCGGCACGCTGGCGAGGACCGCCACCGCGAACGGGTGCTCGCGGCCCAGCAGCAGCGGCAGCAGGCCGGGACCGACCCACAGCAGCACGGTCACGCCGAACGCGACGACCGCATTGCGCTGGCCGGGCGTCCAGGGCCCCAGGGCCCGGCGCCGCTCGGCGATGATCGCCGCGGCGCCCGGGATCTCCTGCACGCCGGTCCGTCCGAGCCAGTTGAGGTAGACGAACGCGATCGCGATGAACACGAGCGTGGCCGGCACGCCCGCCAGCATCCACTCGACGAACGAGATCCGGACGCCGAGCTGCTCGCCGAGCATGCCCATGGCGATGATGTTCGGCGGCGTGCCCACCGGCGTCGCCATGCCGCCGATCACGGCGCCGTAGGCCGTCATCAGCATGAGCGCCGTCCCGTAGTGCTTCGGAAGCCGGCCCTCCGACTCCATGAACACGACGAGCGACACGCCTATCGGCACGAGCATCGCGGTGGTCGCCGTGTCGCTCATCCAGGCCGACAGGAACGCCGCCAGGGCCCCGTAGGCGAGCAGGATGCGGGTGGGGCGGGCGCCGACCAGGCGCAGCGAGAGCACCCCGTAGGCGATGCGCTCGTTGACCCCGTGCACGAACAGCGCCCGCGCGAGAATGAAGCTGCCGATGAACAGGAAGATCAGCGGATTCGCGAACGGCGCCAGCACCTCGCGCGCCGGTCCGATACGCAACATGACGGCGAGCACGGGACCGAGCAGCGCCGTCACCTCCAGCGGCAGGGCCTCGGTGATCCAGAACACGATGACCAGGGCCATGATTGCCGCCAGCCGCTGGCCCGCCGGGGTCAGGCCCTCGATGGGCAGCAGAAGCAGCAGCAGGAACAGCGCGGGGCCCAGCAGCAGGCCGGTCCGCCGGCGCAACGCGTCGAAACGAGCCTGGGCATCCTGAACCGCCTGCACCTCGGTCGCATGCGCATCCGTCATCGGCATCACTTGACCGGCAGGCCGGCCGGCCGCGTCGAGTCCGCCGGGCAGCACGGCCCTGCGGGGCGACAGGGACGCACCGGTTCAGGGCGCCGCGCCGGCCGGGTCCCGGGCGCGGGCGCCGCGCAGCACGTTCCCCATCGCGTAGTTTCCTTCGTGGCAGGCGAACTCGAAGAGGTGGCCGGCCGGCACCCCGCGCGCCGCAGGATCCGCGGACAGCGCGAAGCGTACGCGCCAGGGCCGGGTGAAGCGCGTCGGATCGGTGATCGTGGCCTCGTAGTCGATCGTGAGGGCGTCGACCCGCTCGAACCGCTCGACGAGGCGCAGTTGCGCGGTCGGGCCGCGCCACGTGTGGCGGAAGCGGTCGTGCGGCCGGTCGGGAAAATGGCGGCTCTCGACCACCAGCGCGTCGCCCTCCCAGCGGCCGCGCGGCTCGCCGTTCCACTGCGTGATGCCGGTCTGCGGCCGGCTGTCGATCGGGACGATCCGGCGCTGCTTGTACATCTCGTGCAGGATCACCACGTCCGCCGGCGTCTGGAAGATCTGGTGGTAGGGGTTGTCGCCGAACCAGATCTGCGGCAGCCCGTCGCCGAAACACCGCTCGCCCGTGTCGAGGTCGAGGTGCGAGTCCCAGGGACCCGCGCCGTAGGCCCGCTCGCCGTCGCGCGCCGTGGCCGCGTACGGGATCCGGCCGTCCGGCGGATCGACGATGAGCGACGTGCGCCGGCTCGCGTCCCAGGCGGTGCCCTCTTCGAGCCAGAAGTTGTTGTAGTAGCCGGGGCTGCCGTCAGCCCGGTAGTCGACGCATCCCCCGGCCGGGGCGCGCTCGCGAGGCCGCTCCAGCAGGCGCTCGTCCTCGGCGATCGCGGCGGCCTCGAGCGCCGCGACCTCCCGCTCGGTCAGAAACTGCCGGTCCCGGTGCTCGGGCGACCGTTCGAGCGGCGTGAGCGTCGAAGCGACCCAGATCCCCTGGAGGTCCGGGTCGCCCCAGGGTGTTCGCGGCGCCTCCTGGGCGGAGATGGTGGCGGCGGCGACGCCCAGCACAACGGCCAGCGCGACGGCCACGTCGCACCGGCGCCCGAAGCGCGGACCGGAATCGCACGCATGGCGCAAGCCATTGACAATAGACAATTTCAAGAGGTCAGGAATCGAACGCAGGGGCTATGGGTTGGTCTTCCGTTCGGCCAGCAGGATGTTATCGATGCGGGTGTTCACGTCCCGGATTGCTGCCGACAGCTTGTTGTCGACGGCCGCGATCTGCGCGGTCAGGTCGCGGCGCACATTGTCCACCTGCACCGTCACGATGCGCCAGACGCCGATCAGGACGCCCACCCCCGTCAACACGGTTGCGAGCACATCCGCGTTCATAGGTCTGATTCTACCCGAACGCTGCCGGGCAGCCCCCTGGTACCGGTTCCCTGCCACGGCGTCAAACTTGCGGGTCTGGCGGACATGGTCGGAAAGGTCCTGGAGCCGCGTTCAGACAGCAGGCACGACGTCGGTGCGCGGGAAATCGTCTCCCTTGAACAGCAAGGACTCGCCGGTGTGGCGGGCGAGTGCGTACGCGCAGCAGTCACCCAGGTTCAGGCCGGCGGGGTGACGACCCTTGCCGTAGCGTTCATAGGCGTCACGGGCAAGCCTGAAATGCTCGACAGTGAACGGGACCACCTCGAACTCGGCGTGATGCAGCAGCAGGTCGAACTCCCGCACGCCGTAGGGTCCCTTCCGTGACGACACGACGACCGCGGCTTCCAGTGCGTTGACGCTGCTCATCAACCGCACGCCAGCGCCAATCAGCGCAGCGGAGAACGTGTCCCGCTCCGGTTCACTGAAGAGGATGGCGAGCACCGCCGACGAATCGACGACCATCAGCGGAACCGCCCGCGTTCGTCGTATCCGAGGATCTCGTCGGCTGGTCTGGCATCCAGGTCGGGAAGTGCGGCGCAACGCTCCGAAATCTCGAGAATCGCATCCCTCATCGACGGCGCGACCCTTCGGCCGCGCGTGCGCCGCAGCGCGTCCTCGAGGGCAGTGATGACGGCGCGGGTCACGGTGGTGCCCCGTTCCTTCGCGAGCTCCCTGGCGAGCCTTTCCGCCTCGACGTTCTTGATGCTCAGCGCCATGAATGCATCCTGGAACCAGAACAGGTAGATTCTACCACGTCACTGGAACGCGGCCGGATCCCGTTCGGACCCTGCCGCGACGCGGCAAGCCAAGGCGAAGTCGAGCCTGCTCTGCAGAGTCTGTGAGTGGAGGCGGTGCGGGGAAGGCAGCGCAGCAACACCGCTCAGTCGGAGTGCCGAGCCTGGCGCCCGCGGCTCGATTTCGAGAGCGTCACCCAGAAAGCTACGAAAATATCGAAGAAGCGGGGATGGTGCCGGAGGGCCAGAATCTGATAGGTCACGTAAGCTATTGACTTGCAACGACTTCACAGATCCAGGGGTCCAACCTTCCCCACGTTCTTGATCACGGAGATCGGGGGTTACTGGAGCGCCCGCAGGATGATGCCGGCCAGCGTCGCGGTGACGGCCGCGATGCCGAGCCCGGTACCGACCATCCACTTGATCAGGTCGACCTTCATCTCGGCCAGCTCGGCCCGCAGCTCGTCACGGGTCACGTAGTGCGCCTCGCTCATGCCCCGATTCTACCTGAACGCTCCCATGAGGGTCCCCGCCGTGCTACTCGGACTCCATGAGCCCCGCGAGCCCGGCGGCCCGCTCGACGGCCATCCCGCCGCCGACGAGCGACCGACTCGCGGCCGGCCAGGTCGTTCAGGCGGTAGAGCCGCGGCGTGACGCCGTCGAGGTTCCAGACGTAGCCGCGCCGCCCGTTCCGCCGCCGCTGCCGGAAGTCCTTCGGCGCGTAGCGGACAACCTCGAACACACCGTCGTAGTCGTAGACGGCGACGATGCGGCGGTCCGGCTGCGGCTTCCGGCGGTTCGCGGGGAACAGGGCGCGTCTATATGGGGACGATCGGACGGTCCAACGGCATAGTGAGCCAGGGAGGTCGAGCGGTGGAAGCCCGGACGCGGTTTCCGTCGCTGGTGTGCGGGGTGTCAGCGGTCGTACCCGTGGTCCTTATCGCGAGTCCCGGCTTGCGCCTGGCCGGGAACGGTCGGCCGTGGCCGTCGGGAATCGATCTGGTCGAGCCGGTTGATCATGTCGATGCTCGAGCGACTGGCGGAGTCGAGGATCGTGCGTTCGCTGCCGGCGTTGACGGCGGTCCGGATGGCGGCGAGGACCTGGGGTGCGGTAACGGGGCCGTTGTTGTTGAGGTGAGTGGCCACGCCGGACTCGACGAGTGCTCTGCCGGCGTTGCGGGCGGCGTACGTCGCGGGTTCCAGGCGGCCTGCGCCGATGGTCTTGCGGATGGAGAGCGTGCCGCCGTGGAGGTCGATCTCGAGGCGGGTGTAGCGGTGGGCCTGGAATGCGGCGGCGGCCTCGGGCCCAAGCCGGGTGCCGGCGGCGCGGCGGGCACCGCGGATCGCATCATGGAAGTTGTCGGCGAGCATGCCGGCGGCGTTGCGCCAGGCGCTCTCGATGGCCGCGGCCCGTTGCCGGGAAACCATGCCAGCGGCGGCTGCGAGCGCGGCGGCGGCCTCGGCGGCGGGGGTCAGGACGTCGAAGACGTCGCGGACGAGCATCTGGTCGACGCGTTC
>CAYGCV010000285.1:0-5840 GCA_964348425.1 uncultured Vicinamibacteraceae bacterium | reverse complement strand
GCGAAGGGCAAGGCGACGCACGGCATCCTGCCCATCGAGAACACCATCGGCGGCACCATTCACCGCAACTACGACCTGCTGCTGGAGCACGATCTCCCGATCGTCGGCGAGGTCAAGCTGCCGATCGTCCACCACCTGATCGTGCTCGAGGGGACCACGCTCGAGCAGGTGCGGCGCGTCTACTCCCATCCGCAGGGCCTGGCGCAGTGCGAGCGCTTCCTGCGCACGCTGCAGGACGTGGAGATCGTCGCGACCTACGACACCGCGGGCAGCGCCAAGATGATCAGGGAGGAGAACCTGCGCGAGACCGCGGCCATCGCGTCCGAGCGTGCGGCCCGCGTCTTCGACCTGCAGTTGCTGCGGTCCGGGATCCAGGACTACGCCGACAACATCACGCGCTTTCTCCTCGTCAGCCGCGAGGCGGTGCCGCTCGGGACGCCCGACAAGACGACCATCGTGTTCGCGGTCGCGAACGAGGCGGGGGCCCTGTTCAAGGCGCTGAGCGTCTTCGCCCTGCGGGGCATCGACCTGACGAAGCTGGAGTCGCGGCCGATCCCGGACCGGCCGTTCGAGTACCTGTTCTATGCCGACCTGGCCACCAACCGCCAGGACTTCCGGTGCTCCCGGGCGCTCATGAACCTCGCGGAGTTCGCCCCCTCCGTGCGCACGCTGGGGTCGTACCCCGCCTGGAGCGAGGCCGAGCGGGACGACCCGTGAGGCCCGCTGTCGAATCATGCCGAACCGTCTGGCGGTCGAGCTGAGTCCCTACCTGCTGCAGCATGCGGACAATCCGGTGGACTGGTACGCCTGGGGGGAGGAGGCGTTCGCGAGGGCGCGCGCCGAGGAGAAGCCGATCTTCCTGTCGGTCGGCTACTCGACCTGCCACTGGTGCCACGTCATGGAGCACGAGTCGTTCGAGAATCGCGACGTGGCCGAGCTGCTGAACCGGCACTTCGTCGCGGTCAAGGTCGACCGCGAGGAGCGTCCCGACGTCGATCGGGTCTACATGGCGTTCGTGCAGGCGACGACCGGCGCCGGCGGCTGGCCGATGAGCGTGTGGCTCACGCCGGAGCTCAAGCCCTTCTTCGGCGGAACCTACTTCCCGCCCTCGTCGCGCTGGGGGCGTCCGGGTTTCACCGAGATCCTGCGCGAGACCGCCCGCCTGTGGAGCGAGGAGCGGCCCCGCCTGCTGCTGTCGGCCGAGACCCTGCTGGAACGGCTCCGCGCGCTGCAGCCGGCCGCCGCCGGCGGTGCGGCCGGGCAGGTGGCCGGCGCCGACACGCTCGAGCAGGGGGTGGACCAGTTCCGGCAGGCCTTCGACCGCGAGCATGGCGGATTCGGCCGCGCACCGAAGTTCCCCCGGCCGGCGGAGCTGCTGTTCCTGCTCCGCGAGCACGCCCGCGCCGGCAACCGCGAGGCGCTGGCGATGGCGGCGGACACCCTGCGGGCGATGGCCGACGGGGGTCTGCGCGATCACGTCGGCGGCGGGTTCCACCGCTACTCGGTGGATGCGCGCTGGCGCATTCCGCACTTCGAGAAGATGCTCTACGACCAGGCCCAACTGGTGCTGGCCTACCTCGAGGCCGGCCAGGCCACCGGCGATCGCAGCTTCCTCGACGTGGCCGGCGAGACGCTCGCCTACGTGTCCCGGGACCTGACCGGACCGGAGGGCGCGTTCTTCTCGGCGGAGGACGCCGACAGCGTCGAGCCCGGCAGGGCGGCGGACGGGGACGCGCCCAGGTCGGAGGGCGCCTTCTACCTGTGGACGCAAGCCGAGCTGGAGGAGCTGCTGGGGGACGACGCCGCCGTCACCGTGCTGCGCTACGGCGTCGAGGCGGGCGGCAACGCGGTCCAGGACCCGACCGGGGAGCTGCAGGGCCGCAACCAGTTGTACGCGGCGCGCCCGGTCGACGAGGTGTCGAAGCTCGCCGGCCAGCCGGCCGATCAGGTGCGGACCGCCCTCCGCCGCGCGCTCGACCGGCTGCGGGAGGCGCGGGCCCGCCGGCCGCGCCCGCATCTCGACGACAAGGTGCTGACGGCCTGGAACGGCCTCATGATCGCGGCGCTCGCACGCGCCGCGCACGTGCTGGAAGGGTCGCAGGACGCCGCCCGCGGCGCCGGGAGCGGGCGCGCGGCGTCGTTGCTGGAAGAGGCCGGCCGGGCCGCGCGGTTCGCACGGTCGACGCTGTGGGATACCGGGACCAGGGTGCTGCTCAGGCGCTCGCGCCGGGGCCGGGCGTCGATTGCCGGCTACGGCGAGGACTACGCCTGCCTGATCTGGGGGCTCCTCGAGCTGTTCCAGGTCGACGGCGACGCCGGCTGGCTGCGCTGGGCACTCGAGCTGCAGGCGCGCCAGGACGAGCTGTTCTGGGATGCGGACGGCGGGGGCTGGTTCAGCACGACGGGCGACGATCCGTCCGTGCTCCTGCGCATGAAGGAGGACTACGACGGCGCCGAGCCGTCGGTGGGCTCCGTCTCCGCGCTGAACCTGCTGACGCTGGCCCGCCTGACGGGCGACGGCGGCATCCGGGAGCGGCTGGAGCGGGCGCTCGCGCGGTTCGGGCCGGGCCTGGGGCACGGCCCGCGTGCCGTGCCCATGCTGGCGGCGGCCCTCTCGGCCTACCACGCCGCGGCCGCGCAGATCGTGGTGGTGGGAGAGCGTGCGGAGGCCGGGACGGCGGCGCTCCGGCGCAGGGTGGCGGCCCGCTACCTGCCGTTCGCCGTGCGCGTGAACGTCGAGCCGGGCGAGGCGCAGGCGGCGCTCGGCGAGGTCTTGCCGTTCGTCGCCCCGCTGACCATGCGCGGCGGCCGGGCGACGGCCTATGTCTGCTCGAACTTCGCGTGCCGGGAGCCGACCAGCGATCCGGACGTGCTGGAGGCGCAGCTCGACGCGCTGACACGGAGTGCCGCGGGATGACGTTCACGGTCGAGGTGCTGCTCAAGGGACGCGAGGACGTGGTGGCGCAGTCGGTGCGGCACGACGTGGCGCCGGATGCCTGGACCGACGACGACGTGCGCCAGGTGCTGCACCTGGCGCTGCGGGAGTTCGAGCGCGTTCAGCACCCCGGCGAGGAGGCGCGTCCCGTCCAGCTCCGGGGCCTGAGCTGGATCGTGACGCCGCTCGAGCGCGGCGTGGCGATTGCGATGGAGAGCGCCAGCGCGGCGATCGTCGCCGGGCCGTTCGAGATCGACAGGGAGTGGCTGACCCAGGCCATCAAGCGGGTCATGGCGGGGCCGCCGGCGACCGGCGAGCGGGTTCACTGAGGGGCGTCCGCGAGTCCGCGCGGCACCGCCGCGCGGACTCCGCCGTCTAACCGATGGCCGGCATCGTGAACCACACCCAGAGCAGCAGCCCGACGCCGAAGACGAGCGTGAGGACGCGGGTGGGGGCGTCGTTGAACTTGGCGTAGATCCAGAACAGCACCAGGGCGACGGCGATGGTGCCGTACGTGTGGCGGTGCACCACGCCATCGCCCAGGTAGCGCGAGTACAGGACGTTCGGCAGCAGGCCGATGTACAGGAACAGGGTGCTGCCCAGCACCCACAGGCCGACCCTGTCGATCAGGCTGGTCTTTTCGGTCATGTCGAGCGTCTCCCCGAAGCAGCGCGTAGTATGGACCTCCGGGCGCGGGTCTGTCAATCGAGCTGCCGCCCGCGTCAGGGGCCGGGCAGCACGCCGCCGGTGCTCAGCGCAATCCGGTACAGGCCGGTCTGCGCCGTCATGTACAGGGTGCGGCCGTCGTCGCCCCAGCCGACGTTGGCCGGCCTCTCGTCGGGCATGATCGTGCCCAGGTGCTCGCCGTCCGGCGTGAACACCCAGACGCCGCCGGGCCCGGTGGCGAAGATGTTGCCCGCCGTGTCCACCTTCATGCCGTCGGGGGCCCCGGGCGCCGTCTGGTCGGTGACGTCGTAGAAGACGCGCGCGTTCGACGCGCCGCTCTCGTCGAGGTCGTACGCCATCCATACCTTGGGATCCTGGTCGGAGTTGGCGACGTACAGCGTCGACTCGTCGGGCGACAGCGCGATGCCGTTCGGCCGCGACTGGTCGCGCACCAGCGCCTCGAGCTCGCCGTCCGGACGCAGCCGGAAGATGCCGTTGAAGTCGAGCTCGCGCAGCGGCGACTCCTCCTGGCCTTCGAGGCCGTACGGCGGATCGGTGAAGTACAGCGAGCCGTCCGAGCCGTAGACGAGGTCGTTCGGGCTGTTGAGGCGGTTGCCCTCGAAACGATCGACCACGACCGTGCGGGAGCCGTCGGCCTCGACGCGGCTGATGCGCCGGTTGCCGTGCTCGCAGATGACGAGCCGGCCCTCGGCATCGAGCGTCAGGCCGTTCGAGCCGGCCAGCGCCAGCCCCTCGGGGTCGCCGTCGAAGACCGGCTCGACGAACGGGCTCGCGCCCGCCGCTGCCGACCACTGGTGGATGGCGTTGCCCCGGACGTCCGAGAAGAGCAGGCGCGACTCGGCGCCGATCCAGACCGGGCCTTCGATGAACACGAAACCGTCGGCCAGCTTCTCGATCCGGGCGTCGGCCGGCACCAGGGCGTCGAGTCGCGGGTCGACGCGGAGGATCGAGCCGGCGCCGGTATCCGGCGACTGCGCGGCGGCCGCGGTTGTTTCCGGCGGCGCCCCGGCGCCCCCGCACGCGATTGCAGCAGCCGCCAGGATGGCGGCGATCCAGGTCTTGTCGCTCAGCATGTCGTCCTCGCTTTCAGTATCGATGCCTGCGGCCGTCGCGTTCAGAAGACGGCAATCGGGTTGACGGGCGAGCCGGTCCCGTAGGGGATCGGCAGCGTGGCGATGGTCAGCATGAACTCCCAGCGGCTGTGCTCGGCGGCGGCAGCGGCCAGGTCGTCGAAGTCGGCGCGATCCAGCAGGTGCACGCCGAGCATCGTCAGGGCGAAGTCGTGCAGCGCCAGCCGCGGCAGGTCGCCGGGCGGCTGCGGCATGTAGGCCGGCGTCTCCCAGCCGATGATGGCCACGTCGCGCTCGCGCAGCCACGGGATCACCGTGTTGTCGAGGCCGGCCGACTCGGCGCCGGTGTCGAACGGCCCGATGGCGTCCTGGCGCGCCCAGCGGCCCCAGCGCAGCAGGAACGCGTCCCCCTGGCCGACCCGGGCGCCGGACTGCGCCTCCCAGGCTTCCAGATCGTCGACGCCGATCCGCTCGCCCGCGTCCAGGTAGGGCACGCCCCGGAGGCGCGGGATGTCGTACAGCACGCCGCGCGTGACCACCCCGTGCCGCATGGTCAGGATGGCGTTCTTCGTGGCCCCGCGCTCCATCGTGACGAACTCGTCGATCGGGTAGCCGTTCCACATCTTCCCGTCGAAGAAGCGGTGGGCGAAGCCGTCGATGTGGGTCGTGCCCGGCCCGTGGATGCAGGGGTAGTTGACCGTGTCGCTGGCGCCCCCGGGCGAGGCGGTGGACATCGCCCATTCCACGGGGCACGGGTTGTCGATGGACCGCTCGGTGTTGGCGATCGACGCCAGGGACACGCTGAAGCCCTCGGTCACCAGGTCCGCCGCCTCGCGCTGCTTCGCGGGCGTGATGAGGTTGAGGGCGCCCATCTCGTCGTCCGGCCCCCAGCGCCCCCAGTTCGACAGCTCGTCGAACCATTGCTCGTACTGCGCCAGGCTCACCACCGGGCGTTCCTGCGCCTGCCCGGTGGCGCCCGGCCGGCCCGCGCCCGCCGCGCAGAGCGCAACCAGGGCGACTGCCGCCGCCGCGCGTGCGTTCCAGATCGTCATGCTCGCCTCCTCCATGCCCGCGGCGGACTGTCGGCTAGCTCGCGGGTCGCACCGCCTGCCTGATTGCCGGCACGATCCAGCACGAGATCAGCTCGT
>CAYGCV010000284.1:0-5852 GCA_964348425.1 uncultured Vicinamibacteraceae bacterium | reverse complement strand
CGCCGGAACAGGAAGCCGCCCAGCGGGCCGAGCCAGCCCAGCACGTGGTACATGTAGCGGAGGTCGGTCAGCTCGATCAGGTTGCCGTCCGGATCGCGGACGAAGAACAGCGTGTGGCCGCGGGGCGAGCGTTCGGGCGGGCAGACGCATTCCACGCCCCTGGAGATGAGGTAGTCGTACCACCGCTGCGTGTTGCGCACGTTGAAGCAGATGTGGGTCAGGCCGACGCGGTTCCACGGCACCTCGATCGGCGGCTGGCGCGGCTCGAACCCGAATATCTCGATCACCGCGCCGCCCGGGACGCGGATCCAGCCGATCTTGCACGACGGCGCTTCGGCGTCGACGCCGAAGAAGCCGCGCACCCGCTCGACGGGCGCGTCCGAGACGCCCACCAGGGGGCAGCCGAAGACCTCCCAGTAGAACTTCACGGCCGCGTTGAAGTCGGACACGGTGATGCCGGTGTGGCTGAACGATCGGACCTTCACGGGGCCCTCCTCAGGTCGTTTGCGACGATGTGGTCGGCGACCCGCAGCGCCTGGGCGGCGATGGTCAGGCCGGGGTTGACGGCGGCCGACGACGGAAAGAAGGACGCGTCCACGACGAACAGGTTCTCGATGTCGTGGGCGCGGCACCAGGGATCGAGGACCGACGCGCGCGGGTCGGTGCCGAAGCAGAGCGTGCCGCACTGGTGGGTCGTGTTCTTCTGCTCGTGCGAGTGGCGCATCACCAGCCAGAAGCCCAGCCGGCGCAGGATGCGCTGCATCTCGGCGACCAGCCGCCGGTGGGCGCCGCGGTTGTTGGGCCGGTAGCGCAGGCGAATGCGGCCGTCCGGCTCGACGGTGACGCGATTGTCGCGCCGCGGGAGGTCCTCGGTCAACGCCAGCCAGTCCACGCCGCGCGCGACCCAGGCGTCGTACGCCCAGAGCGGTATCCAGGGCACGACGGTCTTTGCCATGACGCCGTGGGTGCGGCCCTGCGACTGGATCTGCCCGAGCGGATAGGCGGTGTCCGGGCCGCGCAGGTAGAAGTCGTTGATCGCGACCGTCTTCTGGAACACCGCCCGGTTGCGCCGCAGCGGATGGAAGCCCTGCATCATGGTGGCGAGATGCGCCATGTAGCGCGCGCCGACCAGCCCGGACGAGTTGGCCAGCCCGCGGGGGTGCCTGTCGTTCGCCGAGCGCAGCAGCAGCGCGGCCGTGTTGACCGCGCCGCACGCGACCGCCACCAGCGGCGCCCGCGCGCGGACGATCTCCCCGTTGTGCTCCACCTCGACCGCCGCAATCCGCCGGCCGGCCGCGTCGGTGAGCAGCCGGCGGGCGCGCGCGTTGGTCCACAGCGCCACGTTGTCGCGCGTGAGCAGCGGACGGACGCAGCAGCTCTCCGCCTCGCTCTTGGCGTGGCGCTGGCAGGGGAACGAGTTGCACGTGTTGCAGAGGATGCAGCCGTCAGGCGCGCCCGGGCTCAGCAGCCCCAGCGGCAGGGGCGACGGATGGAGACCCTGCTCCCGGAGCCGCTCGACCAGGTCCGCGATCTCGTCGGCGTGCGGTATCGGCGGGTGGGGGAATGGGCCGCGCGGCGGCTCGGTCGGATCGTGGCCCCGCTCGCCGTGCACCTCGTACAGCCGCTCGGCGCGGTCGTAGTACGGCGCGAGGGTCTCGTAGTCGATCGGCCAGGCGGGCGAGAGCCCGTCGGCGTGCTCGGTCGCCTCGAAGTCCGCCTTGCGCAGCCGGTACAGCACGCTGCCCCAGAACTTGGTGTTGCCGCCCACGCAGTAGTGCATGTACGGGCGAAACTCGCGGCCGGCGGCGTCCAGCCAGCGCTCCGTCGTGCGGTAGCGCAGCTCCTTCCACACCGCGGCGGGGTCCCAGTTCTCCGGCTCGCGGGGGACGAAGTCGCCCCGCTCCACCATCAGGATGTGCGCCCCGGTCGGCGCCAGCGCCCGCGCCAGGGTGCCGCCGCCGGCGCCGGAGCCGATGATGATGACGTCGCAGGTGTAGTCGCCAGGCACGGTCCTACGGATCGGGAGGGGCGCAGATCTGCTCCATGAGGCGCTGGTCCGCCATGGCCGTCTCCAGGCTCATCTCCGGCGCCCGCCCGCTGCGGATCGACGCGGCGAAGTCGCGGTACATCGCGCGGTAGCCGCGGATGTCGCGCACGCCCGGCCACAGCAGCCGGGGCCGGCCGCGGCCGCGTACCAGCACGAAGGCCCCGTTCGACTCGAAGGTGATGATGCCGCGCCGGCCGAACAGCTTCGAGAGACGCAGCCCGCGCAGCAGCGAGGGCACCTCGCGCGAGTAGTACAGCGTGCCGACCGCGCCGTTGTCGTAGGTGAAGGCGGCCAGCATGCTCTTGGCGCGCGTGTCCGGACCGCGGCGGGACGGCCGCGGCCGGTAGCCGCGGGCCGAGGTCATCACCGGGCCGAGGCTGTTGGCCAGGTGCAGCCAGTGGATCCCCTCCTCGAAGAAGGCGTCGCCCCCGGCCAGCGCCTCGTCGTTGCGCCAGTCGTCGGCCGCCTTGAGCCGGCGGGCCAGGGTGTTGAACTGGGCGAACACCATCTCGCCGATGGTCTCCTCCCGCAGCAGCCGGCGCAGGCACACGGCCAGCGGCTTGTAGTGGTCGTTCTCGGCGACGAGGACCACGCGTCCGGCCCGGTCCCGGGCGGCGCACACCCGCCGGTAGTCGTCCAGCGTGAGGTATGCCGGCTTCTCGACCAGGACGTGCTTGCCGGCGTCGAGCGCCCGCAGCGTGAGGTCGAGGTGCCAGCGCGGCGGCACCGCGATGACGACCGCCTCGACGTCCCGGTCGGCGAGGGCCGCCTCGTAGCCCCGGTAGCTGCGAAACCCGCCGTACCGCCGCCGGAACGCCTCGGCCCGGTCCCCGTCGCGGCTGGCGTAGCCCGACAGGATGTCGCGGCGACAGCGGCGCAGGCAGCCGCTGTGCACCCCCGTGATGAATCCGCAACCCAGATGGACGATCCGCAACGGCGCCGGCACGCGTCAATTATCCCCGACGCCGGACCGCCGCACGGCAGTCACTCCCCGCGAACGGAGGGCCGGAGCCGCACGGCGGCAGGTGACCCGCCCGACGCGCGTTGCCTCCAGTTGCCATCCGGGAGATACTAGGAATTTGTGCCGTAGAGGGCGCGCGTCATCCCGCTGGACGGCCGGCCGCACGTCGACGACGACATCCGCCTGTGGAACGGCAACGCCCGCGGCCGGTGGGACGGCGACACGCTGGTCGTCGAGACGACGAACTTCTCGGCGCAGGCCCGCTACCAGCAGGCCAGCGAGCATCTGCGGATGGTCGAGCGGTTCACCCGGATTGCCCCCGGCACGATCCGGCACGAGGTGACGCTGGACGATCCGACCACGTGGACCCAGCCGTGGACGGTGATGATCTACCTCCAGCAGACGGAGGATCCGCTCTTCGAGTACGCCTGCCACGAAGGGAACTACGCGATGCCGGGCATCCTCGCCGGCGCGCGCGCGGAAGAGGCGGCAGCGGCGGGCTCCGAGTAGCCCGCCGCCGGCCGTTCGGGGCCGGACGACCGCTGCCGGCTCAGCCTGCCGTCCATCCAACCCTGGCGCCTGGCCGACCCGCCAGGAATCCGCGCCGTGCTACGGCGCGGATTCCTGCGGCAGCGCCAGCGCGATCAGCTCCGGCGGGGCGCCGCCGACGGTCAGGGCGATGTACTGCCTGCCGTCCAGCATGTACGTCATCGGCGCTCCCAGCGCCCCGCTCGGCAGATCCACCGACGCCAGCTCGGCGCCCGTGGCCTTGTCGTAGGCCACGAAGCGGGGGCCGCCGTTGCTGCCGCCGACCGACAGTGCGAGCATCAGCAGCGTCTTCGTGACCAGCGGCCCGCTACGGCCCCAGTCGCCCCCGAGCGGCGGCAGGTCGAGGTCGCGCAGCAGCGGATGGTTGCGGATCCGGTCGCCGTTGCCGGTCGGAATCATCCAGGCATGCTCGCCCGTGTTCATGTCGATCGCCGTCATGCGCGTGTAGGGCGGCTTGAACAGCGGCAGGCCCTGCGGCATCTGCGGCAGGTCGCGCCCGCCGTTGCCGGCCAGCATGACGTCCTCGGGCGCCCCGTGCGTGAACCGCAGGTTGCCGCCCTGGCCTTCCGGACTGTAGAAGCGGACCACGGTCGAGTGATTGGTCGAGGGCACGTACAGCAGCCCCGTGTCCGGGTCGACCGCCGCGCCCGACCAGCTTGCCGCGCCGGAGCCGGGCGGCCGGAACAGCGTGCCGCGCGTCACCCCCGCTACGGCCCGGTCCGGCGGCGTGAAGAGCGGCCCGAGCCGGAACCCGTCCACCGCCTCGATCGCCAGGGCGCGAATCGCGGGCGTGAAGTCGACCAGGTCGTCGATGGTCACGCCCTGGTACTCGAACGGCGCCGGGCGGGTCGGGAACGGCTGCGTGGGCGACGGCACCTCGCCGGGGATGTTGGTCTCGGTCGGGACCGGGCGCTCCTCGATCGGCCAGATCGGCTCGCCGGTGACCCGATCGAACGCGTACAGGAAGCCCTGCTTGCTGACCTGCGCGAGAGCCCTGATCGGGCGCCCGTCGACCACCACGTCGAGCAGGTTCGGGGCGGCGGGGAAGTCGTAGTCCCAGAGCCCGTGGTGCACGGCCTGGAAGTGCCACACCTTGCGCCCGGTCTCGACGTCCACGCAGACGATGCTCTCCGCGAACAGGTTGTCGCCGAGCCGGTGGCCGCCGTAGTAGTCGTTCGTCGGGGTCCCGGTGGGCAGGTAGACGTAGCCGAGCTCGTCGTCGCCGCTCAGCATCGACCACACGTTGGCGTTGCCGGAGTAGCGCCACGAGTCGTTCAGCCAGGTCTCGACCCCCTCCTCGCCCTCCTGCGGCACTGTGTGGAAGTCCCATTTGTGCTCCCCGGTACGCACGTCCCAGGCGCGGACCCAGCCCGGAACGGCCTCCTGCATGATGCGCCGGTCAGCGATCGACGAGCCGTGGATGACGACGTCGCGCACGACCACCGGCGGCGACTGCACGGAGTAGAGCATGGCGTTCAGGTAGTCGCGCTCGTTGCGGTCCGCGCGCGGCAGGCCGACGGTGAGGTCGACCCGGCCGCCGTCGCCGAAGCCGGCGCAGGGCAGGCCGGTCTTCGCCTCCGCGCAGATGAGATAGCCGTTGCCGGTGCCCCAGAAGATGCGCTGGTCCGTGCCGTCGGTCCAGTAGGCCACGCCCCGCTGCCGCCACGTGACGGTCATGGTCGTGGTGCCTTCCTCGTAGCTCTTCGGGTTGTGGACCCAGAGCGTCTCGCCGGTGCGGGCATCGATGGCGACTCCCTGCGACAGCGCGGTGTTCAGGTAGAGGACGCCGTCGACCATCAGCGGCGTGGCCTGCATGGACGAGATGCGCGGCGTGTTCCCCCGGCGGTACAGGTCGGGATTCTGCGCCTCGAGGTACTCGACGATGTTCGGCAGGCTGGATGACCATTCCCCGCCGCCCTCCGTCGAGGTGCTGACGTAGGCGTCGGCCGACTGCCAGCGCCAGGCGACCTCGAGGTCGCTGAAGTTGTCCGGGTCGATCTGCTCGAGCGGCGAGTACTTCGTGCTGCCCGCGTCCGCGGCGTAGCTGTGCCACTCGCCGCCGGTTGCGCCCTGCTGGGCGGCGGCGAGAGCGACCGCGGCGCCCAGTCCTGCCAGGCAGGCGAGCGCGGTGACGACATGGAACCTGCATCTCATGGGAATCCCTCGCGGAAAGGTCGGTTGGCGGCGCCGAAATCGCCGCTCATTGTCACAGAGTTGGCGCGACGCCAGCAAGTACCCCCCAAGGCGCGCACGGCGCGCCTCGGCGGGAGCGGCGCGGGGCGTAGGGGTCCCCGC
>CAYGCV010000283.1:0-5858 GCA_964348425.1 uncultured Vicinamibacteraceae bacterium | reverse complement strand
CGTGAACTGACGACCCGTTTCGTGCCGCAAATCTCCTACGGCGCAGACTCCTAGCTAGCTCCACGGCGCTATTTGCCAGCGCCATGCTACGGCCGACGCCACCCTTGAACGAGTAGAAGGTTATCGTGTACATGCAGTCAGGCGGCTGGACGCAGAGCAAACGCACTCTGGTGTTGACGCAAATCCGCGGTGACCTTCCGCGCGCGCCACCGCCTGTCGACGGTGTTCGCCTGCTCGATCAGAGGCTCGGAAGGCTGAACAAGTCTCTTGAGCTGCCGCATCACCTCCGGGCTGTCCAGGAGTCGGATGTAGCGGTCGTACGCCCGGGTGTGGTTCATCGATCCGTTCTCCCAGCGAACCAGGGTCGCGGTGCCCAATCCTGTGACGTCCGCAAACTCGGCCTGAGTCATTCCGTAGCGCGCTCTGATCCGCCGCAGGCCCGCCGGCGAAAGGACGCCGAGGTGCTCGCAGATCGCCTCCAGCTTGATCGCTTCGGATTGCCGGTCGAGAAACTCGAAGCCGCACGTCGTACATCGACGAACGGGAAGGTCCACGGTCAGGTCGGCCGCTGCTTCACTGGCGCCGTAACGAAACGTGTGACGGTGCTCGACGGTTTCGACCGTCTCTGCTCCGCATCGCGCACAGGACCGCGCCTGCTGGCCGACAACCTGAAGAGCTTCAACTACACGTGTCCCCGCCACTGCCGATACCCTCACTTCCGTTCCGACTCGTGAAAACTGCGCCCGATGACAACCCCGGACCCGAGCTCAAGCTTGACGTAGAGCACGGGCCGCCCGGGATTGAGGTCGATCTTCATGACGTAGGCCTTCTTGCCGGGTGGCCGGTCGAGAAGGATGGTCTCCACGGCGTGTCCGTCCTCGAGTCTGGATGCGATCAACGCCCACGCTGAATCGTCATCGAAGTACGGGAGCACCAACCCCTCTGGATTCGGCACGTCCCCCGGCCGCCAGTCCGTTGGACGGTCCAGGGTGAACGCCGACGTCCTGGCACCGCGCTTCCATGAGGGTCACGAGTTGATGGCGGATCGAGTCGTCCATGCTCACGAGCGGGCGTGACTCGACAGGCGCTGTGCCCCATCAGGATCAATCATATGATAGTTTTCGCTGGCCAGAACAGCAGGTGAGAATCATGTGAGCTGCACAACCGAAATCATGACCGCTTGGTCGCGCGATCTCACGCTTCACGGGGCAATCCCGCCCCCTCGACGAGCTCCACCAGGCGGGCCTCGCCGATCACGGCGACGCCCAGCTCCTCTGCCTTGCGGCGCTTCGATCCCGGATTGTCTCCGGCCACGACGTAGTCCGTCTTGCGGCTGACGGAGCCCGTCACGCGGCCCCCGGCCGCCTCGATGCGCGCCCGGGCCTCGTTGCGGGTCATACCGGACAGGGTACCCGTCAGCACGAACGTCTTCCCGGCCAGGTCGGAAGGACCGGGCCGGTCCGGTTCAGCCGGCGCGGCCTCCTCGAGCCGCAGGCCGGCCTTCCGCAACCGCCCGATCAGCTTCCGGTTCCGGTCGGACTCGAAGAATGCGCGAATCGACTCGGCGATACGCGGGCCGACCTCGTCCACCTCCTCGAGCTGCTCGGCCGTCGCCGCCTCCAGGGCGTCGATGCCCGGGAAGCGGTCCACGAGCAGCTCGGCCGTGCGCTCGCCGACGTGGCGAATGCCGAGCCCGTACACCAGCCGCGCCAGGGGCTTGTTCTTCGACCGCTCGAGACTCTCGACGATCTTGCGCGCCGACTTCTTCCCGAGCTTGACCGGCGTCGGAATGCGCGCCAGTTGCTCGGCGGTCAACCCGTGGAGGTCGGCCGGCCCCTGCACCAGGCCGTCGTCCACCAGCTTGCCGGCGAGCACGTCGCCCAGCCCCTTCACCCCGCGCTGGACGAACCGTCTGAGAGCCTGTCGGAACGCCGCTTCGTCGGGCGCGGGAGGCGACTCGACCGCGCTCTCGGCGCGGCGGGCCCCGGCATCCGCCGCGGCCGGGCGCTCGGCGTCCCCCCGGCCGGGCAGGCCCGCCTCCACCAGCAGCTCGACCAGCCGCCGGGTCGGCGCCTCTGCCAGGGACGCCTGGACTGCGGCTGCATCCCGGCGGCTGACGCCCTTGACGCGCGCGATATCGTCCGCGGCCGCAGCCGCGAGCGCCTCCAGGCTGCCGAAGTCGCGCGCCAGCAGATCGGCCTTGCGCGGGCTCACGCCCGAGATGCCGAGCGCGTGCACCGCGCGCGCCAGCGTCAGCGTCCGCCTTGCGTCGGCAATGGCCCGGACGTGTTTGCCGGCATTCTTCGCACCCAGCTCGGCATCCTTCTCGAGCGGCGCGAGCTGTGCCTCCGTCAACTCGTACAGGTCCGCCAGATCCCGGACCAGAGGGCCGGCCGACGCCTTCCGACCGAGACCGGCCGGCGCAATCAGCCTGTCGACCAGCCACGAACCCAGGCCGTCGATGTCCATCGCCGTGCGGTGCGCGAAGTGCAGGATCGATTCCTTCAGGCGCGCGCCGCAGCTCACGTTGTTGCAGCGCGCCACCACCTCGCCCTCGGCGCGCACCACCAGGGATCCGCAGGCCGGGCACGCCGCCGGCATCTCGAACGGCCGCCGGTCGAGGCCCTCGTCGACCACGCGCACGACCTTGGGGATGACGTCGCCGCGGCGCACCACCACCACCCGGTCGCCGATCTGCAGCCCGAGGCGCTCGATCTCCTGTGCGTTGTGCAGCGTGGCGTGCGACACGGTCACGCCGCCCACCTGCACCGGCTCCAGGATGGCGCGGGGCGTCACGGCGCCCGTCCGCCCGACCTGCACCTCGATGTCCCGCACCACCGTTTCCGCCTGCTGCGCGGCGGGCTTGCAGGCGATCGCCCAGCGCGGCGCCTTGGCGGTTGCGCCCAGCCGGCGCTGCAACGCCACGGCGTCGACCTTGAAGACCAGGCCGTCGATCTCGTACGGCAACGATTCGCGCTTGCCGAGCCACTCGTCGCGGAAGGCGAGCAGCTCGTCGACGCCGCGCAACCGTTTGCGGTTCGGATTCACCTTGAAGCGAAGCTTGTCGAGCGCGGCCAGCGACGCCCAGTGCGAGTCGAAGATGGGAACGCCGTCCGCCAGCAGCAGATACGGGTAGAAGTCGAGCCGGCGGGCGGCGGTAATCGAGGCATCCAGCATCCGCAGCGCGCCGGCCGCGGCGTTGCGGGGGTTGGCGAAGGTCCGCTCGCCCGCCGCGCGCTGGCGCTCGTTGAGGCGCGCGAACGCGCGCTTGGGCATCACCACCTCGCCGCGCACCTCGAAGTCCTCCGGCACACCCGCCGCGGCCAGCTCCGCCCGCGTGAACGACAGCGGCACGGTCCCGAGCGTGCGGGCGTTCGGCGTGACGACCTCGCCCTGCGCGCCGTCGCCGCGCGTCAGCGCCAGCGCCAGCCCGCCGGCGGCGAAGCGCACCACCAGCGAGACGCCGTCGAGCTTCAGCTCGCCCACGTAGTCGAGCTCGGCCGTCTCCGTCAGCTCCCGCGCCCGGCGATCGAAGTCGCGCAGCTCGGCGTCGTCGAGGGCGTTGTCCAAACTGAGCATCACCGACGAGTGGGCCGCCCGCTCCACGCCTTCGCGCGGCACGCCGCCGACGCGCTGCGTCGGGGAATCCGGCGTCGCGAGGTCGGGGAACTCCCTCTCGAGCCGCAGCAGCTCGTTCAGCCTGGCGTCGAACTCGGCGTCGCTGATCTGCGGCTGATCCAGGACGTAGTAGAGATGCTCGTGGCGGCGAAGCTCGTCGCGCAGGCAGGCGGCCCGTTCCCGGGCGTCGTCAGGGGTGATGTCGGGCACCGCGCAGCGTGGCCGTCAACGGTCGCGGGCGAGCACGAAGTCGGGCAGCGCGCCGAGCGCGGCGCGTTCGGGAGACGGAGGGAAGGCGTCGAGGCAGTCCCTGGCGGCCGCCGCGTACTCCACCGCCTTGTCGCGGGCGTACTGGATGGCCTGCCGCTCCCTGAGCAGCGCCACGAGCTCGTTCCACTCGTCGGCGGGGATCTCCCCGGTCTCCACGACGGAGCGGACGATATCGTGGGCGCGGCTCGGCCGCCCCTCCCGGCGCAGGAGGTGGATTGCCGCCAGCGTCACCTTCCCCTCCCGCAGGTCGCCGCCGACCGGCTTGCCGAGCGCGGCGCGGTCCGCGGTGAAGTCCAGCAGGTCGTCGACGAGCTGGAAGGCGACGCCGAGGTTGAACCCGTACTGGCGCAGCGCGGCCCGCTGCTCCTCCCCGGCCTTGCCGAGCAGGCCGCCGATCTCGGCCGACCCGCTGAACAGGTACGCCGTCTTGCGCCGGATGATCTCGAAGTACTCGTCTTCCGTGATGTCGGCGGCGCCCACCTTCGTCAACTGGTAGATCTCGCCCTCGATCATCCGCCGCGTGGCGTCGCACAGCAGCCGCACGATGGCGATGGCGTCGTCGTACGTCAGCGCCACCTCCATCGCCCGGATGTAGAGGTAGTCGCCCAACAGCACCGTCATGTTGTTGCCCCAGCGCGAGTGCATCGCGCGGCGACCCCGCCGGAGCTCCGAGCCGTCGATGACGTCGTCGTGGACGAGCGTCGCGGTATGGATGAACTCGACGGCCGACGCGAACAGGACGGGCCGCTCGCCGGCGTAGCCGCACATGCGCGCCGCCATCAGCAGCAACGCCGGCCGCACCCGCTTGCCGCCGCCGGCCTGGATGTATCGCGCCATTTCCGGAATCAGCTCGTCGACGGCGTGCGCGGGGCCTTCGAGGGCGCCGGCGGCGAGGCCTTCACCGGACTGGATATGGGTGGTGTAGGCGTCCTCGACCGCCTCGAGCTCGGCCCGAATCGGCTCGAAGAGTTGCGCAAGGTCAGCCAGTACGGGCGAGTCGATTCTTGCTGGCACGGGGCGGAAGGAATCAGAACACACTCGCCAAACGGGTGTCAACGCGGCCGGCAACCCGCCCGGCGCCGGGCATCAGACGGCGGCGTCGAAGAGCGCGGCGAAGGCCGCCGACGTCGCCGCCGCGAGGTCGGCGGCAGGCTCCCCGCGCACGCCGGCCAGCACCTCGACCACGTGCGCCACCCAGGCCGGCTCGTTGCGGCGGCCGCGGAAGGGAACGGGCGCGAGGTAGGGCGCGTCGGTCTCGACCAGCAGCCGGTCGGCCGGCACGATCGCCGCGGCGGCGCGAATGTCGTCCGCCCGCCGGAACGTCGCGATGCCGGAGAACGAGACGTGGAAGCCGAGGTCGAGCGCGCGGCGCGCCGCCGCCGCATCGCCGGTGAAGCAGTGGAAGACGCCCCGCACGTCGCCGCGCCCCTCGGCGCGGATGGCGGCGAACGTATCGTCGTCCGCCTCGCGCGTATGGATGACGATCGGCCGGCCGAGCTCGCGCGCCAGGGTGATCTGGCGCCGGAACACCTCGATCTGGACGCGCCGCGGGGCAAAGTCGTAGTGGTAGTCCAGCCCGATCTCGCCGATGGCGCAGACGCCGGTGAAGCGCTCGAGCGCCGCGCGGACCGCGCGGACAGCCGCTTCGGCCTCGTCCTCGAACGGCGCTGCCTGATGCGGGTGCACGCCGGCCGCGAAACGAACGGCCGGCCACGTCCCGGCCACCCGCTCGGCGCGCTGCGCCTCGTCGTCGTTCGTCACGTCGAGAATGCACAGCGCCCGCTCGACGCCGGCCGCGCGCGCCCGGCCGACCACGGCGTCGAGGTCGTCCGCGAACGCAGCGTCGGCCAGATGGCAGTGCGAGTCGGTCAACATTATTCAGACGGGGCTGCGCCCCGAACCCCCGGCGGCCTCTAGATGGGGCTGCGCCCCAAGCCCCCGGCGTCCGCTTGCGGGGACCCCTTCGCCCC
>CAYGCV010000282.1:0-5941 GCA_964348425.1 uncultured Vicinamibacteraceae bacterium | reverse complement strand
CCAAGTCCATTCTCAGCCCGTGTTCATTGGCGATTCACCCGGTAAATGAATACAGCAACAGGTGTCGCCTCATGACGTAGGACCATCGTGTGACATTTATGCGTTAGGGGTCTCGTGGATTGAGATGCTGACGAATCATATTCCAAGCCCGCACGCAATCGGGGCGAATGCCTACGAAATACCATGTCAGTCGCAGGTCATTGTCGACCTGATTCATAAGATGTGTTCGTTTGCACCAGCCGAGCGTCCAGAGCTGAAGATCGTCCAAGCGACAATTGATGCGGCATACGAGACCTGATGTCGTTGGGAGTGGTGTGTCGACTGCTTGTGCTTGCGCGGTTGTAGGGCGCTGGTTGGTTACTTGCCAGCGGACGGAATGTTTGTTATCAGGTACTCCGGGACGGTGCCGCGCTTAGTAGGATCGGAGTTAATGTGCCGCTTGGCAGATACGATGCGGCTGTAGAGGCCGGCAGATGAGGCGTCGGGGTCGTCGTGGTACAGGCGCTTGATATCTGGCGCTATGGAGTTGCTGAGAAGGACCCAGCAGCCTCGGGACGCAAGCTGGATGACGACTTGCTGAAGTTGTTCCTGGTCGGCGAGAGAGAAGCCGGCGGCGGTATAGGATGTAAATAGGGCGGTCTGCGTTAGCGGGGCATAGGGTGGATCGATGTATACGAAGTCACCACGTTCGGCGAGTGTCAAGACACGGTTGAAGTTGTCGTGAAGAAGTTGGACATTCGTGGCTAGCGCGGCAGCGACCGCCTTGATATTGTGGTCGTCGCAGATCGTAGGGTTCGTGTACCGACCGATCGGAACGTTGAATTGGCCGTGCGAGTTCAGGCGGAAGAGGCCGTTGAATCCTGTCCGATTGAGGTAGATGAGCATCGCGGCGAGAGGCGGGCTGTATTGGCGGCTGTCGGGGACGGGGCCGCTGGAGATCAGGGCGCGGGCGATGTTGAAATGGTCATCGCGCACGGTGTAGTAGTGCTTGCGCGAATTCGCGGCGTGGCCCGCGGCCAGACGTGAAAGGTGGTCGATTACGTCGTCCGTGTGGTCTCGGACGGTGGTGTAGCAGCCGATGAGGTCGGCGTTGTGGTCGATCAGGATGGATCGCCGGCCGGCGAGCCTGCCGTGGTTGTATAGATCGAAGAACACGGCGCCGCTGCCGACGAACGGTTCGATGTAGCGTTCGAAGCGGGCCGGATAGAAAGGACGGAGCTGCGGCAGAAGCTGCCGTTTTCCGCCGGCCCATTTGAGCAGGGGACGAGCTGGTCGCGAGGGCGTGGAAGCGATTGGGTCGTTGCCGTACGGCGAGGAGCCTACGGGCATGGCTACAGGGCGAACCGATACACGACGGCCAGCCGCACGAGGCCGAGCGCGCGGTCGAGGATCAGGGACGCTTTGACGCCGGTCCTGACCAGCCGCCCGATGTCGGTCGAGACGTCGTGAAAGGAATCGTGCAGGTAGATTCGGGACGGCCGCGACCGGCTGAGGTCGATGTCCGTCACTGAGTCGGCGATCGCGGCGACCGCCAGCGCGCCGGTGGCGAAAACAGTCGCGCGGCGGACGTCGAAGTGTCTTGCCACCAGACGGCCGCCGACGATCTCGACGTCGTCGTCGTCGAGACCCGCCCCGGGACGGCCGCCGTTCGCGAAGCCGTCGATGTCCACGATCCGAGTGTACATGCGGCCGGACCGGACGGAGGCGCCCGCGTAGCCGCAGGCCTGCCCGCGACCAGCATTGTCACACCTGGCTTTCGCGTCGTGCGTGACCGCCAGAACGAGCAGGGCCGACACGATCACGAGCGGGCAACGCGGGGTGGAGTCTCGCCCGCGACCGGGTCGAGAGCGTGCTTCCATTCTCGTCTCGCATCGAAATTGTATATTTCATTCACAGCCATGGAGCTGCCACGCTTTGCGCGCGCCCGGGCCCGGCGGCTCGTCGAGTCGCCGCCGCAGTTGCTGCGGGTCATCGAGCAGGCAGGCCGCAAGCTGGCGGCCGCCGGGGGCGCACGCAGCCTCGAGCCCGTGGTCGACGAGCTGCGGACGATGCTCGAGCTGCTGCGCGCCTGGGCCGGCGGCAGCTACTCCGGCGTCGCGGGCGCCAACCTGCTGCTCATCGTCGGCGCGGTCGTGTACTTCCTCATGCCGGCCGATCTCGTGCCGGACTTCATTCTGGGCCTGGGATTCGTGGACGACGTGGCCGTGATCACCCGCGTGCTCGGCGCCGTCAGGGAAGAGCTGGCGAAGTTCAGGGCGTCGCAGGCTGGTTGACGTGTCTACGGGGCGGCGAAGCGCGCGATGCGGTCGCTGCCGCCGATGCCGCCCACCCAGATCTCGTCGCCGACCTGCAGGGCGACCGTCGCGATGATGAGGTTGTCGTTCGAGGGGTAGCGGACTATCTCCCGCGCCGTCAGGGCCTCCGGGTCCACCGTGGCCACCCGCGACGTCACGCCCTCGCACGCGCGCTCGCCGAGGCAGGCGAAGATCGACGCCGGACCGTCGCTGCCGAGGTGTCCCGCGGCCAGCAGCGAGCCGTCGGGGGCCCAGCGGACGTTGTCGATCTGGAACCCGACGTCGACCGCCTCGACGCTGGGCGGGGTCTGCCCGCGCGAGACCCGGATCAGCGACCGCGTGCCCCAGCCGCCGATGTAGAACCAGCGCCCGTCGGGCGAGGCCACGAGCCCGTTGGGTCCCACCGTCTCGCTGCCGGGCACCGCGGTCCACCCGGCCCCGGGCTGCCACTCCCAGACCTGCCCCTGCTCGAGGTTGAAGTTCGTCGCGCCGAACCCGCCGCCCGGCAGGGCCGCCACCGAGTTCAGGCTGACCGACTCGGGCGCCACGACGCAGCCGATCCAGGTGAGCGTCGGGCGCTCGCCCGCGGCGTCGAGCTCGAACACCTCGACCGCCTCGCGGGCGCCGTGGCGGACGACGTACAGGGTGTGCACGCCGCCGTCTCCCGGGCGCAGGTCGAGGCCGTGCGGCCGGAACCCGCTCGTGTCGGGTCCCGGACACCCGCCGTAGGCCGCCGTGTCGTGGCGCGGCTCGGACGTCTCGAGCGGGTAGGCCAGCACGGACGTGTGGTCGCGGCTGTCGGTCAGGCTGAGGTAGCCCGCATCCTCCATGCTGGACACGACGATCCAGGGCGTGTCGGGCACGGCGACCAGATCCTCCGGGCTCACCGGCCCGCAGACGAACGCGACGTCGCCGTCGGGCTCGCACTGCGCCGCGCCCGGCGCAGGCAGGCCCAGGAGGCACGCGGCGACGGTGACGGTCAGGGGTACGATCCGTTGCATGGGAACCTCCTCCCACCCCGGCCGCATCGGCAGCCGAACGCTCGGCCCGATTATACGCCGCGGCCTCGGCTATGCTAGGAGTCTGCGCCTTGCAGGAGGAATCATGGCGATGAACAACTGGAAGCGTGCGGGGGGTCTCGTCGCGGTGGTGCTCGGGATGGTCCTCGCCGGCGCGCCGGCGGCGCCGAGCCAGCCGCCGTCGGCGGACGTCCCCGAGTTTCGGGTCGATCCGTTCTGGCCGCCGCCGCTGCCGAACAACTGGATTCTGGGCCAGGCGGCCGGCGTCGCGGTCGACGCCGACGACCACGTGTGGCTGGTCCATCGGCCGCGCTCGCTCGACGCCCGCCAGCGCGGCGAGCACGGCATGTGCTGCGTGCCGGCGCCGCCGGTGATCGAGTTCGCTGCGGACGGCACGGTGCTGCGCTCCTGGGGCGGTGCGGGCGACGGGTTCGAGTGGCCGGAGAACGAGCACGGGATTCACATCGATCACGAGGGCCACGTCTGGATCGGCGGCAACGCGGCCACCGACGCGCACATCCTCAAGTTCACCGCCGACGGCGAGTTCCTGCTGCAGATCGGCCGCGCCGGGCAGAGCGGCGGGAGCAACGACACCGAGAACCTCGGCCGCCCGGCGGGCATCCGGGTGGATCCGGAAACGAACGAGGTCTACGTCGCCGACGGCTACGGCAATCGCCGCGTCATCGTCTTCGACGCCGAGACCGGCGCCTACCGGCGGCACTGGGGCGCCTACGGGGAGCGCCCCGTCGACGCGGAGCTGCCGCCCTACGATCCCGAGGCCGACCCGATCCGCCACTATCGCAGCCCGGTGCACGACGTCGCGGTCTCGAACGACGGCCTGGTCTACGTGGCGGACCGGACGAACGACCGCCTGCAGGTCTTTCAGAAGGACGGGACGTTCCTGCGCGAGGCGTTCGTGCGGCCGGCCACGCTCGGCAGCGGCTCGGTCTCGGGCGTGACCCTGTCGGTCGATCCCGACCAGCAGTGGCTGTTCATCCCCGACGGCACGAACAACGTCGTCTGGGTGCTCGATCGCGCGACGCTGACCGTCCGCGACCACTTCGGCCGGATGGGGATGTACGCCGGCCAGTTCCACCGGCTGCACAACCTGGCCGTCGACTCGCGCGGCAACCTGTACACCACGGAGGTCAACTCCGGACAGCGCATCCAGAAGTTCGTGCGCCTCGGCGGGCCGGACGACGCGCAGCAGTAGCCGCCGGCAGCCGCGGCGGGGGAGGAGCCCGATGATCGAGTCGTTCGACACCCTGCTGAAGCAGTACGAGGAGGGCCGCCTGACGCGCCGGCAACTGCTGGGCGCGCTCGCCGTCCTGGCCGTGCCCGCCGCCGCGGGCGCGCAGGGCAGCGCGGTGCGGGCGCGCTCGCTGCATCACGTCAACCTCGGCGTTGCGGACCTGGATCGGTCGGAGCGCTTCTACCGCGACCTGCTCGGCCTGCCGCCGCGCCGCTACATCGTCGGCGACGCCTACGCGCTCGACTTCCCGGACGGCGGCCTGATCAGCCTCTGCCCGGTCGAGGGCGGCAACTGCAGCCTGACCGCGGAGAGCGCGGTAGCCGGCGAGATCGACCACTTCGGCGTCGGCATCGAGGACTTCGACGCGGAGCGGGTGGCCGGCGCGCTCGAGGAGGCCGGCTTCGAGGAGGTGCGACAGGCCGGGCCGACCAGCGTCCTCGTCCCGGACCCGGACGGCCTGATCGTCCAGCTTTCGGCCGCAGCGGAGCGCTTCGAGGGCACGCCGCCCGACCGGGGCTGCTGACATCGTAGCCCCTGCGGGAAGTGCGGGATGGCGGACTACGCCGCCCCCGGGCGCGGCATGCGGTAGCCGACGCGACGCTCGGTGAGGATGTAGGCCGGCTGGCTGGTGTCGTCGCCGAGCTTGCGGCGCAGCCGCTGGACGTAGGCGCGCACGAGCTTCGGATTGGCGTGGCTCCGCCCGCTCCACACCTGGCGCAGCAGCGCGTCGTAGGTCGCGACCCGTCCCGCGCCGAGCGAGAGCACGCGCAGGAGCTCGTACTCGGTGGCGGTAAGCTCCAGCGGGCGGCCGCCGAGCGTGACCCGCCGGTGGGCATAGTCGAGCGCCAGCTCGCCCAGCACGAACAGGTCGGGCTCCGCGCGGCGGCGAAGCGCCGCCCCGATCCGCGCCGTGAGCTCCGTTTGCGAGAAGGGCTTGACGACGTAGTCCTCGGCGCCGGCCTCGAGGGCCCGCGCGATGGTCTCGTCGCGCCCGTAGGCGGAGATGAAGATCACCGGCAGGTCCGCAAGCCCCGGCACCGTTTCCATCAGCTCGATGCCGTCGGTTCCGGGCAGTACCAGGTCGAGCACGACCAGCGCGGGCCGTTCCGCCGCGAGGAGGTCGGACAGCTCACGGTGGTCGGCGGCGACCAGCGGGGCATAGCCCGCTCCGAGCAGCGCGTCGCGCACGTAGCGCAGCATCCGCGGGTCGTCGTCGACCACCAGGATGCGCGGCCGCTCCCTGGTCCCGTGCGGCGCCACGCGCCGCTGGTAGGCCGCGCCGGCGCTGCCGGCCGCCTCCCCGGCCAGCGGCACCGGGAAGGTGACGCGGGCGCCCTGGCCCGGCCCGGCGCTCTCGGCCCGGATGCGGCCGCCAT
>CAYGCV010000281.1:0-5942 GCA_964348425.1 uncultured Vicinamibacteraceae bacterium | reverse complement strand
GGGTCCCCGCAAGCGGACGCCGGGGGCTCGGGGCGCAGCCCCGTCTGATGGAAGCGCGCACGGGAGGCATGCATGACAGACAACTGCACGGGCCCGCGGTGGCGGCTGCTGGCCTGCATCCTGCCGGCGGTTCTGGCGGGCGCGGCGCTCGACGGCGGCGTCCACGCCCGCGAGGGGAGCACGCTGGGCTTCCTGGTCGTGGACTCGCGGCTGGCGATGCACTACGGGCCGTTCGAGTCGGACTGCCCCGGGGGGTTCGAGCGGACCGTCGAGGAGAATTTCCTCGCCACGCTCGGCCCGGACGAGCGCGAGCGGATTCTCAGGCCCGAGAACGCCGAGGAGTACGCCAACGCCTGGAAGGGCGAGTTCATCAACGGACCCGGCGGAGAGAACGTCTGCCAGAACCCGAAGGCGTTCCTCGACGATCCCCGCCACCCGCCCCACCGCGGCGTCCGGAGCCGGGTGGCGTACGGCCTCAATCTCGACGGCACGCCGGACGGCCGCGCGACGCCCCTGACCTGCGAGCACCCGAAGTTCGAGGGGCTGGACGGCGAGCCCGCGGTCGACAACCAGCTCTATCGCGCCGTCGGCTGCTACAAGAGCCGGCGGGGCACCGCCGAGAGCGAGCAGGCGGGCGGCGATCTCAATCCGTTCCTGATCGAGATCCGCGACCTGGACGACCCGCGCAACGACGACCGCGTCGAGGTGGGCATCTACTCGCTGGAGCTGGCTGACCTGATCCTCAGGACGCCCGCGGGCGAGCCGCTCCCCGATCAGTCGTTCCGCGTATCGTCGAACCCGCACTGGCGCAACGAGGTGACCGGCCGCATCGTCGACGGCGAGCTGCTGATCGACAACGTCGACAGGCTGTACCTGCGCTACCGCCTGTTCACGTGGGGGGCGTTCGGGGAGGTTTACTCGCAGGAGTTCCGGCGCGTCCGCTTCAGGCTCCGGATCGGGCCGGACGGCCGGCTGACCGGGCTGCTCGGCGGCTACCGGCCGCTCATGAACATCTCCACCGTGGCGTACTGCTGCCGGGCCACGGCGTCGACCGCCAACATGGACTGCGCCTCCGAGTACAAGACCTTCGTGCTGATGGCCGACGGCGACCCCGACCCGCGGACCGGGCAGTGCACCACCATCTCCGCGGCGCACCGGCTCGCCGGCATTCCGGCGTTCGTGATTCACGACGACGGCACGGGAGCAGATGGTCGATAGCAGTCTGCGGCAAGAAACGGCGCCGACTCCGCCGGGGCGGGCCACCCTGGCCGCGGGCCGCCGCGTGCGTCGCCTGCTGCGCGCCGTGCCGATCGCGATGACGATGGCGATGCTGCCGGGCCCGGCTGCGGCGCAGCCCGGCAGCGACCCGGCCACGGCGATGCGGCGCCTGACCGAGACGCAGTATCGCAACGCCGTCGCGGACATCTTCGGCACGGACATCCAGGTGGCCGGCCGCATGGACCCGCTGGTGCGGCCGCCGCACGGCCTGCAGACCTCCAACGTGAGCACGATAGCGGTCTCGCCGGCCGGTTTCGAGCAGTACGCGCGGATGGCCCGGGCCATCGCGGCGCAGGTGGTCGACGAGAACCACCGCGCGCTGCTGGTCGGCTGCCGGCCCGCCGCGGAGGACCGGGCGGACGATGCCTGCGCGGCGGCGTTCTTCGAGCGGGTGGGCCGCCTCCTGTTCCGGCGGCCGCTCGCGTCCCCCGACCTCGAGCGGCAGGTCGCGGCGGCGCGGGAGGGCGCCCGCCTGAGCGGGAGCTTCCACACGGGCCTCGCCCTGTCGCTGGAGACGATGCTCGTGTCGCCGCGCTTCCTGTTCGACATCGACGCCACGGAGCCCGATCCCGCGCGCCCCGGCCAGGTGCGCCTGGACGCCTGGTCGAAGGCGGCGCGCCTCAGCTTCTTCCTGTGGGACACGACGCCCGACACGCTGCTGCTGGAGGCCGCGGCGCGCGGCGAGCTGCACGACGCGCAGGGGCTGGCGCGCCAGGTGGACCGCCTGCTGGCCTCCCCCCGCCTGGAGGCGTCCGTGCGAACGTTCTTTGCCGACATGCTCGGCTTCGAGCGCATCGCGGACCTGGCGAAGGACCCGGTCCTGTATCCGCAGTTCGTGCGCGAGGTGAAGGCCGACATGCCGGAGCAGACGCTGCGCACGATCGTGGAGCTGCTCGTCCGCGAGAACCGCGACTACCGGGAGCTGTTCACGTCGCGGACCACGTTCATGACGCGGGCCCTCGGTCAGGTCTACGGCCTGCCTGTCAGACCGGGCCGCGACCCCTGGGTCCGCTACGAGCTGCCGGCCGACGAAGGCCGCGCCGGGCTGCTGACGCAGATGAGCTTTCTGGCCGCGTTCTCCCACGACGGCCGCAGCTCGCCGACGCTGCGCGGCCAGGCGCTGCGCGAGCTGCTCCTGTGCCAGGCGGTGCCGGACCCGCCGGCGGACGTGGACTTCTCGCTGCTCGAGGACACGGAGAACGTCGAGCTGCGCACGGCGCGCGACCGGCTGGCGGTGCACCGCAGCAATCCGGTGTGCGCGGGCTGCCACCGCATCACCGATCCCATCGGGCTGACGCTGGAGAACTTCGACGGCGTCGGCGCCTGGCGCACGACCGAGAACGGGGCGCCCATCGACGTCAGCGGCGAGCTCGACGGCACGGAGGTCTCCGGGCCGGTGGCGCTGGGCGCGGCCGTGAGCCGGCATCCGGCGCTGCCGCGGTGCCTCGCCCGGCGCGTCGCGGAGTACGCGCTGCGGCGGTCGCTGGCGCCCCGCGACCTATCGTGGGCGGCCGAGATGGCGTCCCGGTTCGCGGAGGAAGGCTACCGGCTGCCGGCGCTGCTGGCCGCCGTCGCCACGAGTCCCGCCTTCCTCGCGGCGCAGCCGGCGAACGGCAACGGAACGGGTGAGGAGGTCTCACGATGAAGTCAGGGATCAGCCGGCGCACCGTCCTGCGCGGCATCTGCCAGGGCGCGACCGTCGCGGTGTCGCTGCCCTACCTGGATTGCTTCCTGAACGGCAACGGGACGGCGCTCGCCGCGGGCGCCCCGCTCCCGGTGCGGTTCGGCACCTGGTTCTGGGGCCTGGGCGTGACCCCCGGCCGCTTCCATCCGACGCGGCCCGGTCCGGACTACGAGATCCTGCCCGAGACGGAGCCGATGGCGCCGTACAAGGACAAGGTCACGATCTTCGGCGGCTTCGACTGCCTGACGGACGGCAAGCCCAACTTCCCGCACGCGTCCGGCGGGCCGTGCTTCCGCACCGGCGTGGCGCCGAGCGTCGGCGGCACGCTCCCGGCGCCGTCGTTCGACAGCATCATCGCGGCGCACATCGGCGGCGGCACGCGCTTCCGCACGCTCGACGTGTCGGCCATCGGCGACCGCACGAACACCCTGAGCGGCCAGGGCGCGGGGCAGATGAACCCGGTCGAGACGTCCGCCGCGCGCTTCTATCAGCGCGTCTTCGGCGAGGGCTTCGTGGATCCCAACGCCGCCGCCTTCACGCCCGATCCGGTCACCATGGCGCGGCGGAGCGTGCTGTCGGTGGTCACCGAGCAGCGGCGGGCGCTCGAGCGGCGGCTCGGCGCGGCGGATCGGGCGCGACTCGATCAGTACTTCACCGGCGTCCGGCAGGTGGAGAGCCAGCTCGCCCTGCAGCTCCAGAAGCCGCAGCCGCTGGTCGCGTGCAAGCCGCCGTCCGCGCCCGAGGGCGAGCGGGAGGTGGCCAACGTGCTGGAGGACGTCAGCGCAAACCACGAGGTCCTGGTGCGGCTGCTCGCGATGGCGCTGGCCTGCAACCAGACGAAGGTGTTCAACGTGAGCTTCAACAACGGCGCCTCGTCGCTGACGCGCCGCGGCAGCGCGACCTCGCACCACCAGTTGACGCACGACGAGCCCATCGACGCCGCCCTCGGCTACCAGCCCGAGTCCACGCGGTTCGTCGCCGACGTCATGCAGGCGTGGGGCACGTTCCTGGGCATTCTGGACGGCATGCCGGAAGGCGACGGCACGCTCCTCGATCGCATGCTCGTCGTGGCGCACTCGGAGACCGAGCTGGCGAAGGACCACAACATCGACAACCTGCCGGTCATGTTCGCCGGGCGCGCGGGCGGGCGCGTGCGCTCGGGGCTGAGCGTCATCGGCAAGTCCGACCCCGTGTCGCGCATCGCCCTGACCGCGATGCAGGTGATGGAGGTCCCGATCGACACCTTCGGCGCCGGCTCGATGGAGACACGGCAGCCCGTCGGGGAGGTCGTGGCCTGAGGGCTTCCATCACACGGGGCTGCGCCCCGAACCCCCGGCGTCCGCTTGCGGGGACCCCGCAGCCCCGCGGCCGCTCCCGCCGAGGCGCGCCGTGCGCGCCTTGCGGAGCCCGTTCTACGGCGCAGACCGCCGACCGCGACGTCGGGCCGGTGAGGAGGCATGGTGATGCGTGCTGGACGATATCTGATCGCACTGGCGGCGCTCGGCGCGGGCTGGCCGGCGCAGGCGGGCGCGCAGGAAGACGCGCTCCCGGCTACGCCGCCCGCGATCACGTTCGGCAGCACCCCCATCGGGCCGGTCTTCGCCGATGCCGAGGGCTACACGCTGTACGTGACGCGGCGCGATACCGAGCCGGACGTCTCGACCTGCTTCGGGCCCTGCGCGTCGGTCTGGCCGCCCGTGCGGGCGGCCGCGGGGGCAACGCCGTTCGGCGCCTGGTCGCTGGTCGCGCGCGCCGACGGTGCGCCGCAGTGGGCGTACCGCGGGCGGCCGCTCTACCGCTACCGGCACGAGGAGGCGAAGGACTGGGCCATCGGCCAGGGCAACGTCTGGCAGATTGCCACCGTCGATCCGTTTCCGGTACGCGGCGGACGCCGCCGCTCGTACCTGCGGGCCGGCGTGCGGCAGACGCGGTTCGAGGTCAGGGGAGCGCCGCCCGGCATCGTGGCCGAGGCCACAACCCTCGGCGTCGCGCTGGCCGACGCGCAGGGCATGACGCTGTACGCCGCGCCGGCCGCCTGCCGGCCCGCCTGCGCGGGCATCTGGGCGCCGTTGCGGGCACCCGCCGCCGCGGTGGCCTTCGGCGACTGGTCGGTCGCGCCGCGCGCGGACGGCGTGGCGCAGTGGGTCTACCGGGGCCAGCCGCTGTACCGCTGCACGCGGGACGCGGCGCCCGGCGAGGCGGCCTGCGTGCCGGACGGCGGGCGGATCGTCGAGGTCCCGGCGGCGCTGATCGTGCGCGACAACGGCTGAGCCTTCGCGCGGACTGCTCGCTGCCGCCCGGACTCGGCCACCGCCTTCTCGCGCGCGACCTCCGGGCGGATTCCTTCAGCCACCGACACCGTGGAGCGCTTCGGTTCCAGGACGCCGAGGGCAAGGCCGTTGACGTGGAGCACGATGTCCGGTCTCCGGGTGTTTGCTCGGCGACCGTCACTTCCTCCGCGACGGCTCGCCGAAGTCACCCGTTGTCTTCCTGGACCACGCGCCAGTGCCCGCCTCTGTCGGGACCGACTCGTTCGAGCCGGCCGGCGCGCTTCAAGGCGCGGATCTGCCACTCGATCCCCTTGCGAGTGATGCCCACCCGATCGGCCAACGTCGCGGTCGTGATCTCCGGTTCCCGGGAAATGAGGGTGAGGAGTTTCTCCCCTGTCTTCTCCCGAGCGGCCTGATATCCGCGGCCTTTCTCCCCAGGTTTTTCCCTAGGTTCAGGCCACCCTTCGTGGGGCTTCTCCCCAGGTTCGGCCTCCCCCGTGACGTGCCTGCCCGGCGACGGTCTCCGAATCGTCGTCACGAAGTCACCGTCCGAGGTGAACTCAGGTTCCGGCAGCCCGGCGCCAACGCAGCGCCGAATCATGTCCAGGGTCCCAGTTCCCATCCGCTCGATGTATTCCGCGAGGTACAGGCACTCGGTGCGTATTTCGGAGGAAGTGGAACACGGATTTCGGAGGAAGTGGAACATGGAT
>CAYGCV010000280.1:0-5945 GCA_964348425.1 uncultured Vicinamibacteraceae bacterium | reverse complement strand
GATCGACCAGCAGGTGCACCTGGGATTCGACCTGGCCTCGACGGCGAACGCGCCGGTCCTCGCGGCCAACGGCGGCGTCGTGGTCTACGCCGACTACTTCGGGATTTTCGGCAACTGCGTGGTCATCGACCACGGGATGGGCCTGCAGAGCCTGTACGCGCACCTGTCGGCCATCGGCGTGTCGGTGGGCGAGCTCGTGGAGCGGGACGACCCGCTCGGCCTGACCGGCCAGACCGGCCTCGCCGGCGGCGACCATCTGCACTACGCCACGCTGCTGCAGGGACGTCCGGTGTCGCCTATCGAGTGGTGGGACCCGCACTGGATCGAGGACCGCGTCCTGCGCAAGCTCCGCGCCCTGTCACCGGCGGCCGCACCGTAGCGCACCGCCCCCCAGTCTCACCGGCGGAGGCGACCTGAGCCCGAGAGCGCGACGATGGCGGCTGCACCCGACGTCGCGGTGATCGGTGCGGGGACGTTCGGTGCCTGGACCGCGTGGTACCTGCGCGCGGCTGGCCATTCCGTGACACTCGTCGATGCCTTCGGCGCCGGCCATTCGCGCACGAGCTCCGGGGGCGAGTCGCGCATCATCCGCCGGGGCTACGGCGACCGGGCCCTGTACTCGCGCTGGGCGCAGGCGTCGCTGCTGCAGTGGAAGGCATTGGCGGAAGACAGCGGCCAGGCGCTCTTCCTGGAGACCGGCGTGCTCTGGCTCGGCCGCGACGACGATGCCCACGTCGACGCCAGCGAGCGCATCCTGGGCGAGCTCGGCGTGGCGACCGAGCCGCTTACCCGCGACGGCGTCGCAGCGCGCTTCCCGCAGCTCGACCTCGGCGGCGCCGTGCGGGCCGTGCTCGAGCCCGGCGGCGGCGTCCTGCTCGCGCGCCGGGTCGTGCGCGCCGCGGTGGACCAGGCGCGACGCCGCGGGGTCGACTACCGCACGGCGTCGGTCGCCCCGCCCGGCCCGGTCCGCCGCGTCGACGCGCTCGATCTCGGCGACGGGAGTCGCCTGTCCGCCGGCACGTTCGTCTTCGCCTGCGGTCCGTGGCTGCCGAAGCTGTTTCCGCGCCTGCTCGACCCGCTGCTGGGGGTGACGCGCCAGGAGGTGTTCTTCTTCGGCCCGCCCGCGGGCGACGGCCGCTTCGCCCCGCCGGCGATGCCGGTCTGGATCGACTTCCAGGCCGGCGCCTACGGCCTCCCCGACATCGAGGGCCGCGGCGTCAAGATCGGCCTGACCGCGCTCGGCCCGGCCTTCGATCCCGACCGCGGCGACCGGACGCCGTCCGCCGCTAGCCTGGCGGCGGCGCGGCAGGTCGCCGTCGCCCGGCTGCCCGCCCTGCGCGGCGCGCCGCTCCTCGAGGCCCGGGTCTGCCAGTACACGAACACGCCGAGCGGCGATCTCCTGCTCGATCGCCATCCGGACCACGCCAACGTCTGGCTCGCCGGCGGCGGATCCGGTCACGGATTCAAGCTGGGGCCGGCCGTCGGCGCGTACGTGGCCGCGCAGGTGGCCGGGAGCGCCCCGGCCGAGGACCTCGTGACGCTGGCGGCGCACCGGGCCGGCGGCGCCCGGACGGTGCTCTGAGGCGGACGGCCTGCAGCCGCGCGGCAGCGGGCGACCGCCCGCCGTGCGCAGGGCCGCTCCGGCAACGAGCGGACCGCCCGCGCGATTCCGCCCCACCGCCCGCCGCGCGCGGGCCGCTCCGGCTCAGGCCCCGGGCGCCGCGAGCGCGTACTGCCGGAAGGTCAGGCTGATCCGCCCCGCGAGAGCGATGGCTGCCGGTCCCGATCCCGGCAGGATGCGCGCCACGCCGTGATAGCGCAGCCGGCTCGGTCCGCCGAGCACGAAGGCATCGCCCGAGCGCAGCTCGATTGCCGTCGCCGGCTCGCGGCGGCGGAACCCGCCGAGCAGGAAGCGCGCGCTGTCGCCGAGCGACAGCGAGACGACCGGCACGCCGGCCTCGAGTGCGGAGGCGTCCTCGTCCTTGTCCTGGTGCAAGCCCATCCGGCCATCGTGCCCGTAGCGGTTGATGAGGCAGATGTCCGGCTCGAGCTCGAAGCCGACCGCCGCGGCGGCGTCCACCGCCAGGCGCGCGACGGCGGGCGGCAGCGCCGGGGCCGGCAGCCCGTCGTGATCCGCCCGCACCGGCTCGTAGGTATACGTCCGCGCGTTCCAGTGGCGGCCGAGGCAGAGCATGTCGCAGTGCATGTAGCCGCCGCCCCGCACCCGCGGGCGGTAGAAGCCGGCCGGTTCGGCGGCCAGCGCCTCCACGGCGGCGGCGAGCCGCTGCTGCCCGGGCGGCGGCAGGAAGGCCCGCAGGTGGAACGCGCCGGGCGCGGCTTCGATGGCGGCCACGGGACTCATGGTAGCCGGGAGGTGTGCTATTCTGGGCAGATTGACAAGACGTTCCAGGAGAGAACTGTACCCGGCTTTGTTCCCTCCGACTCTCTCGATTCCAACACTTGACGTTAGGAGAGCTCAGATGCGGCACCGAACATTGTGGGCGTTCGTCTCAGTGATCATTCTCGCCGCGGGCGCGTGCGGCGGTGGCGAGGACGCGCCGGCAGCCCCCGCGGCGCCGGCCGCGCCGGCCTTCGACCCGGCCACGGCCGGGACGGTCATGGGCATGATCGCCCTGGAAGGGATGGCCCCGGAGCCCGAAACGATCCGCATGAACTCCGACCCGGCCTGCGTCGAGCTGGCCACCGAGACCGAGACGGAGTACTACGTCGTCGGCGACGGCGGCGGCTTGGGCAATGTGTTCGTCTACGTCAAGGAAGGGCTCACCGGCAGCTTCCCGGCGGCCACGGAGTCGGTGGTGCTGGACCAGCAGGGCTGCCGCTACCGGCCGCACGTCTTCGGCGTGCAGGTCGGGCAGACGATCGAGATCGTGAACAGCGACATGACGCTGCACAACATCCACGCGACGCCGAGCCTCAACGCCGAGTTCAACGTGGGCCAGCCGGTCCAGGGGATGCGCTTCGAGCGGACGTTCGACGCGCCCGAGGTGATGGTGCCCTTCCAGTGCGACGTCCACAGTTGGATGAACGCATACGTGGGCGTGCTCGACCACCCGTACTTCGCGGTGACCGGCGCCGACGGCAAGTTCGACATCAGCGAGCTGCCCCCCGGCGACTACGTCATCGAGGCCTGGCACGAGGAGCTCGGCACGCAGACGCAGAACGTGACCGTCGGCGAGAGCGCGACCGTCGAGGCGAGCTTCACGTTCACCGTCGGCTGACGGCGGCATCCGGCGCGGGCGGGCTCGGCTGCCCGCCCGCCTCCCCTTCCTTCGCGGCGGGCGCGGCCGGCCCGCGGTCTGGCGGGATCATGCTCTGGCTGCATCGCTACAGTCGGCTCCTGGCTGCCGCCTCCCTGGTGCTGATCACGGCCGGCGGGCTCGTCACGAGCACCGGCTCGGGGCTCGCCGTGCCCGACTGGCCGAGCACCTACGGCTACTTCATGTTCACGTTCCCGCTCTCGAAGATGGTCGGCGGCATCCTGTACGAGCATGGCCACCGCCTCATCGCCAGCGTCGTGGGCATGCTGACGATCGGCCTCGCCGTCTGGCTCTCGGCGGTCGACTCCCGGCGCTGGATGCGGCGGCTCGGCTGGACCGCGCTGGGCGCGGTCATCGTCCAGGGGCTGCTCGGCGGCATCACGGTGCTGCTCTTCCTGCCCCCGGCCGTGTCCATCAGTCACGCGGGGCTCGCCCAGCTCTTCTTCGCGCTGGTGACCGGCCTCGCGATCTGCACGTCGGGCGGCTGGCTCGCGCGCTACGGCCGCGACGCGGCGAGCGAGCGGGCGCTCGCGGCGGACCGCACCCTGAGGCGGCTCGTGGTCGCCGCGCCCATCGCCGTGTACGTGCAGATTCTCCTGGGCGCGACGATGCGTCACACGGGCGCGGGGCTGGCCATCCCGGACTTTCCGCTGGCCTTCGGCCGGCTCCTGCCGCCGGCGTGGGACCCCGCCATCGCCATCCACTTCGCGCACCGCGCCGGCGCCCTGCTCGTGACGCTGCTGGTGCTGGCGACGGCGTGGCACGTGCGCGCGCGCCACGCGGGTCGGGGCGAGCTGGTGCGGCCGGCCATGCTGCTGGCGGCGCTGGTCCTGGCCCAGGTCGGCCTGGGCGGCTGGACGGTGCTCAGCGAGCGGGCCGTCGCCGTCAACACCGCCCACGTCGCCACCGGGGCGCTGCTGTTCGCCGCGACGGTCGTGCTCGCTCTCCGCACCTGGCGCGACCGCTTCGACGCGGCGCCGGCCGCGGGCGCCCCCGCCCTGCACGGAGCGGCGGGATGAAGACGGCCGCGGCGGCCATGCCGGCGTCCGCGACGCGCGCGGCCGACTTCCTGGCGCTGACCAAGCCGCGCCTGAACTCGCTCGTGGTCGTCACCGTCGGCATCGGCTACTACCTGGGCGCGCGGGCGCCGCTGGACCTCGCCGCGCTCGCGCACACGGTCGTCGGGGCCGGACTCGTGGCCGGCGCCGCAGCCGCACTGAACCAGGTCGCCGAACGCGACCTCGACGCGGTGATGACCCGGACACGCCAGCGGCCGCTGCCCGCCGGCCGCGTCTCGCCGGCCGAAGCGCGGCTGTTCGCGCTGGTGCTGGCCGTGGTCGGCCTCGGCGAGCTGGCCTACGCCGCGCACTGGACCGCGGCGGCGGTCGCGCTGGCCACGCTCGTCAGCTACGTGGCCGTCTACACGCCGCTCAAGCGGCGCACGCCCTGGGCGACCGAGGTGGGCGCCGTCCCCGGTGCCCTGCCGCCGGTGATCGGCTGGGCGGCGGCCCGGGGCGCGACGAGCGCCGAGTCGTGGGTGCTGTTCGCCATCGTGTTCCTGTGGCAGATGCCCCACTTCCACGCGCTGTCGCGGCTGTACCGGGACGACTTCGGGCGCGCGGGCCTGCCGTTCCTGGCCGTGCTCGACGCCGGCGGCCGGCGCACGTCGGCGCACGTCCTCGTCTACCTGTGCGCGCTGCTGCCGGCGAGCCTCGCGCCGGCAGCCGTCGGCCTGGGCGGCGCGCCGTACGTGGCCGGCGCCGCGCTGCTCGGCGTCCTCTTCCTCGCCGTCGGCGTGCGCTTCGCCCTGCGGCGCTCCGCCGCGCGCGCACGGGCGCTGTTCCTGGCCTCGCTCGCCTACCTGCCGCTGCTGTGGGGGCTGCTGGTGGCCGAGCGCGCCATCGGCGGCGGCGCGTAGCCGTCCGCGCAGCCCGTCATGGACCTGACCGACCTGCCCACGCTCAACGCCGTGCTCAACAGCATCGCCGCGACGCTGCTGGCGTGCGGGTACGTCCTGATACGCCGGCGCCGCATCGAGGCCCACCGCGCGTGCATGCTCGCCGCCTGCGGCACGTCCGCCCTGTTCCTGATTTCCTACCTGGTCTACCACGCCAACGTCGGCTCGGTGCCCTACACCGGCCAGGGCCTCGGCCGGGCCGTCTACTTCGCCATTCTCGTCAGCCACATCGTGCTGGCGGCCCTCATCCTGCCGCTGGCGCTGACGACGCTCGTTTACGGCCTCCGCGCGCAGTTTGAGCGGCACCGGCGCATCGCCCGCTGGACGCTGCCCATCTGGCTATACGTCTCGGTCACGGGCGTGGCCGTCTATGTCATGCTCTATCTGTTGTGAACGCTCACTGAGCGAAGAAACGCATCGCGGCGACGATCGCGCCGCTAGACCTGCGACGACTCGTCCGACGACTTCCGCCCGAGGATCGCCGTCACGACGAGGTGCAGCGTCGCCTCGAGCGCGTCGACTCGGCCGGCCAGCCGGTCGACCTTGCTGTTGACAACCAGGACGCCGATGGCACTGACCAGGGAGAGCAGGGCCGTGAGGATGTCGAGCCCGTTGGCATCCATACCTCCCATCGTAGATCAAGGGGAGCAGGAACCGCTAGCCCGCCAATCGTCGCCTGACGGCTCCGCTCGGCGCCCAACCAACCCTGC
>CAYGCV010000279.1:0-5990 GCA_964348425.1 uncultured Vicinamibacteraceae bacterium | reverse complement strand
GTACTCCAGTTTCATGCATGCGCGGGTCCGGCGCCGCCGGGTGGGTAACTCTGAACGCAACGCGCCAGTCCCTCTACTGATCTCGGCGCGCAACTCGGCGAAGCCCGCCTTGAATTCATCGGGCGTGACGTGCTTGCCGTGCTCAGCGGCGCTCTGCATCGTGGTTGCACGCAACTGAGAACAGCGCCGCGACCCCACCCGTTAGCGGGGCCGCGGCCTCGGATTCAGGTCAGCGCTCCCCCGCCGCCTCCGCCCGCTCGAGCACGCGGGCCCCGGACAGGATCCCCTCCATGCCGATGTTGCCCTCGTGGCAGGCGTACTCGTAGAGGGCGTCCTCGCTGCGGTTCATCCGGATGACCGCGGTCCAGGGCTCGGCCCAGGTCTCGGCATCCTCGACCCGGACCTCGTACTCCAGCACGTCCGGCGCCACGCGCGTGAAGCGCTCCTCGATGCGCAGATTGTCCTGGGCGCCCATGAAGTAGTTCTTCGGAGAATAGTTGGCCGTCTCGACGACCAGCGTCTCGCCCTCCCAGTGTCCCCGGGAGTCGCCGTGCCAGAGGCGGATGTCCTCGTCGAGCGGCGGCCGGTCGGCCAGCGGGATGATGCGGGCGTCGTGCGCCATCTCCATCAGCAGCACCACGTGGTCCGCAGTCTGGAAGACCTGGTAGTAGGAGTTGTAGCCGGCTCCCAGGCGCGGCGCGCCGAACGTGATGCAGCGCTCGCCGAGGCTCCGGTCGTCGGTCCAATGCGCGTGGCGCTGCCGGCCCGCGTTGTACGCCTCCAGGCGCGCCTCGGCTGCCGGCGTGCGCTGCGGCAGGCGGCCGTTCGGCGGATCGACGATGAGCGACGTGCGGTTGTCCCAGTTGCGCTCGACCATCCAGAACTGGTTGTAGTTGCCGGTCTGCGTGTCGGCCGACGAGAAGCTCTCGGCCGCCGCCAGCGCCGTCGTGAACACGCTGTCGCCGAAGGCGGCGTCGTCGGCGTCGAGCGCGAACAGCTCGTCCGCCGTGGCCTTGAGCCGCGCCACCTCCTCGTCGGTCAGCGTCTCCCGATCGGCCAGCGCCGCCGGCCGCTGCAGCGGCGTGGCGCTGTTGTTGGCCCACACGCCCTGCAGATCGGGATGGCCGTGGGCGGTGCGGGGTGCCGTCCAGCCCTCCGCGGGCGCCTGGGCCACCGCCGCGGCCGGCAGCCCCACCACGGCCGCCAGCGTCAGAATGCACAACGCACCGAAGAAACCCCTTCTCATCGCTACCTCCTCCTGATCCGAGACAAGCCTGCAACTGGGGCCCGCGCCGGTCAGTCCCTCAACGCGAACACCCACAGTACGCCTCCCTGCGGCACGTGCGTGGTCTGCCCGAGGCTGCGGTCGATCGCGCCCTGCATCCGCTGCGCGTCGATTCCCCACCCCGACTGGACCGCGATGTGCTGCACGCCGTCGATCATGTACGACACCGGCACGCCGATGATGCCCGAGCTCGTGCGCTGCTGCCAGAGAATTTCGCCCGAGCGGGCATCGAACGCGCGAAAGTAGCGGTCGTTCGTGCCGCCCGCGAAGACCAGCCCGCCGGCCGTGGTCAGCACCGGCCCCCAGTTGGGCGATTCGAACTCGCGGGTCCACACCCTCTCGCCCGCATCGAGATCCCAGGCCTGCAGCTCGCCGAAGTGATCGGCGTCCTCGTGCGCGAACGTCTGCGAGGAGGCGCCGATGAACCGCTCGCCGGGCTCGTACTCCGCCTCGCGGCCCTCGATGTACGAGCAGAGATTCTCGTTGGCGGGCACGTAGAGGTACCGGGTCAGCGGGTTGTAGGCCGCGGGCGGCCAGTTCTTGCCGCCCCACAGCGAGGGACAGAACGACGCGCGCACCCCGGTGCCCGGACGGTGCTGCGGATCGTACTCGGGCCGGCCGGTGCGGGGATCGAGGCGCGTGAACACGTTCTGGCGCACGAACGGCCGGGCATCGATGAACGAGATGCCGTCCGCGTTGCGGCCGAGCAGCCACAGATAGCCGTTGCGGCCCGGGTGCACCAGGGCGTCGATCGTTCGTCCCCCGCGTTCGACGTCGACGAGCAGCGGGGCGTCGACCTCGTCCCAGTCCCACGACCCGTTCCAGTGGTACTGATGATAGCCCCGCAGCTCACCCGTGTCGGCATCCACCGCCATGACGGAGTTCGTGTACAGGTTGTCGCCGGGCCGCTGGTCGCCCATCCAGGGGCCCGGGTTTCCGGTGCCCCAGTAGGTCAGGTTGAGCTCCGGGTCGAACGTGCCGGTGAGCCAGACCGGCGCGCCGCCGGTGCGCCAGGAATCGCCCGGCCAACTGTCGCCGCCCGGCTGATCGGGCGTCGGAATGGAGTACGCCTTCCACACCTCGGCCCCGCTGCGCGCATCGAGGGCCGCCACGAAGCCGCGGATGCCCCGCTCGCCGCCGGAGACCCCGACCATGACCTTGCCGTTGACCACCAGCGGCGCCATCGTCATGTAGTACCCGGTGCGATAGTCCTCGACCGGCTGCTCCCAGACGACCTCGCCGGTGGCCGCGTCGAGCGCCACCACGTGCGCATCGACCGTCGCCAGGTACACCCGGTCCTCGTAGAGCGCGGCCCCGCGGTTCGTGGGGTGGCCGTGCGTGAGCCCGTCGGGCAGCCGGCGGACGTAGCGCCACAGGAGCTCGCCCGTCCGCGCGTCCACCGCCAGCAGGTTGTTGCGCGGCGTGGTCAGGAACATGAAGCGCCCGTTCACCAGCGGCGGCGACTCGTGGCCCGGCCGCAAGCCGGTCGACAGCGACCAGACCGGCGCCAGGCGCGCCACGTTGGCGGCGGTGATCTGGTCGAGCGGGCTGTAGCCCCAGCCGTCGTAGGTCCGGCGGTACATCAGCCAGTCCTCGGGCCCGGGGTCCGCCAGACGCGCGTCCGTCACCGGCGGGTATGCGGACGGCGGCTGGGCCCGCGCCGCCGGTGCGGCCACGGAGACGAGGGCCGCGGCGAGGACCGGCGCTACGAGCGACGCGATCAGCGGGTATCTCATGCGGGGCTCCACCCGGCCATCCTATCAACACGAGCCCCGAGAAGCACCGCCCGGCGCCGGCGCGAGGCGGGATCGCCGGCTCCGCGACCCGCGACCGCGGCGGGGTATACAATCCAGGACTGATCCCGCTTTTGTCGCCAAGGCCCGCATGGACTTCAGCCAGTACGAGATCGACCCCGCCATCTACGACGAGATGTTCCAGGCGGATGGCGTCCCCCGGGGCCACAGCGCGCGCATTCACGAGGCCCTGAGCGAGCTGTCGGGCGCCGAGCTCGGCGAGATTCAGGAGCGGGTCACCCGCTCGTTCCTGAACGAGGGGATCACCTTCACGGTGTACGGCGACGACGAGGCGGACGAGCGCATCATCCCCATCGACTGCCTGCCGCGGACCCTGCCGGACGCCGAGTGGCGCCAGCTCGAAGCAGGCCTCGCCCAACGCGTCCGCACCCTGAACCTCTTCCTGGCGGACGTCTACGGCGACGGCCGCGTCGTTGCCGACGGCGTCATTCCGGAGGAGATGGTCCACAACTGCCCGCAGTACCGCGCCGAGATGCGCGGCTTCGCGCCGCCCCACGGCACCTGGGTAGCCGTCTGCGGCACCGACGTCGTACGCACGCACGACGGCTTCCTCGTGCTCGAGGACAACTTGCGGGTGCCCTCCGGGGTGTCCTACATGATCGCCAACCGCAAGGCCGTGAAGTCGAGCATGCGGCGCCTGTACCGCCGCTGCCGCGTGCGCGAGGTGGAGCACTACGGCAACCTCCTGCTCACGACGCTACGGGAGATCGCACCGGCCGGCCGGCCGGACCCGTGCATCGCGCTGCTGACGCCCGGCGTCTGGAACTCGGCCTTCTACGAGCACGTGTTCCTGGCGCGCGAGATCGGCGCGGAGCTGGTGGAGGGCCGCGACCTGCTGACCCGCGACGGATTCGTGTACATGCGCACCACCGAGGGGCTCAGGCAGGTGGACGTGATCTACCGGCGCGTGGACGACGACTTCCTCGATCCGCTCGCCTTCCGCCCCGACTCGCTGCTCGGGGCGCCCGGGCTGCTGGAGGCGTACCGGCTCGGCAACGTGTCGCTCGCGAACGCGCCGGGAACGGGCGTCGCCGACGACAAGAGCGTGTACTCCTACGTGCCGGACCTGATCCGCTACTACCTGCACGAGGAGCCCATCCTGGCGAGCGTTCCGACCCATGTCTGCCGGCGTCCCGCGGAGCTCGAGTACACGCTCGACAACCTCGCGGACCTCATCGTGAAGCGCGTCGGCGAGTCCGGCGGCTACGGCATGCTCGTCGGTCCCCACGCCAGCCCCGCGGAGCGCGAGGCCTACGCCCGGGAGATGCGCGCGAATCCGGCCGATTTCATCTCGCAGCCGGTGCTCCGGCTCTCGCGCGCGCCCTGCCTCGTCGACGGGCAACCCGAGCCGCGGCACGTGGATCTCCGTCCCTTCGTCCTCACCGGCCGGGAGACCCGCATCGTGCCCGGCGCGTTCTGCCGCGTCGCGCTGCGGCGCGGGAGCATCGTGGTGAACTCCAGCCAGGGCGGCGGCGGCAAGGACGTGTGGGTCCTGCAGGACTGACATGCTGGCGCGCAGTGCGGAAAGCCTGCACTGGCTGGGGCGCTACATCGAGCGGACCGAGCACGTCTGCCGCCTGCTGCGCGTGCAGATGGAGGTGCTGGTCGACCGGCCGGTGCGCGAGATCAACCTGGGGTGGCGCCGGATCTACGCGGCGGTGGGCAGGCGGCCGCCCAATCCGGCGGTCGGCTTCGCGGGCGCCGACGACGACTTCGCGCTGGCCGATTCGTTCACGCTGGCCGACGATCTCACCTTCGAGCGCACGAACCCGGATTCGGTCAGGAACTGCTTCTCGAACGGCCGGGAGAACGCGCGCCAGACGCGCCACTGCATCAGCGGCGAGATGTGGACGTGCCTGAACCTGGCCTGGCTCCGCCTCCGGGAGCGGCGCATCCAGGACATCTGGAAGCCCGCGCCGGAGAGCTTCTACACGGAGGTCGCCCAGGACATGGGCACCTTCCTGGGGGTCATGGACGCGACCATGTACCGCGACGACGGCTGGCGCTTCCTGCAGGTCGGCCGCGCCGTCGAGCGGGCCCAGTCGACGATAGCGGTGCTCCTGGCGCAATTCGAGGCGGTCCGGACGCGGGAGGATCCGGCCGAGGAGGAGTGGTCGGGCCTGCTGCGCATCTGCGAGGCCTTCGACGCGTACAGGCGCTGCTTCGGCATCGAGCTGCGTCCGGAACAGGCGCTGGACCTGCTCGTCGGCGATCCGCTGCTGTCGCGCTCGCTGTCGCGCTCGCTCGACACGGCAGCCGCCGGGCTCGGCGCCATCGCCCCGGGTCCGAGCCCGGTCCGCGCGGAGCGGGAGCTGGTTGCCGACCTGGTCGCCGGCGCCCGCCGCCCGTGGCCCGCGGCCGCCGGCCTCGACGAGCGCGAGGACCGTCTGCGCCGGATGCAGGCCCGCTGCCGCACGCTGCACGAGCTGGTCATGACCGCCCACGTGCGGTACGACGTCGACCGCGCCCTGGCGCGCTGAGGCCATGATCGCGACGCAGAACGAGAGAGGAGCGACACGATGCGTGAGCTTCCTGCCGACGAGCTGCAATTCATCCTGAACACGTTCTCGTTTCTCGTGTGGGGCGCCCTCGTCATGTGGATGTGCGCCGGCTTCACGATGCTCGAGGCCGGCTCGGTGCGGACCAAGAACGCCTCGATGATCTGCCTCAAGAACATCGGCCTCTACGCCATCGCGGGGTTGGCCTACTTCCTCGTCGGCTACAACCTGATGTACGTCGACGTCGGCGGGCTGGTCGGGTCGCTTTCGTTCCTGCACGGCTCGTCGGCCGACGAGCTCGCCCTGGTGGCGGGCGACGCGGAGGCGCGAGCCGCGGTCATCGCGAGCGACTACTCCACGATGTCCGACTGGTTCTTCCAGATGGTCTTCGTG
>CAYGCV010000278.1:0-6090 GCA_964348425.1 uncultured Vicinamibacteraceae bacterium | reverse complement strand
GGCGAAGGGGCCCCCGCAAGCGGACGCCGGGGGTTCGGGGCGCAGCCCCGTCTGATATTAGTGGATGCGATAGCGGCGGCGGTGCTCCTCCCAGGCCTGCTCCTCGGCGCGCTCCTCCAGCTCCCACTGCAGCCGGCGCTCGCGGCGCCGGCGCCGGTGGCGCCAGATGGCGGCCAGCGCCAGCAGCGTGATGACGGACCACTGGACGAACGGCTGGCCGGCGAAGCTGACCCAGGACTTCCAGACGTCGTGGCGCGCCCAGAAGTCGGCCACGAGCGCGTCGACCGAGGCGCCGGTGGCGGCGTAGAGCGCTATCTCGAACGGGGCGCCCCGGGCCATCACGGACAGGATGCGCGCCGGCGCGTACGGCCCGTAGCGCTCCAGCAGGTGGCGCACCAGCGCGTCGGACAGCGCGTAGGCGCGGGCCACGTCCCGCGGTCCCGCGGCGAACAGGCCCTCGAGCTGCGTCGCCGTCAGGCGGCCGCCGGCCACCAGCTCCCAGGCGAAGCGTGAGCGCGACCCGAGACCCCAGGTCCGTTCCGCGGCGCTGGCCAGCCCCTCGTTGAACCAGCGCGGAACGCGGCGCCCGCCGGCGGCCCGCGCCGTCAGCACGTGGGCCACCTCGTGCTGCAGCACGGTCTCGATCGACCCGTAGGGATACGACCCGATCCGCTGCGGGAACAGCACCACCAGGTCGCGCGACGCGTCCGCGAAGCCCGCGACCCAGGCCGGGGTGGCGCGCGCGAGCCCGGCCTCCTCCGGCACCAGCCGCACCCGGATGGGCGCGCCGGCGTCGGTCAGGCCGGTCAGCACCATGATGCTGGCCAGAGCGCGGGTGTCGAAGCCGCGCGCGCGCGTCGCCACCGCCGCCAGCGAGTCGGGCGCCTGCACCTCCAGGACCGGCAGTGGGCCCGCGGCGGCCGCGGCGGCCGCCACCGCCGTGCCGGCGGCGAGGCCGGCCGCGAGCAGCGCGACCAGCAGCCGCCCGCCGCCCGCCGCCGCCCGCCCCGCCCCGACGCCGGGCGTCATGAGGCCGCTCCGCCGGCGCGGCCGCCCGCCAGCCGCGCCACCGTGGCCCCGAGGTGCGACTCGGGAGCGTCCCAGAACGTCTCGACGGCCGGATGCCGCTTCAGGACCGCGTGCACGGTGCGGCGCTGCACGCCGACGCCGCGGCCATGGATGAGGCGGATTTCCGGCAGGCCGGCCTCCAGCGCCGCGCGGATGTACTCCTCGACGACCGACTCGATGTCGCGCGGCGCGAAGAAGTGGAGGTCCAGCACCCCGTCGACCGGCACTTCGTGAGGTTCTGTCATGCTGCAAGCCGGCGGCCGCTTCAGGACCGCGCGTGCGTGGCGGTCACCTGCGTCGTCATCCCGCCGCGCACGGAGAAGTCGCCGGTCACCGTCATGCGGCGGGGACGGCAGGCGGCCACCAGCGCGTCGAGGATCTCGTTGGTGGCCCGCTCGTAGAACACCCCCCGGTTGCGGAACCCGATCAGGTACATCTTCAGCGCCTTGAGCTCGAGGCAGCGCTCGTCGGGGACGTACGTGATGCGGATCTCGCCGAAATCCGGCAGCCCGGTCTTCGGGCAGACCGACGTGAACTCGGGGCAGCGGATGACGATCTCGTAGTCGCGCCCGGGTGCCGGGTTCTCGAACGTCTCGATGGCGGCGGCGGCATTTGACGCGCGCATACCGCCACGTTAACATACGGCGCGTTTTCATTGACCTTTCTCGCCGTCACCACCCAGGAGCGCGGGTTGTCCGGCGGGGGCCGTGTGCGCCGACAAGACCTAGGGGGATGCCGATGGCTGAAGCCCGACGAATGGGCAAGTCCGAGCTCTTTTCGCACTTTGCCGAGCAACTGGGTATCAAGCGGGCGGATGCCCGCCGGTTCTTCGACGAGCTCCAGCAGTTGTCCGAGAGCGAGCTGAAGCGTTCCGGCGAGTTCGTCCTGCCCGGCATGGTGAAGCTGGTCGTGCAGAGTCGGCAGGCTCGGATGGGACGCAATCCCGCCACGGGTGAGGCCATCGAGATTCCCGCCAAGACGGTCGTGAAGGCCCGCATCGCCAAGCAGCTCAAAGACTCGGTGCTGCCGGACGACGCCTAGGCGCCGACGGCGCCGGTGCATAGGATGATTCGCTGGCAATGGCGACGAACGTCCTGATGCCGCAGCTCGGCGAGTCGATTGCCGAAGGCACCATCGTTCGCTGGAACAAGGCGGTCGGCGACCCGGTCGACCGCGACGAGCCGCTCTTCGAGATATCGACCGACAAGGTCGACGCGGAGATTCCGTCGCCGATCGCCGGCGTCCTGACCGAGATCCGCGTCCCGGCCGGCGAGACGGTGCCGATCGACAGCGTCGTCGCCGTGATCGGCCAGTCCGACAGCGAGTCCCGCACGCCCGCCAGCTCCCCCGGCGACGCGGGCAGGGCAGCCGCGCCGCACGCACCCGCCGCGGTCGCCGGCACGGCCGAGGCCGGCGCGGCGGCCAGGCGCCCGCCGCCGGTCGCGCCGGCGGAGGATGGCGCCGCCCCGACACGGCGCGGCCTGTCGCCGCTCGTGCGCCGGCTCGCCCGGGAGCACGACGTCGACCTGTCCGCGGTCAGGGGCACCGGCGCGGGCGGCCGCATCACCAAGGCCGACGTGCTCGAGTACGTCGAGAGCCGGCAGGCCGGCGCTCGCACGGAGCCGCTGACCACCATGCGGCGGCGCATCGCCGAGCACATGGCCGCGAGCCGCCGGACGGCGGCCCACGCGCATACCGTCTTCGACGTCGACTTCACCCGCGCGGCCCGCCTGCGCGACCGCCGCAAGGCCGACTACGAGCAGGCCGGGGCGAAGCTGACCTACCTCGCCTTCATCGCCCGGGCCGTGCTCGATGCGCTCGCCGAGGTGCCGGTCGTCAATGCGTCGCTCGACGGCGACAGCATCGCGTACCGGGAAGACGTCGGCCTCGGCATCGCGGTGGCGCTCGACGACGGGCTGATCGTGCCGGTCATCAGGCGGGCGCAGGGCATGAGCGTCATGGAGCTGAGCCGGGGCATCGCCGACCTGGCCGAGCGCGCCCGCACCCGGCGCCTCATGCCCGGGGAGGTCGAGGGCGGGACCTTCACCATCACCAACCACGGGTCGTTCGGCTCGCTGCTGGGGATGCCGATCATCAACCAGCCGCAGCTCGCCATCCTGGGCGTGGGCGCGATCGAGAAGCGGCCGGTGGCCGTCGACGACGCGATTGCCGTGCGCCTGCGCGCCTACCTGACGCTCGGGTTCGACCACCGCATCATCGACGGCGCGGTGGCGGATCGCTTCATGGCGGCGGTCCGACGGCACATCGAGCAGTTCGACGAGAGCCTCCTGTAGAGGGCAGGCCGATGACCGCGGACGGCGGTATGCCTCCGCTCGAGGTCCGGCGGCTCGGGACGGTGTCCTACCGGGAGGCGCTGGCGCTGCAGCAGCGGCTGGTCGCCGAGCGCCAGGCGGGCCGCGCGCCCGACGTCCTGCTCCTGCTGCAGCACCCCCACGTGGTCAGCCTGGGCGTGGCCGCGCGGCGCAGCCGCGCCAACATCCTCGCCTCCGCGGACGAGCTGGCGCGGCGCGGCGTCGACGTACACGAGGCGCCGCGCGGCGGCGACGTGACCTACCACGGCCCCGGGCAGCTCGTCGGCTATCCGATTCTCGACCTGCGCCCCGACCGCTGCGACGTCCACCGCTACGTCCGCGACCTGGAGGAGGTGCTCATCCGGACCGCGGGCGCCTTCGGCGTGGCGGCCGGCCGCGTCGCCGGCCTGACCGGCGTGTGGGTGGGAGACGACAAGCTGGCGGCCATCGGCGTGCGGCTGTCGCGCTGGGTCACCAGCCACGGCTTCGCGCTGAACGTCGACACGGACCTCGACTACTTCAGCCTCATCCGTCCCTGCGGCATCCACGGCCGCGGCGTGACCTCGCTGGCCGCGGCGACCGGCCGGCGGCTGGCCGTGGCGGACGTCGAGCCGGTGCTCGCGCGGGAGCTCGCCGGCGTGTTCGGCCGGGTTACCGCACGGACGCTTGGCCGGCCTGGAGGGCGGTCTCGAGCTGCACCTGCTCCTGAACCGTGAGGGCGGGCTCGAGGATGCGGGTCACGCCGGCGGGGCCGAGCTCGACGGTGACCGCGGCCGTCGTCCCGCGCATGCCCAGCTCGCCGTCGAGGACGGTGAAGCAGGACAGGGCGCGCGGTCCCGCGCCGGTCGCCACCGCCTCGCAGGCGCGCGCCGTCACCGAGGCCAGCGCGTACGGTCCGGGCGGCCACACCAGCCGCGCCCGGTCGCGCAGCCGCGCGAGGCGGGGGGGCGCGAGCAGGTGGCCGAGGGGGTAGCCGCGCGCCGTCGCCGCGCTCCAGGGGACCACGAGCCGCTCGGGCGGCGCGCCCAGCACGGCCAGCGACACGTCGGCGGCCGAGCAGCGCAGCTCCAGCGCCACGATGGCGCGCAGCGCCGACTGCAGCGCCGCCGGCGCCGTGCCGAGCACCTGGCGCCGGGGCATCCCGAGCTCGGCCACCGCGCGGCCGACCAGGCCGCGGTGGCCGACGCCGGCGCAGATGCAGACCGCGTGGCGGGCGACGAGGCGCAGGCGCCGCAACGCGGCCAGGGCGGCGTCCTCCGCGCCGCCAGCATCCTCTCCGGCGCTGGCGTCCGCACCGTCCGCCGGTCCTGCCGCTCCCGCCGGTCCTGCGATGACGACGACGTCCGCCCCGCCGGCCGCGTCGAGGTCGTCGTGCGCCGTGACCCGCGTGTGGAACCCCTCGACCGGCCCCGCCTGCTGGATGTCGAGCGCCTTGCCGGCCGTGATGCCGCCGGCCGGGTCGATCAGCCGCACCGCCGCGCAGCGTCCGCGCCCGGCGAGCTTGTGAGCGATCGAGCCGCCGAGCTCGTCGGCCCCGACGACGGCGACGATAGACACTCGCGGTATTCTAGTGGACGCCCCATGAGCGCTCCATCGGCCCTGGCGGGCCGCGCGGCGGTCGTCACCGGCGGGTCGCGCGGCATCGGCGCCGCCATCGCCGGCGCGCTGGTCGCGCGCGGCGCCGACGTCCTGGTCTGCGGGCGTTCGGCGGAGGCGCTGGCGCGGAGCCGCGACGCGGCCGGGTCGGGCGCCGGCGACGCGGCGGCGGCCGGTCGGCTCGAGACCCTGCAGGCCGACGTGCGCGACGCCGCGCAGGCGCGCGGGCTCATCGACCGCGCCGCGGCGCTGTTCGGCGGGCTCGACATCCTGGTCAACAACGCCGGCGTCAGCCGCTTCGGGGAGCTGGCCGCGCAGTCCGACGACGACTGGCGCGAGATCGTCGAGACCAACCTCGGCGGGGTCTTCCATTGCTGCCGGGCCGCGATTCCGGCGCTGCGCCGCCGCGGCGGGGGCTGGATCGTCAACGTCAGCAGCCTGGCCGGCTCGCACCCGTTCGCGGGCGCGGCGGCCTACTGCGCGTCGAAGGCGGGCGTCAACGCGTTGAGCGAGGCGCTGATGCAGGAGGTGCGCCACGAGGGGATTCGGGTCTGCTGCGTGGCGCCCGGCTCGGTCGACACGCGCTTCGCCGGCGACCCGCCGGCGGACACGAGCTGGAAGCTGACGGCCGGCGACGTGGCGCGCGTCGTGGTCGACCTGCTGCACCACGATCCCCGCAGCCTGCCCAGCCGCGTCGAGATCCGGCCGGCGCGGCCCCGCAAGTAGCGCCGGCCCGGCCGGCGCAGACTCCTACGACTCGGGCTCCCGCTCCACGGCCACCGTCAGCTCGAGGCGGCCGAGGCGCAGGCGATCCCCGTTCCGCAACTGCGACTGCTCGACGCGCTTGCTGTTCACGTACGTCCCGTTGGTGCTCTGCAGGTCCTCGACGGCCAGGCCGGCGTCCGCGGCGGACACGCGGCAGTGCACCCGCGAGAGGAGCGGGGAGTCGACCACGAAGTCGGCGCGGGGGCTGCGGCCGATGGTGCGGGAGGCGCCGGGCGGCAGCCGCATGACCACGGCCGGGTCGTTCGAGCGCAGCACCCACATGGCGCTCGCCTCCGGCTAGGAGTCTGCGCCGTAGAAAATCGGTGCGACAATCATAGGCGAGAACTCG
>CAYGCV010000277.1:0-6105 GCA_964348425.1 uncultured Vicinamibacteraceae bacterium | reverse complement strand
TAGCCGATGATAGCACGCGGTCTTAGCAGTCCGTGGCGAAAGGCCCCGCTGCATTCGAGCGGCGATGCATCCCGCCTGACGGCGTTGCTCCTCGGTCAAATATGCCCAATATGCTCCCTCGTCGCGCCATTGTCAGCCGGGCGCCTCGCCGCTCTCGGTGCAACGCGGGGTTTCACCACGGGCTGCTAGCCGGCCGGCCCCCGGGGCTACTCCGCGCGCAGCGTCGCCAGCGGCCTGCGGCGCAACACGTCCAGGCTCGACACCACGCCCACGCTGCCGACGACCAGCGCCGTCACGACGACGCCGCTGGCGTTGGTGAAAATCGACGGGAACCAGGCTATCTCGAACACCTGGCGGGCCAGCGCCCAGGTCAGGATCAAGGCGCCGATGGAGCCCACGCTGCCGGCGAGGATGCCCAGCACGCCGTACTCCAGCACCAGCATCAGCGTCAGCATCCTCGCGTTCGCGCCCAGCGTCTTGAAGATGGCCGCCTCGTGGATGCGCTGGAACTTCGTCATCGCCACCGCCCCGACGAGGATCAGGCCGCCGCTGAGCAGCGCGATGCCGCCGACCACGGAGATCGCGAGCGTCACGTAGTCGAGCACGCGCCGCACCGTCTGGAGCACCGTGAGGCCGTCGATGACGGACACGTTCGGATAGCGCGCGACCAGGTCGCGCTGGAGTCGCGCCCGCGCGTCGCCGTCGGCCGGCCCCTGCATGAACGCGATGTACGTGTGGGGCGCCGCGCCGAACGAGCCGGGCCGGAACAGGAACATGAAGCCGCCGCTACGGGTGTCGTCCCACTGGACCTCGCGCACGCTCGTCACGCGCGCGGCGATCTCGCGGCCCAGCACGTCGAAGCGGACGGTGTCGCCCAGCTCGAGCCCGCGCTCGTCCCGCAGATCCTCCTCGATGGATATCTCCGGCTCCGCGGCCGGGACGTCGTCCCAGAACCTGCCCGCGATGACCCGCTCGTTCTCGGCCAGGCTGGCGCGGTACGTGACCGTGTACTCGCGTCCCAGGCCGGCCCGCCGCGCCCCGCGCGGACTGTCGAACGACAACCGGCGGCCCTCGACCCCCGTGACGCGGGCCCGCAGCACGGGGATCAACGGCGGCGCCTCGCCCAGACCGGCCTCGAGAATCGCGCTCACGCCGTCCGCCTGGTCCTGCTGGATGTCGATGAGGAACATGTCGGGCGCGTCGTCGCGCAGCTCCCGGTCGAAGTTGCCGAGCAGGTTGGTCTGCATCGCGCGCACGCCGATGATGAAGAAGCTGCCCAATCCGACGGCCAGCAGGATCACCCGCGTCTGGTTGCCGGGACGGCTCAGGCTCAGGGCCGCGTGCCGCAACGCGAACCATGGCGCGCGCTCGAGCGGCGCCACCGCCCGCACGAGACCGCGCCCGATCAGGTGCAGCGCGGCGGCCACCCCCGCGAACCCGCCGCTCACGTACAGGCCGACCTCCAGCGACGCCGCCTGCCAGACGGCGACCGCCACCAGGCCCGCGCCCACCAGGCCGACGGCCGCGACGCGCGCCCAGTCGATGCCCGCGGGCGGGCGCACGGCGTCGCGGCGCAGCAGCAGGAGCGGCTTGGCGTGGCGTACCTCCAGCAACGGCACCAGCGCGAAGAGCACCGAGACGAGCAGGCCGACGGCCACTCCCTGCACCATCGCCGAGCCGGTCAGCTCCGTCGAGACGGTCGTCAGCCCGGCCGCGGTCGCCGCCTGCGCGGCCAGCGAGTCAGGCACGGCCGCCAGCGCCGCGCGGGCAACGCCGATGCCCAGCAGACTGCCGCCCAGCCCCAGCAGCGCGATCTGGGTCACGTAGACGGCGAGCACGCGGCCGCCCGTCGCGCCGAGGCACTTGAGAATCGCCACGCTGCGCAGGCGTTGCTCGACGAAGACGCGGGTCACGCTCCAGACCCCGATCCCGCCGAGAATGACGATGACGAACCCGATCAGGCTCAGGTAGTTCTCGGTCCGCCCCAGATTGCGCTCGATGCGGCTCTCGTGCCCGCGATACGAGCGCACGCGGACCATCTCGTCCTGCAGGTCCTCGCGCAGCACGGCGACCAGCGGATCGATGACCGGCGCCTCGACCTGGAGCAGGATCTGACGGGTGGCGCGGCTGGCAAACCCCAGCACGCCCGTCTCGTCGAGCGCCGCGCGGTCGACGAGCACCCGCGGGCCGAAGCTGAACGCCCCCAGCCGCCGTCCCGGCTCCGTGAAGATCACGGCGCGAATCGTGAACGTCACGTCCCCGATCAGGATCTCGTCGCCCACCTCCAGCCCGAGCTGGGCGAGCAGCTCCGGCGCGACCAGCGCGCCACGACCCCGGAGCAGCTCGAAGGAGTAGGCCGCGTTCCCGGCCAGGCGAAACCGGCCGTAGAACGGAAACTCGGCCCGCACGCCGCGCAGCTCGACCACCTTCGTCCGGGCGCCGGCCGCATCGGTCACCCGCACCATGGTCGTGGTGTCCACGATCTCGGTGCGCCGCAACGGGGCCACGCCCGCCAAGCGCCCCTCGACGATGCGCCGCGCCTCGTCCGACCAGGGCCGGTCGGTGCGGATCGAGATATCGCCGGCGAGCAGCGTCCGGGCCTCCGCGGCCAACGCGACCCGCACGTTCTGGATCAGCGAGCGCAACGCCACGATGGCGGCCACCCCGACCGCGATGCAGACGAAGAAGAACGCCACGCGGCGCCACGACGCGCGCAGCTCCCGGGCCGCCATCCTGATGATGAACCGCATCTCAGCACGTCCTCCCGTCGCGCATCGAGAGCACGATGTCGGCGCGCTCGGTGAGCTCGGGATCGTGCGTCACCATGACGATCGTCGTCCGCCGTTTGCGGTTGACGTCCACGAGGAGATCGACCACGTGGCGGCCGTTGGTGGAATCGAGGTTGCCGGTCGGCTCGTCCGCCAGCAGGATCGGCGGATCGTTGGCCAGGGCGCGGGCGATCGCGATGCGCTGCTGCTCCCCGCCCGAGAGCTGCGAGGGATAGTGATGCCCGCGGGCCGTGAGCCCGACATCCCGCAGCAGCGCGGCCGCCTTGTCCGCCGGACGCCCCTCCCCCGCGATCTCCAGCGGCACCAGAACATTCTCGAGTGCGCTCAGCGACGGGATCAGGTGGAAGAACTGGAAGACGAACCCGATCTTCGCGCCGCGCAGCCGTGCCAGCCGATCCTCGTCGAGACCCGTGATCTCGACGCCGTCGATCGCGATCTCGCCGCTCGATGGGGTGTCGAGGCCGGCGATCAGGCCGAGCAGCGTCGACTTGCCGCTGCCGGAGGGTCCGACGACGGCCACGAACTGTCCGGCCGGCACCGAGAGATCGGTCGGGTGGAGGATGGTGAGGGGACGACCGCCGCTGAGCACGGTCTTCGACACCCCGCGCAGCTCGATCATCGTTCTGCCGGCCGGTCTGTCATCGCGCTGCCCCGGTCTCCCCGAGCATCGTCTCGAGCGCCGACCAGACGTGGGCCGCGACACGCGCGGCGCCCCGGGCGTTGGGATGGATGCCGTCCTCCTGATTGAGCGCCGGCACGCCGGCCACCCCTTCCAGCAGAAACGGCAGGAAGTCCACGTCGTGCTCGGCCGCGAGCTGCTCGAACACGCGCCGGAACGCGTCCGTATACGCCGTGCCGAAGTTGGGCGGCGACTCCATGCCCGCCAGCAGCACGCGGATGCCTCGCGCGCGGGCGACCGCAATCATCTGCGCGAGATTGTCCCGCATCTGGTCGATCGGCAACCCCCGCAGGCCGTCGTTGCCCCCGAGGGCCAGAATCAGGATGCGGACATCCCCGTCCAGCGCCCACTCGAGGCGCCGCAGGCCGCCCGCCGTCGTTTCGCCGGAGACGCCCGCGTTGACGACCCGCAGGCGGTAGCCGGCGCGGTCGAGATGCGCCTGCAGCCGGGCCGGGTAGGCCTCCTCCGACAACACCCCGAGGCCGGCGGTCAGCGAGTCGCCGAACGCCACGATCAGCGGCTCGTCCGCCGGCCGGGCGGCCGCCCGGTCCCCGAGCAGGACCGGCGCGGCGGACACCGCGTGGTCCTCGCCGTCGGTGGCCGCGGGCGCGCAGGCCGAGACCAGCAGACAGCAGAGCCCCGCGATGCAGGCGACGACACGCCGCCACGGGACGCCGCGCTCCCCTGCTCGCTCCATACGATCCTTCTATCCTACACGTCCCGGGGGGCCGCCTTCGACTGGCGCCGCCCGTGCCAGACCCAGGCGTACGCGGCCACGTTGAGCGCAATCACCACGCCGCCGAGCGCGATCTGTCCGGTACGCGTCAGGCCGGCCGGGTACAGCAGGGCCACCACGTAGCGCTCGACGAAGTCGCCGCCGTACCCGCGCCCGCCCGCGCGGGCCCGCAGCCAGTTCTCCAGCGGGGTCAGCGGGCAGATCGCCCCGGACCATTCGATCCACACACCCCAGGCCGCGGCCGGCAGGTGAATCCAGGCCAGCCGCGGCCGCCAGCGGACGCTCAGGCCGCCCAGCACGACGAAGGCGACGAAGCCGAGATGCAGCAGCACCACGGCGTCCGCCAGCAACGACCACAGCACCGGCTCCTCCTCCTCAAGATGGGGCTGCGCCCCAAGCCCCCGGCGTCCGCTTGCGGGGACCCCATTGCCCCGCGCCGCTCCCGCCGAGCCGCGCCGTGCGCGGCTTGCGCGGCTTGCGGCCCTAGCGGGGTGTCTCCAGGATAGCCGGACGGGCGCCTGGCGTGCGGCGCCGGCGCCAGGCCGTGGTAGCCGCCGCCACGCTTTTCGGGTACGATTCCCGGACCTTCTCCAGAAGGCGACATGACGCGTGTCATTGTTTGGAGTCTGCTTGCGGCGGGTGGGGTGGTCGTGGCGGTAGCGTCGCAGCCGCCGCTTGCAGCCGCAGGGGGCATCACTGCGATCGAGGGCATCCGGGTCGGACACCACACCCTGGCCGCCCGCCCGACCGGCTGCACGGTCATCCTCACCGAGCGCGGCGCGGTCGCCGCCGTCGACGTCAGCGGCGCCGCGCCGGGCACCCGCGAGACGGCGCTGCTCGACCCGACGCGCACCGTTCAGGAGGTCCACGCCGTCGTGCTGGCCGGGGGCAGCGCGTTCGGGCTGGCGGCGGCCGACGGCGTCATGCGCTACCTGGAGGAACGTGACATCGGGTACGCGACGCAGGCCGCCCGGGTGCCCATCGTGCCGGCCGCCATCCTGTACGATCTGGCCGTCGGCGGCGACCCGTCCATCCGCCCCACGGCCGACTGCGGCTACCGCGCCGCGCGGGCGGCAAGCGGCGGCCCGGTCGCCGAGGGCAGCGTCGGCGCCGGCGCAGGCGCCACGGTGGGCAAGCTCGGCGGCCCGCGCCGCGCCATGAAGGGCGGTATCGGCACGGCGCTGGTCGAGCTGTCCGACGGCGTCCGCGTGGCGGCGCTCATGGCCGTCAACGCGGTCGGGGACGTCTACGAGCCGGCGACGGGCACCCTGATTGCCGGCGTACGCAGCGGCGACGGGCGGCAGCTCGCGGGCGCGCGGGCGCTGCTGCGGCAGCCGGCGCCGCAGGCGCCGCCCGGGGAGAACACGACCATCGGCGTCGTCGCCACCAATGCCGCGCTCGACAGGGCGCAACTGGGCATCGTCGCCCGCATGGCGCACGACGGCCTGGCGCGCGCGGTCCGGCCGGCGCACACCCCGGTGGACGGGGACGCCATCTTCGCCCTGTCGACCGGCGCCGTGGCGAGCCCCGCGAGCCTGTTGCGGATCGGCGCCCTGGCGGCCGACGTCACCGCGGAGGCCATCGTCCGCGCGGTGCGCGCGGCCAGCGGCGTTCCGGGCTTCCCGGCCGTCCGCGACCTCAAGGAGAGCACACCATGAACGCTGTCGTTCTCGCGGCCATCGGTCTGATCGCGGTCTTCTCCGGGTACCGGTTCTACTCGAAGTTCATGGCCGAGAAGATCTACCAGCTCGATCCCGACTTCAAGACGCCGGCGCACGCCATGCGGGACGACATCGACTACGTGCCCACGAACCGGGTGGTCCTGTGGGGCCACCACTTCACCGCCGTCGCCGGCGCCGCGCCGATCATCGGCCCGAGCATCGCGGTGGTCTGGGGCTGGC
>CAYGCV010000276.1:0-6110 GCA_964348425.1 uncultured Vicinamibacteraceae bacterium | reverse complement strand
CGTCCACCCGCCCAAGGCGGACTGGGAGTTCTTCCGCTTCGGCGGCAACGACTACAACGTCGGCGTCACGGGCGTCTTCGGCCAGTTCAGCATCGAGCCGACGAGCCGGCTGATCCTGACGGCCGGCGGGCGCTACGACCGCCTGGACCTCGAGAACACGCTGACGTTCCGGACCGGGATGCCGGTCGTCGCCGACACGTTCGACGCGTTCAGCCCGAAGCTGAGCGCGACTGTCAAGCTCCTGCCGGACGACGCGGCGGCGGACGTGAACGTGTACGGACAGTACTCGCAGGCGTTCCTCCCGCCGCGGCGCCCGAGCGGCCTGCGTCCCGGCGACGACGAGGTGAACCTCAACCCGGAGGACATCGACAACTACGAGGTCGGCGTGAAGAGCAGCCTCCTCGACGGGCGGGTCTCGTTCGAGGGGACCTGGTTCCGGATGAAGCGCGACGGCATCGTGCTCAGCGTCCGCCAGGGACCGTTCTTCATCCCGACCAACGCCGGCGAGCACGACTACAAGGGCGTGGAGCTGGGCGTCAGCGTGGCCCCGGCGTCGGCCCTGTCGCTCTACGCCAACGCGGCGCTGTACCGCAACCGCTTCGGCGACTTCGTGATCGAGCGGGCAAGCGGCGACACGGTGCTGACCGGCAACCGCCTGCCGATCGCGCCGGACCGCATCATCAACGGCGGGGTGGTCATCACGCCGGCCGACGCGGTCAACATCCGCCTCGACGTCAAGCACGTGGGCGACGTCATGGTCGACCAGGGCAACACCTTCACGCTCGACCCGTACACGCTGCTGGACGCGGCGGTGTCGTGGTACCTGGGGCCCACGCGCATCACGCTCTCGGCCCACAACCTGCTGAACGAGGACTACTACTGGAACGGGGACACCTCGCGGGCCGAGTCAGCGGACCCGGGCGCCCCCCGGCAGGTGCTCCTGACGACGTCGTTCTCGTTTCGCTGAGGCTTCAGTCAGACGGGGCTGCGCCCCGAACCCCCGGCGTCCGCTTGCGGGGCCCCCTTCGCCCCGCGCCGCTCCCGCCGAGGCGCGCTGTGCGCGCCTTGGGGAGTCCTGCACGCTGGCATGTCTGTGTGGCCCGCCCGGACGGGCGGCCGATCGTGCTACATTCGGTTGCGCACATGGCCGCTTCCGAGACGGCCGACGTTCTGATCATCGGCAGCGGCGCGGCCGGGGGTCCCTTCGCCTGGTCGCTCAGCCGGGTGCCGGGCATCCGCATCGTCTGCCTGGAGCAGGGCGACTGGGTGGACCCGCCGCCGAGCGTCCCGCGCCCGGAGGCCGACCGGGAGCGGGAGCGCCTCGTCGCCCCCCCGCCGCGCCCCGGCGTGCGGCGCTTCGCCAACGGCTACCCCTACGATCACTCGGCCTCCTACTGGCAGCCGATCCTGGGCAACGCGGTGGGCGGCGGCACGGTCCACTACGGCGCCGTATGGGCCCGACTGCGCCCGTCGGACTTCGTGGCCGGCAGCCTGTCCGGCGTGGGCGCCGACTGGCCGATCCGCTACTGGGATCTGGCCCCCTACTACGATTCCAACGACCGGATGGTGGGCATCTCGGGCATTCCCGGCAACCCGGCCTATCCGCCCAAGCCGGTCGACCTGCAGCCTCCGCACCGGCTGACCCGGGCCGGCGAGATCCTGAGCCGGGGCTTCGACCGTCTCGGCTGGCACTGGTGGCCGGCCGAGCGGGCGGTGCTGACCGTTCCCCACGGGGGGCGCGAGCCGTGCCCGCAGGACTGCGAGTCGTGCCACCAGGGCTGTCCCCGCGAAGCCAAGAACAGCTCGGACGTGGTCCACTGGCCGCAGGCGGTCCGGAACGGCGTCGTCCTGCGAACGCGGGCTCGGGTGCGCGAGATCACTGTCGGGGACAACGGGCTGGCGGACGGCGCCCTGTACCACGATGCCGGCGGCGGCCTCCACCGGCAGAGGGCGCGCGTGGTGGTGCTGGCCTGCAACGGGATCGGCACGCCGCGGCTGCTCCTCAACTCCACGTCCGGCCGGTTCCCGCAGGGTCTGGCGAACGGCAGCGGGCTGGTGGGCAGGGGCCTCATGGGACACCCGTTCGCCACCGTCGTCGCGGAGTTCGATGACGAGGACGTGTCCACCAGGGGACGCGCGGGCGCCTTCCTGACGAGCGACGAGTTCTCCGACGCCGCCGACGGACGCGGCTTCGCGCGGGGCTTCTCCATCCTGTCCGGCACCTACCGGGGACCGATCGAGGCGGCGCTCGGCGGACCTCCGGATTCGCTCGCCTCGGCGCGGCCCGCGGCATGGCGCGGCGGCGGCGGGCGTGAGCGCGAGCTGCCGTGGGGCAGGGCCCATCACGCGGCCTTCCAGGAGCGCGTGCGGCGGACCGCCGGCCTGATGGTCTTCTGCGACGAGCTGCCGGACGACCACAACCGCGTCGAGCTCGATCCCGAGCTCACGGACGAGGCCGGCATCCCCGCCCCGAAGCTGTTCTACCGGCGCGGCGACAACACGGAGAGGATGCTCGCGTACGGCATGGAGCGCTGCCGGGAGGCGATGGAGGCCGCCGGCGCGGCGCGCATCGTGTCGGCCGAGAAGCTGCAGGCGGCCCCGGGCCACTACCTGGGCACGGCGCGCATGGGCGCCGACCCGGAGCGCTCCGTCGTGGACGCGTGGGGCCGGGCGCACGACGTGCGCAACCTGTTCATCATCGACGGCAGCGTGTTCACCAGCGCCGGCTCGACCGTGCCGACGTCCACCATCCAGGCGCTCGCGCTCCGGACGGCCGACTACGTCAAGGACAACGCGCGGGAGCTCGCCGGCTAGGAGTCTGCGCCGCGGCACGAGCGACGGGGCAAGCGACCATGGCAACGAAGCAGGACGAGGAAGGCCGGCGGCAACCCGACCCACCAATCTCCAGGCGAACGTTCATCGAGGGCGTCGTGGCCGCGTCGACGGCGGCCGGCGCGGTGGCCGCGACCGCAAGATCCGCGGCCGCCGGCGCCCCGGCGCGGACCGCCGACGCTGGCGGCGGAGCACGGGTCGCGGGTGACGCGGCGGCGCTCAAGGTCCTGACCCGGGAGCAGGGGCGCCTGTTGGCCGCAGTCCTGAACCGGCTCGTTCCGGCGGACGGCGTCATGCCCGGCGCCGGCGATGCGGGCGTGGCCAGCTACATCGATCAGGTTCTGCGGGACGCGCCGCACCTGAGGCGCCCCGTCATCGATCTCCTCGAGGAGTTGCGCGGGTGCGGGTTCGCCCGCCTGTCAGGTCCAGAACAGGACAAGCGGTTGCACCGGCTCGCGGCCGACCGTCCGGCGTCGTTCGACGTGCTGCTGCATGCCGCCTACGCGGGCTACTACAGCGCCCCGAGCGTCCTGGCGGCGGCCGGCTGGCGGCCGGCAGGCAGCGCCCCGCCGGAACCGTTCGACCAGACGCTGCTCGACGCGGTTCGCAAGCGCGGGCCCATCTACCGGGACGTGTAGGCGCGCCCCAACCGCATCGACTGGCGCGGTGCCCAAGCCGTATGTGGCAGTGCGGCTTACGGTAACCTGACTGATGGAGGCACATGACTGAGGTCGACACCGTCACTCTGACGCGGTCGGAATATGAGGCCCTGATTGCCCGCACCGAGGAACTCGAGGACGCGTTGGCTGCCCGGATCGCGGATGACGCAGCCGGATCCCTCACGCGGTGGCGCTGGCGATCATGGGTGGCGAGCGGCCTGTCTTGGCGTTCAGGCGACATCACGGCATGACGTTGCGCAATCTGGCCGCTCGAACCGGAATCGCTGCCGGCTACCTGTCCGAGATCGAACGCGGGCTCAAGCCGGGATCGGCTGAAGCACTGTCCCGGATTGCCACGGCGTTGGGGACAACGATCGACGCGCTGGTGCAACTCGATTGAGACGCTCTGACTCATGAACGAGCCGCGACCCGCGTTTCAGCGTCGTCGCGCAACGCAACAGCAGGCCGTCTATTCCGCCAGACGCGCGCTCACCAGCCGGTTGAGGCTCACGCCCTCCTCAGCCGCTCGCAGGACGAGCGCCCGGTGGATCTCCGGCGGCACGCGGACCAGGAACCTTCCACTGTACGCACGGTCCGCAAGCGGTGCCGGCGGGGTCTCCGCGTTGGCGTGCATGTCCTCGATGACCTCACGTACGACCCTGCGAATCCCTGAGAACGCCTCCTCGGCGGTGGCAGCCAGCCAATTGAGCGACGGGAACTCCGCGCAGAGCCCCACGTACTCGCCGTCCTCCGGCGACCATGTCACGCGATACGTGTAGTGGTCAGTCTTCATGCTGCGCCTCCAGCCTGTCGATCGCCTTGAGAACCTGGCGCACCTGATAGCTCTTTGCCATCCCGTTGCGGTCCTGGATGTTCACCCGCGGGTCGCCCGGCCACAGCGTGCGGTACACGCGATGGCTCGTGCCTGACTGACGCGGCGGTCCAAGCAGAGCGTGGCTACAGACATGGTCCGAGAACGGGGAAGACCTGAGGTGAATTGGGAGGCATAGGGTGTCGGGGGTGCCGGATCGAAGCTCCTGGACGGTCCGTCGCTTATGGCCGGCCGGGCTTGGAGTGTCAGTCATTAGATTAGTGCGCTCTAGACGACGAGGTCGACACAGATGCGACAGCGGACACGGGTGAAGGCCGCACGAGACCTATCGGACCATGGCCGGAGTCGGCGTATCATGCGAGCGGCTGCTGACTGGCGATGCTGTTGTGCGTCACGCACGGTCAACGAGGCCGGGGTCACGATCGCGGTCCGGTGACGGGACCGAAGGATTCCTGCGCGGTTGCCGTTCTTCTTGCTGCGCGTGCCAGAGGTCCCAGTTGGCCTGGAGGTTCATCCAGAACATGGGCGTCGTACCCAGCAATCGACCGAGCCGAAGGGCCGACCGGGCGGTCACGCCGCGCTTGCCGCGTACGAGCTCGTTGACCCGCGTGACCGGCATGTTCATCCGCCGAGCCGCCTCGGCCTGACTCATCGGGATCTCCCGCAGAAACAGCTCGAGCAGGATGACGCCGGGATGCGTCGGACGGCGGCGGGACGGCAGGCCGGTTGCCGGAATCTCGCTGGACGCGTTCTTCGACATGGCCAGGCCTCGTCAGGTTCTAGTGATAGTCCTCGCAACGGACTCGCCGTCGCGGAACCGGAAAGTGATCCGGTACTGCCGGTTCACCCGCATGCCGTAGACGCCTTGCCGGTCGCCCTTGAGCATTTCAAGACGGTTGCTCGGCGGTACAGCCAGGTCGCCGATCTCGACGGCGGCGTCCAGGAGCTCCAGCTTCATGGCGACCGCCGGCCAGACCCGCCGGCGAGCCGACGGAGGCGTTGTGCCGCCTCGGCGAGGGTGTCGCGGCTGCGGCAGAAGGCGAAGCGCAGGTAGCGGGCGCCGTCGGGGCTGCGGGCGTAGAAGTTGTCGCCGGGCACGGCCGCCACGCCGGCGGCCTCGATCAGGTGCAGCGCGGCGGCCAGCGGGTCGAGACCGCCGAGGCCGGGGACGGTGCGGTAGTCCGCGAAGAAGTAGTAGGCCCCGCGCGGCTCGCTGATGCGGAATCCGGCGCCGCACAGCGCGTCTCCGAGGAGGGCGCGCTTGCCGGCATAGGCATGCGGGAGATCGCGGAAGAAGCCTTCGTTCAGCCCCAGCAGCGCGACCGCCGCCTTCTGCAGCGGCGTCGGCGCCTGAATCACCAGCGTGTCGTGCACCGCCCGGATGCGCGGCGTCAGGTGCGGCGGCGAGAGCACCCAGCCGACCCGCCAGCCGGTCGCGTTGGCCGTCTTCGAGATCGAGTTGACGACGACGGTCCGCTCCCGCATGCTCGGGAGCGTGGCGAGCGAGCGGTGCCGCGCGCCGTCGAAGACGATGTGCTCGTAGATCTCGTCCGTGACGACGACGAGGTCCTCGCCGCGCGCGATCTCGGCGATCGCGGCCAGCTCGCTGTCGTCGAACACCTTGCCGGTCGGGTTGTGCGGCGTGTTCAGGACGAGCAGGCGGGCGCCGGCGGCGGCGCGGCGGAGCTCGTCCGGGTCGAGCCGCCACACGCCGTCGCCGGCCGATTCCCGCAGTGCGGATTTCGCTGAAGTGGATCACCGATTCCGGGGAAGTGGATCACGGATTT
>CAYGCV010000275.1:0-6111 GCA_964348425.1 uncultured Vicinamibacteraceae bacterium | reverse complement strand
TGCCGGATCGGCTGTGGGTCGTCTCCCTCGATCGGACCGGCCCCCTCGGCATGGGTCTGAGCGCCAAGTACACGTCGTCGCGGCGCGTCAGCCTGTTGTCGGACTGGTACGCGGACGCCTACTGGCTGGTGGACGCCTACGTCAGCTTCTCGGGTGAACGGCTGAGCGACCTGCTGCGGTCGACGGAGTTCGCCATCGTGGCGAACAACCTGCTCGACAAGGCGTACCTGTCCGCCATCACCGAGAACGCCGCCTGGCTCGGCGCGCCGCGCACGATCTCGATGACCGCGACCGTCTCTTTCTGACCGAAAATGGGGATCTCCATGAGAACACCGCTCTTCGCCGTCGCGGCGGCGTGCCTGCTGCTGTCGGCCGGCTGCGCCGAGCCGCCCGTCGCCGCCCGGGGCGGCGCGGCGCCCGCGGGCGCCGCCGTGCCGCTGAATCCGGAGCGGGACGTGTACTTCGGCGACCTGCACGTCCACACCATGCTGTCGATGGACGCCTACTACCTGTTCGGCACCCGGCTCGGCCCGGAGGACGCCTACCGCTTTGCGCGCGGCGACGAGGTCGTGTTCATGGGCGAGCCGATCCGCCGCCGCCGGCCGCTCGACTTCATGGCGGTGACGGATCACGGCCAGATCATCGGCTCGAGCCTGGCGATGGAGGATCCGGATTCCGCGCTGGCGACGAGCGCGGTCGGCCGCGAGTGGCGCGCCAATCGCGGGCGGGGACTCGGCGACGGCGCCGGCTACCGGGCCTGGCGGGCGCAGGCCGCGGGCGGGGTGCCCGGCTTCGACATCGCGCCCGTGAGCCGCTCGGCGTGGCAGCGCCTCATCGATGCCGCCAACGCCTTCTACGAGCCGGGGCGGTTCACCACCTTCATCGGCTACGAGTGGACGACGGACGCCAGCCGCGGCGACGGCAGCGGCGGCCCCATCCACCGCAACGTGATCTTCCGCGGCGACACGGCGCCGCTCCCCTTCTCCACGCTCGATTCCCGGCGTCCGGAAGACCTCTGGTCGTATCTCGAGGAGCACCGCAGCCGCGGCGTCGAGGGGCTGATCATTCCGCACAACGGCAACATGAGCAACGGCATCATGTACGACTGGACCGACAGCGACGGGCGGCCCATCGACGAGGCGTACGCCCGCCGCCGGCTGCTCAACGAGCCGCTCAGCGAGATCGCGCAGATGAAGGGCCAGTCCGAGGTGCACCCCGCGCTGGCGCCCAACGACGAGTTCGCCAGCTTCGAGCTGTTCGACCAGACATTCGACGGCCGCCGCAGCCAGCCGGCAGGCAGCACCATCCGCGACGCTTACGGGCGGGGCATGGTCATCGAGGGGCGCGCGGGCGTCAACCCGTACAAGGTCGGCGTCATCGGCGCGAGCGACTACCACAGCGCGCTCACCGAGGAGGGCGAGGACGTCGTGTACGGCTCGAAGTCCGTCAACGGCTTCGCGGCCGGGGTGGAGGTCTCCCGCCCCCACGTCGAGAGCATGTTCGGGCTGGGCGAGCCGGACATTCCGGCCGGCGGGACGGCGACCGGCTCCGGCGGCCTGGCCGGCGTGTGGGCCGAGGCGAACACGCGCGAGGCCATCTACGACGCGCTGCGCCGCAAGGAGACGTACGCGACGTCGGGCACGCGGCTGCGCATCCGCTTCTTCGGCGGCTGGGCCTACGCCGACGGTCTGCCGGAGCAGGCGGACTGGCTGCGGGCGGCCTACGCCGGCGGCGCGCCGATGGGCGGCGACCTGCCCGCGCGGCCGGACGGCGCCGGCGCGCCGCGCTTCGTCGTCCAGGCCGTCAAGGACCCCGACGGCGCCAACCTCGACCGGGCGCAGATCGTCAAGGTGTGGCGCGACGGCGACGGCTACCGCGACCAGGTGTACGACGTCGCCCTGGCGGGCGGGCGCGCGGCCGACCCGGCCAGCGGCGCCGTGCCGGCCGTCGGCAGCACCGTCGACCTGTCGAACGCCACCTACACGAACACCATCGGGGCGACGCAGCTCGCGGCCGTCTGGGAGGACCCGGCCTTCGACCCGGACCTGCCCGCCGTCTACTATCTGCGGGTGATCGAGATTCCCACCCCCCGCTGGTCGCTGTTCGTGGCCCTGCAGTTCGGCTGGCCCCACCCCTCCGACCGCCCCCTGACCATCCAGGAGCGTGCCTGGTCGTCGGCCATCTGGTACGTCCCCGCGGAGGCGCAATGAGCATGACAGCCGCCCGCCTCGTCCTGCTGGCGGCGGCCGCCGCCCTGCTCGCCGCCTGCGGCACGGCGCCCGAGGCGGCGCTGTCCGCGGCGGCCGCGGCGCCCGAGCCGGCCTCGACGGGACCGGCGCGCGCCGCCGAGGCACGGGCGCCCGCGGTCCAGGCACCGGCGCGCAGCCCGCTGCGCAACGCCTACTTCGGCGATCTGCACGTCCACACGAGCTGGTCGCTCGACGCCTGGACGTTCGGCCATCCGATGCAGAACGACCCGTCGGTGGCCTATCGCTACGGCCGGGGCGACGCGATCACCGATGCCGACGGCAACGTGCGCGGGCAGCTCCGCACGCCGCTCGACTTCATGGCGGTCACCGACCACGACAACTTCTTCGGCGAGGTGCAGCTCTGCCAGGATCCGCAGGCGCCCACGTACGACCTGCCGGTCTGCGAGGAGGTGCGCGCCGGCGGCGGCGCGGCGTTCTTCCGGCACTACAACGCGACCAATCGGAACCAGCGCGATCCGGACCTGTGCGGCGGCAGCGAGCCGGGCCCGGACAACCGTTGCGACCAGCGCGCCGCGCACCAGTGGCCCATGGTGCAGGCAATGGCCGACGCCTACTACGAGCCGGGCGTGTTCACGACGTTCACCGCCTTCGAGTTCACCGGCTCGGACCGCGCCACCGGCGGCTGGCTGCACCGCAACGTGTTCTTCCGCGGCCCGGACATTCCGCCCTGGGGCGGGGCGTCCATCACGATGCGGCATGCGCCGGAACGGCTCTGGGAGTGGATGGACGAGTCCTGCACCGGCGACTGCGACGTCATCGCCATTCCGCACAACACCAACTACGGCATGGGCGTCGTCCTGGCGGCGAACAACGCCGACGGCACGCCGTTCACCGCCGAGATCCTCGAGCGGCGGGCCCGGCGCGAGCCGCTGATCGAGATCCACCAGGTCAAGGGCAACTCGGAATGCGCGCCCGGGCTGCTCACCTCGGACGAGGAGTGCAACTTCGAGCAGGTGTTCGAGCCCTGCGATCCGGACGTGATGCCGTCCAGCCCGGAGCTGGCCACGGCCAGTTGCACGGTCGCCTCCAACTTCGTCCGCAATGCCCTCAGGACCGGCCTGGAGGTCGAGGCCGAGCACGGCATCAACCCGTTCAAGTACGGCCTCATCGGCAGCACCGACGACCACCGGAGCATGTCCGGGTCGGCCGTCGAGGAGACCTGGCAGGGCGACTTCTTCGGCGAGATCGGCGCGACCACTCCCGGCTCGCCGCTGAACAATCCCGGGGGACTGGCGGCCGTCTGGGCGGAAGAGAACACGCGCGACGCGATCTTCGACGCCCTCCGGCGGCGCGAGACGTTCGCCACCAGCGGCCCGCGCATCCGGGTGCGGCTGTTCGGGGGCTGGGAGCTGCCGGACGACCTGCACACGGCCGCGGACCTGGTCGAGGAAGGCTACCGCGGCGGCGTGCCGATGGGCGGCGACCTGCCGGCGGCGCCCGGGGGCGCGGAGGCTCCGCGGTTCGTCGTCTGGGCGACGCGCGACGCGAACAGCGCCCACCTGCAGAAGCTCCAGATCGTCAAGGGCTGGGACGCCCCCGAGGGCGGCACCGGCGAGCAGGTGTACGACGTGGCGTGCGACAGCGGCCAGCCGCCGGATCCCGACACGCACCGCTGCGCGGACAACGGCGCGCAGGTGAACCTGGCCGACTGCAGCCCGACGGGGGGCGCCGGCGCGGCGGAGCTGAGCGCAACGTGGACCGACCCCGACTTCGATCCGTTCCGCCGGGCGTTCTACTACGTCCGGGTGCTCGAGAATCCCACGTGCCGCTGGACGACCTGGCGGGCGCTGGAGACCGGCGGCGGGCTGCCGGACGGCGTGCCGCCCGTGATCAAGGAACGGGCCTGGAGCTCCCCGATCTGGTATACACCCCACGCAGGCGGGTGACGCGGGGGCGCGAGCCGCGCGGGGAAGGGAGACACATGCACGGACTCTCGGCACGAGGGCGACGAATGGCAGGCGCCGGACTGGCGGCGGGCGCGGCGTTGCTGTCGGCGGCGGTCCTGGGCGGCTCCCGGCAGCCGTCCGATCCCGGCTACCCCGCGGCGGCGAGCGTGCCGGGCACGTTGGCCGCGACGACCGCGAGAGCCCCGGCCGGGCTCCCGCGCGTCGGCGAGCCCCCCGCGCCCGCGGCCCGGGCGCCGGAGCGCAACCCGCTGCGCAACGCCTACTTCGGCGACTTCCACGTGCACTCGAGCTGGTCGCTGGACGCCTACGTGCTGGGCGGCAACCGCGACGACCCGTCGCTGGCCTACCGCTTCGGGCGCGGCGAGGAGGTGACCAAGGCGGACGGCACGGTGCATCAACTGCGGGTGCCCCTGGACTTCATGGCGGTCACCGACCACGACACCTGGCTCGGCCAGGTGCACCTCTGCAACGACGCGAGCGACGCCGCCTACGACACGCCCACGTGCGAGCGGATCCGCGCCAACGACTGGTTCGGCACCGGGGCTTTCGAGGGCCGGGGCCGGCGTCCCCCGGACATCTGCGGGCAGGGCGAGGCCACCATGACGGCGGCCAACAAGTGCTACGAGCGGGCGCGGCACCTCTGGGGCGAGATCCAGCGCAACGCCGACGCGTTCAACGAACCCGGCGTGTTCACCACCTTCCCGGCCTACGAGTGGACGGCCCAGCCGCGTGGCTACGGCCACCTGCACCGCAACGTGATCTTCCGCGGCGACGCGGTGCCGGAGTGGGGCGGCGGGGCCGTCGAGATGCAGAACCGCCCGGAGCGGCTGTGGGAGTGGCTGGAGGCGGCCTGCACCGGCGACTGCCAGGTGGTCGCCATTCCGCACAACCCGAACCTGAGCGGCGGGCTGGCGTTCGACGAGTTCGGCTGGACGCCGTACACCACGGAGATGCTGCGCCTCCGCGCCTGGGCCGAGCCGCTCGTGGAGATCCACCAGATCAAGGGCAACTCCGAGTGCTACCGCGGCCTGGGCACCACGGACGAGGAGTGCAACTTCGAGAACTACTACCCCGTCTGCGAGCCGGGTCAGCGCAGCGGCTGCGCGCACGCGCCCGACTTCGTCCGCAACGCGCTGAAGACCGGCCTGCAGCTCGAGGCCGACTTCGGCGTCAACCCGTTCAAGTTCGGGTTCATCGCCAGCCCGGACGACCACCAGAGCCTGCCGGGCGCCGCCGACGAGGACGACTTCACCGACAAGCCGGTCAAGTTCAGCACCGGCGGCGGCCTGGCCGTCATCGGCCGGCCCCGCGGCTGGGACGAGCAGGCCGACGGCGGCAACATCAGCAACCCGGGCGGCCTGGTCGGCGTCTGGGCCGAGGCCAACACGCGCGAGGCCATCTTCGACGCCCTGCGCCGCCGCGAGACCTTCGGCAACAGCGGCACCCGCATCCACGTCCGCTTCTTCGCCGGCTGGGACTACCCCGCCGACCTCGACGCGCGGCGCGACATGGTCGAGGCGGCGTACGCCCGCGGCGTGCCCATGGGATCCGACCTGCCCGCGCCGCCCGCGGGCGACGCGGGCGACGGTCCCCGCTTCGTCGTCTGGGCCACGAAGGACCCCAACAGCGCGAACCTGCAGAAGGTCCAGATCGTCAAGGGCTGGGCCGAGGCCGACGGGCAGACGGCCGAGCAGGTGTACGACGTGGCCTGCGCCGACGGGCTGGAGCCCGATCCGGTAACGCGCCGCTGCGCCGACAACGGCGCCCGGGTGGACCTGTCCGACTGCAGCTACTCCCCCGGCCTGGGCGCGGCCGAGCTGAGCACCACCTGGACCGACCCGGACTTCGATCCGGCGCTGCGGGCGTTCTACTACGTCCGCGTGCTGGAGAACCCGACCTGCCGCTGGACGACGCACCGGGCGCTGGCGCGCGGC
>CAYGCV010000274.1:0-6147 GCA_964348425.1 uncultured Vicinamibacteraceae bacterium | reverse complement strand
TGCGCGCCTTGTTTCAGGTCAGAACGGGTCGACGGGTTCCATGTTGATCAGGGCCTGGCCGACGCCGAACGCGCCGTTGAACGTCTCGTAGAGGCTCTGTACTTCGGTGGGAAACGCTTCGCGCAGCAGGCCGGCCGCCGCGTAGTCCGCGCCGGCGACCGCCGGGTCGATGAGCCAGACGTAGAGCACGTTGCCGTTGGGCCCCGGCTCCAGCGCCCGGTACATCTTCCAGCCCGCCGCCTGCGCCCTGCGCTCCGCGCTCCCGCTGCCGGCCAGCGCGCCGACGAGTCGTCCCGCCACCGACTCGAAGGCGGCGGTCCGATCGGCCCTGATGTAGTTGAGAATCAGTCCGGCCGGGGCCTCGAACGTCTGCGCCGGCTGAGCGGCCTCGGAGCGGTGAGCCAGCGCCATCCCGAAGGCCACGCCGGCGGCCGCCGCGGCCGCCAGCCCGCCGCCCGCCCGCAGGCGGCGCCAAGCGGACCCCTGATCCGTTCCCACCCAGCTCATCGGCGACCTCCCGCTACACGGGAGCCCCGCCGCATGCCGACCCGGGGGGGCCGGCATGCCCGACGCCGCTCGCCGCGGACATGGCTCGTTCAAGGCAGGGCGGGCCGGCAACGCGAGGGATGCGCCGGTCAGCCGCCGAAGTTCCGGACCAGATTGAGGTTGAGGCGCAACTGCTTCAACTGCGCGTCCGTGTACGACCCGTTGTAGGCCTGGTACAGGTCCTGCACCTGCTCGGGAACCGCCTCGTTGAGGATGGTCGAAACCGCGTAGTCGGCCCCGCCGACGACCGGGTCGATCACCCAGACGTACATGACGTTCCCCTGGCCGGTGATGTCCACGTCGGCCCGGAAGACCTTCCAGCCACGCGCCTGATTCCCGCGGTTTACGTCGAGCGCCGAATCCAGCTCCGCCATCACGCGCTCGAACTGCGCCGTCTGCGCGGGCTTCACGAAGTGGAACATGAGAGCTCCGTCGCCGGTGAACCCGCGCACCGCCTGCGCCTCGGCCCTGGATGCGGTCAGCCCCGTGCCGATCACCACTCCGATGGCGAGCATCCCGATCAGCGCACACCCCACGACCACATGCCGGCGTCCCGACGTCAGTGTCTCGAACCAGCGCATCAGTGAAGCCTCCTTCCTGTGTGAAACGAGCCGCTACTTTACCGTACGGAACCGGCTAGACGAAAGCCTCCATCACCTCGTTCGCGAGCAGCATCCCGGCGCGGGTCAGCCGCAGACGGCCGGCGCCGTGCACGAGCAGACCGGCCTCGACAAACGGGCCCAGCGCCGCCCCGTAGCGCCCCATGACGTCGACCCCGTAGCGCTCAGCGAGCCCCTCGACGTCGAGGCCCTCCACGAGGCGCAGCCCGGTGAACAGCGCGTCCCCGAGCCGCTCGTCGGACGTCAGCTCGCGGCGTTCCGCGACCGTCGAGACGCCCCGGCGGACCGCGTCGACGTAGCGCCCCGTCTCCGAGACGTTTCTCCACCGCGCCCCGGACCGCGTCGAGTGCGCGCCGCAGCCGAACCCGAGCCACGCGCCGTCGCGCCAGTACTTCAGGTTGTGCCGGCAGCGCTTGCCCGGACGCGCGACGTTCGATATCTCGTACTGCTCGTACCCCGCCGCATCCGCGCGGGCGAGCGCGTCGAGGTACATGGCCGCCGCGTCGTCGTCGGGAGCCAGCGACCAGCCGCCCCGCGCCATCTCCTCGCGCAACGGCGCATTCGGATACAGCTCGAGCAGGTAGAGCGATACGTGCTCGGGCCGCAACGCGAGCACGGCGTCGACCGAGGCGCCGCAGTCCTCGCGCGTCTGCTGCGGCAGCCAGAGCATCAGATCGACGCTCACGTCGCAGCCGGCCGCCTGCGACGACCGGATCGCCTCGATCGCCCGCGCCGCCGTATGCCGGCGTCCCAGACGCTCGAGCTCCGCGTCGAGGAACGACTGCACCCCGAGGCTGATGCGCGTCACGCCCGCGCCGGTCCAGCCGCGCAACGCCTGCGCGGTGACGGTCTCCGGGTTGGTCTCGAGCGTGACCTCGGCGCCGGGTGCGAACGCGAACCCGGCGCGGCAGGCCGCGATCAGGCGCGCGACCTCCTCCGGCTCGAGCAGCGACGGCGTGCCGCCGCCGAAGTAGATCGTATCGGCCCGCGCGCCATCCCCGGCGCGGCGAATCTCCGTGTTCAGCGCCTCGACGTAGCGGGTCTTCAGCGTCGGATCGAGCAGGCCGCGGTTGAAGTTGCAGTAGTTGCAGATCGACGCGCAGAACGGGATGTGGAGGTAGATCCCGAGGGCTTCCATCTAGCTGCCGGCCTTGCCGCCCGACCAGCCGAGGTCGAGGCGGTCGTGCTTCAGTTGCGCGCGTGCGCGCGTCGTGGTCCGACGCGGCAACCGCCTCCCCCGCGGCTGGGCCTTCCAGCGCTGGAAGAGGTCCTTGCCGGTCGGGGGATACTCGAACTCGCGGTAGTCCGGTCCGCCGTACTCGAGAAACTCGCACATCTCCCGCAGCCGCGAGTGCATTCGAAAACCGACCCGCACGAGCAGCGAGTCCAGGTCGTCGGCATCCGGCACGTCCTCGTAGTTGGACGTGAAGATCGTCGGGCGGCGGTCGTTGTAGCGCGTGTTGACGATGAGATTCATCGTCTCCTCCACCCAATCGGTGGGCCGCTCGGCGCCCAGGTCGTCGAGCACGAGCAGCTCGGCGTCCATCACCCTGCGCAGCACGTCGCCCTCCGAGCTGCGCGTGACCGGATTGAACGTGCTGCGAATCGTGCTGAGGAGCGTGCGCGTGTCGAAGTACAGGCCGCGGGCCGCCTTCGTCAGCACGACCTCGCGCAGCGTCGCGACGGCCATGTGGGTCTTGCCGATGCCGGGCGGGCCGATCAGCAGCAGCCCCTTGTCGACGACCGGAAACTGCTCGGCGAAGCCGCGGGCGCTGCCGAGCGCCCGCAGCAGTTGCTCGTTCTCGTAGGTGACGAAGCTCGCGAAATCGCACTTCTGGTACCGGCGCGGGATGCGGGCTTCCGCGAGCAGCGTGCGCGCCACCTGCCGGCGCCAGCAGTCGCAGCGCTCCACGCGCCGGACGCCGTCGGCCTCCAGGGCGCGCCAACCGGTATCGTTGCAGTCCGCGCACTCCATGGCGTTCCTGTCGACGGACGCCTATCAGGATACCCCGCCCGGCGGCGGCACTAGTCGGCCGGGCGGCGCCTGGCGCGCGTCACCCGGTCGGGGTCGGGCCGGGGCCCGTCCGGGGCGGCGGGAGCGGCCCGGACCAGCGTCGAGGGCGGCGACTTGACCAGCGCGGTGCCCAGCCGCTGCTCCCAGTCGCCCAGCCCGCGCGCCAGCTCGCGCTTGACGTAGGCCATGAACTCGTTGACCTCGTTCTGCATGCGGTCCATCTTCTGGCGCATGTTCAGGATGATCTCGACCCCGGCCAGGTTGACCCCCAGGTCGCGGGTCAGCGTCAGGATGGTCTCGAGCTGCTCGAGGTCCTCCTGCGCGTACAGCCGCGTGTTGCCGTCGGTGCGGGACGGCTTGAGCAGCCCTTCCCGTTCGTAGAGGCGCAGCGTCTGGGGATGAATGTTGTAGCGCCGCGCCACCGTGCTGATCATGAACAACGCTTTCCCGGGTTCCCTGGTAGGCATGATCGTCACTCGGTGAACAGATCCCGGCGGACGTCGGCCGCGTTGATCCGTCCGAACTCCTGCAGCAGTTGCCTCGACCGCTCGTCCGTGATGCGCGGCACGACGATGCGGACCTCGACAAGCAGATCGCCGCGCGCGCCCCCGGCGGGCGCCGGCACGCCGAGCCCGCGCAGCCGGAGGTGCGCGCCGGACTGCGTGCCGGCGGGCACCCGCAGCGCGGCCCTGCCGTCGAGCGTCGGAATCGTGACCGTGGCGCCCAGCGCCGCCTCGTGCACGCCGACCGGCACGGTCAGCGTCAGATCGCTGCCGGTCCGCCCGAACAGGCGATGGCCGCCCACCTTCGCCGTGATGTACAGATCGCCGGCCGGCGTCCCGCCGCGGCCGGCGTTGCCCTTCCCCGCCACGCGCATGCGGGCCCCGTCCGTCACGCCGGCCGGCACCTGGACGGCGATCTCCTCCGTCACCGCCGCCGTGCCGGCGCCCCGACAGGCCGCGCAGGCCCGGTGGCGCTGCCGCCCGGAGCCGCCGCAATTGCGGCACGGCTTGGAGAACACCATGTGGCCGCGCCGCCACTGCGCGGAGCCCCGCCCGTGGCAGTGCGCGCAACGGCTCTCCGCGGCCCGCCGCAGACCGCTGCCGCGACAGGCGGCGCAGCCGTCGAGCCGCGTGACGGTCAGCCGGCGGACCGCGCCGCGCAGCGCCTCCTCGAAGCCGAGCGCGACCTCGCCGTGGAGATCGCCGCCCTTCTCCGCGCCGCTCGCGACGTCGCCGCCCGGCCGCTCGAGCACCTCCGAGAACAGCTCGCCGAAGGTGACCGAGGCGCCCGCTACCGGCGTCGAGAAGTCGAAGCCGCGGAACTCGACCGTAGCCTCCCGGGCGGCGACCTGCGGCTCGCCTTCCGCGTCGTACTCCCGGCGGCGCGCCGGGTCGCGCAGCGTTTCGTACGCCTCCGTCGCACGCCGGTAGAACGCCTCCGCCTCGCTGTCTCCCGGATTGAGGTCCGGATGATACCGCCGGGCCAGGCGCGTGTAGGCGCGCTCGACCTCCATGGACGACGCGCTGCGTTCGACGCCCAGGATGAGGTAGAAGTCCATCGCCTACTTCTTGTCGTCCTCGACCACCTCCGCGTCGATGACGTCGCCGTCGGAGGCCGCGCCGGGCGCGCCCGCACCCGGGCCGGCGTCGCCGGGGGCCGGCCCGCCGGGCGGCGTCCCGCCCGCGCCCTGGGCGCTCTTGTACAGCGCCTGCGCGGCCTTCTGCTGCGCCGCGTTCAACTGGTCGAGCGCGTTGGTGATGGCCTCGACGTTCTCGCCCTTGACCGCCTCCTTGACCGCGTCGATTGCATCCTGGACGGCCTGCCTGTCGTCGGCGCCGAGCTTGTCCCCCGACTCCTTCAGCAACTGCTCCGCCGCATAGACGGTCTGATCCGCGCGGTTGCGCGTCTCGACCTCCGTCTTCAACTGCTTGTCCTGCTCGGCGTTGGCCTCCGCCTCCTGCATCATGCGGTCGACGTCTTCCTTGCTCAGGCCGCTCGACGCGGTGATGGTGATCTTCTGCTCCTTGCCCGTGCCGAGATCCTTGGCCGACACGTTCACGATGCCGTTGGCGTCGATGTCGAACGTCACCTCGATCTGCGGCACGCCGCGCGGCGCGGGCGGAATGCCCACGAGATGGAACTTGCCGAGCGTCCGGTTGTCGCGCGCCATCGGCCGCTCACCCTGCAGCACGTGCACCTCGACGCTCGTCTGGCCATCGGCGGCCGTCGAGAACACCTCGCTCTTCTTGGTCGGAATGGTCGTGTTGCGCGGGATGAGCGTCGTCATGACGCTGCCCAGCGTCTCGATCCCGAGCGAGAGCGGCGTCACGTCGAGGAGGAGCAGATCCTTGACCTCGCCCGAGAGCACGCCCGCCTGCACCGCGGCGCCGATCGCCACGACCTCGTCGGGGTTCACGCCCTTGTGCGGCTCGCGCCCGAAGAGCTCCTGGACGATCTGCTGCACCTTCGGCACGCGCGTCGACCCGCCGACGAGCACCACCTCGTCGATCGCGCCGGCATCGATGCCGGCGTCCGACAGCGCCTGCCGCACCGGGGGCACCGTCCGCTGCAGGAGATCGTCGACGAGCTGCTCGAACTTCGCGCGCGTCAGCTTCGTCTGGAGATGCTTCGGACCCGACTGGTCCGCCGTGATGAACGGCAGGTTGATCTCGGTCTCCATGACCGTCGACAGCTCCATCTTGGCCTTCTCGGCCGCCTCCTTGAGCCGCTGGAGCGCCATCCGGTCCCTGCTCAGGTCGATGCCCTCACCGGCCTTGAACTCGCCGACTATCCAGTCGATGAGCCGCTGATCGAGGTTGTCCCCGCCCAGGTGCGTGTCGCCGTTGGTGGACTTGACCTCGACCACGCCCTCGCCGACCTCGAGAATCGAGATGTCGAACGTGCCGCCGCCGAAGTCGTAGACGGCGATGGTCTCGTCCTTCTTCTTGTCGAGCCCGTAGGCGA
>CAYGCV010000273.1:0-6173 GCA_964348425.1 uncultured Vicinamibacteraceae bacterium | reverse complement strand
AAAAAGCGAACTTGCCAATCTGCGTCTACCAGGCTTCGATCCGCTTGTCGGTAGCGTCGAGGCTCTGGTCGTGGGGGCTGCTCGTCACGCGCCCGGTCTCGACTCGGTCGCGGGTTGCGGACCCGAGGCGCCAGGTCGGCCCGATCCGTCGCGGGCAACGTAAACACCTGAAGCCGCTCGCCATCCAACGCGACCTCGAGCTGCTGCGGCACATCATACCGAGGGACATCGACTCCGCCCGCCCCCACGGCTTCGCGCGCCAGACGCACGCGGATGGCGTACTCGCCGTCGGCGGGAAAGTTGTAACGGATCAGCGTCCCGCCGCGGGTGCCGAACGGCAGACCGTCGACTCGGTCGTCCTGAGGCAAGTCGGCCGGCACCCGGAAGACATCGTAGTTCGGAGCCGACGGAGGAGTTCCGACGGCGGCGCGGCTGATGTTCTTTGCCGCGGTAAGGTATCGCTCCATCAACGTCGGCGGGACCTGGAGAACGCCGGCCATGTTGTCGAAGCCATAGCTCGAGCCGTCAGCCGGAAGCAGCGAGGCCACGTCGATGTCAACGCCGAGAAGGTCGCGAACCGCATTTCGGTACTCCGCCCGGTTCAGACGGTGGAAGGTTTCCGTTCTGCCCGGATTGGGCTGAGCGTCGGCCGCGCGGTCAAGCTGCGTCTCGAGCCACGACACAAAGGCCTCGGACGTCGTTCGGTCAGGGCGGGGCGCTCCCGGTGGAGGCATGAGACCGCCGTGAAGCTTCCGCACGACTTTCTCCCAGGTCTCGGCATCCGCGCTGACGTCGCCAAGGTCCGCAGTCTCGAGAACGAGCCCGCCCGTTTGCAACCGTTGGTTGTGGCAGGTCATGCAATACTGCGCGATGAAGGCCTGCCGAGCGGGAACGGCGGCTGGCGTTGTCGACGATTGCGGTTGCTGCCCCGCAGCCTGGATGTGGTCGACGCCCGTGATCAGCGCAAGACACCCCACGTACCCAATGATCGTGAGACCCATGATCCGCATGCGCCATACAGGGAGTAACGCCCGTGACGCGAGGCTCTTCATAAGACCAGCTCCCATCGTGGCCAAGAGAGGGAGAGAGAGTTGCCAGGTGCGACGAGACGACGCCTAATCAGACGATTCCCTTCCGGAACGAGGAGCCGGACGCCGCCAGCGTCGATAGATGGCGCAATTTTCCAAGTGTTTATAGTATACTTTTTCTGGCGGTGTCAACTACTGTTTCCAGGCCACTGACTGGCAGCTTTTCGCAGTTGAGCCTTACCAGGTGAGCCCGCCGCCCGGGGGTGGCCACGCGCCCAGGAGCTGCCGGGCGAGCACGACCTGGCCGAGGTGGTAGCTGTTGTGCAAGGCGATGGTGTGGAGCATCGTCGCCCGGCTCTTCGGCGCGCCGAGAGATGGGCGCGTCGACTGCAGGTCGTCGTCGCGCGCATGCTGCTCCAGCGCATCCGCGAGGTCGCCCAGGCGCGTCACCGCAGCCTCCCACTCGTCGGCGGTCGCGGGTCTCACGGCACCGGGCCAGCCGCCCGAGGCATGCCGGGGAATCGGCGGATCCGCGCCGTCGAGCCAGTCCACGACCCAGGTGTTCCAGAAGATCAGGTGGTTGACGAGCTGAAAGATCGACTTGGAGATGCCGTGGGGTCGGGCGCCCGCCTGTGTCCAGGTCACGCCGTCGAGGGCGGTTTTCATCGCGACGTGAGCGCCCTCTCCCGCCAGAGCACGGACGAGCGTGTCGCGGAGCTCCTGGTCGCGAACCATGCCTGCCCTCCTCCCCCAGATTCTAGTCGGGGCTTGATGCTCTCGAGCGCGAGGTAGTCCTCGGAGTCCGGAATACGGGGAGCGCCTCGAGTGTAGAATCGAGGTTCGCTGCGTCGTCGCGCTGGAGCCGTCGATCCTGCCGCTGAACGAAGCATGCTTCTCCTGCCGTGACCAGTTGACCGTCTGCTGTCCAGCCCGACGAACAATGACTCGCGCGCCGCGATCACGAACGGCCGGGGGCGGCACGGCCCGGGGATCCGGCAAGCGACGGCTCCGGACCGGCGCAGCGCTGGCCGTCGCGTGGCTGGTCGCCCTGTCGGGCGGCGCCGACGGGCCAACCGACGCGCGGCTCGTGTTCGTCGGGGACACGGGCTCCGGCAGCGGGCGCGCCAGGGCGGTCCGGGACGCCATCGTGGACACGGTGACGGCCGCGGGGGCGTCGCACCTGTTCCTGCTGGGCGACAACGTCTACGGCAGCGGCGAGGCGAAGCACATCGCGCCCCGGTTCCTCGATGTCTACCGCCCCGTCATGGACCTCGGCGTGGCCATCCACGCGGCGCTGGGCAACCACGACGTCCTGCGCTGCGACGGGACGCGGCGGCGGCCGGTGCCGCGCGACGCGTCCGCCTACGTCCCGTCCCGGCGCTGCCATGCGGCCGCGCACCTGGCGACCCCGGAATTCGGCTACGTCGGCGGCGCGCGCTACTACGCGGTCCCGGTGCCGGACGGCGAGTCGCCGCTGCTGGAGGTCTTCGTGCTCGACTCCAACACGCTCGGCGAGGACCAGACTCGACTGGAGGACGGGGCCGACGCCGCGCAGCTCGCCTGGCTCGAACGCGCGCTGGGGCGGTCGGCGGCCCGCTGGCAGGGCGTCGCCATGCACCACCCGATTCACTCCCCCGCCCGCCGCCGCTTCTGGATCTTCGGCCGGCGCGGCCCGGATCGCCGGCTGCGGGCGCAGCTCGAACCGCTGTTCACGCAGCACGGCGTCGACATGGTCTTCCAGGGCCACCAGCACCTGTACGCCCGCCTGCGGCCGCAACAGGGGATCCGCTACGTGGTCACGGGGGCCGGCAGCCGGACACCCGACGCCTTCGACCCCGACGAGCACACCTGGCCCCGTGCCGACCGCGGCCGGTTCAACCACTTCGTCTACGTGCGGGCCACCCCGGACCGGCTCGAGTACTGCGCGATCGACGACGAGCGGACGGTCCGCGACGGCGGCTGGTTCGCGGCCGGCGACGCGGTCGATACGACGTTCCCCGCGGGCACCTGCCCCGCGCTCCGGTAGCCGGAAATCGTTGCCTGGCGGCCGCCATCCGCAGGGGCGGTCGAGGCGGGCTCGCCGCCCGGCGCCTGTGGTAACGTCTTGCCGGTGTCGGAGTCGATGCACGTCCGCCGCGTCCTGACGGTCGCCGCCGTCAGCGGGTGCCTGACCGCGCCGGCCCTCGGCCAGACGGAGAGCGAGCCGGCGACGCGGGCCGAGATCATCGCCGAGCGACAAGCGGCCAAGGCCGAGGTGGCGGCGCCCGAGGAGCCGTCGGTCGCCGGGGCCGCCTTCCAGAAGGTCCAGACGGTGCTTCTCGAGTCGCCGGGCGGATGGTATCCGCTCGCGGGGAGCGTGCGGTCGGGCGGGGGGCTCGCGCTCGGCGGCGGCTACCGGACCTACTACCGCGGCAACGCCTATCTGGACGTGCACGGGCTGTACTCGATCCGCGGCTACAAGCGCGTCGAGGTGCGGACGAGGTCGGTCGCCGATCAGCCGGCGCGGGAGCGCGTCGGGTTCACGCTGCGGGCCGGGTGGCGCGACCTGACCCAGCTCGCCTTCTACGGGACCGGCATGGAGACGGCGGTCGGGGACCGGACCAGCGCGCGGGTCCGGCACACGTACGCCGGCGGGGCGCTCCGGGCGCGGCCCCACCGCTGGATCCGCCTGCGCGCCGAGGCCGACGTCGAGCGCTACGTGCTCGGGGCGGGGCACGGCACGCATCCGTCGATCGAGACCGCGCATGCGGCGCCGGCCGGCCCCGGCCTGGGCGCTCCCCTGTCGTTCGCCCGCGTGGGCGGGACCGCCGCGTTCGACTCGCGGTCGTCACCGGGGTACACGAAGACGGGCGGCTACTACGGCGCGACGCTGCAGGCGTGGGTCGACCGCGCCGCCGCCCACAGCTTCGAGCGCCTCGACGTCGATCTGGTGCAGCACGTACCGCTTCTGCGCGAGACGTGGGTGCTGGCGTTCCGGGGGCGTCTCGAGTCCATCCTCGACGACGAGGACGTCGTGCCGTTCTACCTGCTGCCCGCGCTCGGCAGCGGCGACACCCTGCGCGGCTACGCCACCGACCGCTTCCGCGACCGCCACGCGCTGCTGCTCTCGGCGGAGTGGCGCTGGGCGCCGAACCGGCACTTCTTCGACATGGCCCTCTTCGTCGACGCCGGGAAAGTCGCCGCCCACCGTGCCGATCTCGACCTGCGCGGGCTGCGCACCAACTGGGGCATCGGCGCCCGCTTCCACGGCCCCTCCAGCACCGCGTTGCGGGTGGAGGTGGCGAAGGGACGCGAGGGGTGGGCGTACATCTTCGCCGCGTCGCCGGCCTTCTGATTGCCTTCCGATCGCGCGACGCACGATAATGTCTCGAAATTGTCTCGACATCCTCCAGCGCCACGCGTGGTCCGCGCCACGGGCGCCGGCCGCCGCGGGCTCACCGCCGCCATCGTTCTCGCGACGATCGCTCTGACGACGCTGACCGGCGGCGGCCGCAAGTTCTACGACGACGATCCGCTCGGCCGCGAGCCGGAAACGCAGGATGCCTCGGGCGTCGCGGCGCGCGACATCGAGTTGCTGTACGACCTGCCGTACAACCTGTTCGCGCTGCCGCGCCCGACCGAGCACGTCCGCGCGCAGAACGTCAACTCGATCGACGAAGTGCCGGACTCGAGCTGGTTCACGAACCGCATCCTGGCGCGGCCCGTCACGATTGCGGAGCTGCTGCGCGGCCCGAACGTCCTCGACGAGGCCGGACTGCAGCGCGGGGCGGTCAGCGGCCTGAAGAGCACCGGGGCGGCCCCCGGCTTCGTGGGACGGACCGACGACGGCGATTCGTGGTTCATCACCTTCGACGCCGCCGGACACCCCGAGGCGGCCACCGGCGCGCTGATGGTGGCGAGCAAGCTGTTCTGGGCGCTCGGCTACTGGCAGGTGGAGCAGTACCTGACCGAGCTGAGCGCCGCCGAGCTCGCCGCCGGACTCCGTATCTGGCCCGGTGCGACGGTGCGCATGCCGTCCGGCCAGCGCCGTGGCCTGCGGCAGGCGGACGTCGAGGCCGTCCTGGCGCGCGCCCACCGCAGCCCGGACGGGTCGTACCGGATGGTCGCGGCGCACGGCATTCCGGGGACCGTCATCGGCGGGTTTCGCTACCACGGGACCCGCTCCGACGATCCGAACGACATCGTGCCGCACGAGCACCGGCGCGAGCTGCGGGCGTTGAAGGTCTTCGGCGCCTGGACGAACCTGGTCGACATCAAGGCGGGCAACACGCTGGACACGCTGATCACCGGCGACGACGGGGTGGCGCGCGTCCGGCACTACCTCCAGGACGTCGGGTCCACGTTCGGCAGCGGCGCCAACGGACCCCACGACTGGGACGAAGGTCACGAGTACCTCTTCGAGACCGAACCGCTCTGGAAGCGGCTCGTCTCGTTCGGGTTCTACCTCCGCCCCTGGCAGACGGCGTCGTACGCGGACCATCCGTCCATCGGCCGCTTCGAAGCCGCCGCGTTCGAGCCGGACGCGTGGCGTCCCCGCACGCCGAACGGCGCGCTGCTCAACGCCCGGGACGACGACACGTTCTGGGCGGCCCGCCGGGTAATGGCGTTCACGGACGAGATGCTGCGCGCCGTCGTCGCCGCGGGCCGCTTCAGCGATCCCGCCGCCGAGCGGCACCTGGCCGACATGCTCATCGCGCGCCGCGACAAGATCGGCGCGGCGTATCTGCCCAGGATCAATCCGCTGGTCGACTTCGCGCTCGACGAGCACGGCGTGCTGGCGTTCGCGAACGCCGCGGTCGAGGCGGGCGTCGCGAGCGCGCCCGCCGGCTATCGGGCCGCGTGGTCGGAGTACGACAACGATTCCGGCGAATCCAGGTCCCTGGGAGCCGACACCCGGTCTTCCGCCCCGCGCATGGAGGCCCCGGACACGCTGCCGTCACGCACGGGTGCGTTCGTGCGCATCGAGGTGAGCGCCGTGGACCCGCCCCGCGCCGCGTGGACGCGCCCCGTGGACGTCTACTTCAAGCGCACCGCCCGCGGCTGGATGCTCGTCGGCCTGGAGCGTCTACCGGGGTAAATGCCGACCACGTTCGCCCAGCGGCTGCTGTCGCCCATCGTGGAGGTCAGGCGGGAGGAGGCAGGCTC
>CAYGCV010000272.1:0-6174 GCA_964348425.1 uncultured Vicinamibacteraceae bacterium | reverse complement strand
CCGTGAAGAGCGCGGGCAGCACGAGGGCGAGTGCCTCTTCCTGACCGACGATGACCTTGTGCAGCTCCGTCAGGATCCGGTCCCGCCCGGCCATGACGCGTTCCGCGACCTGCCCGGCGGTTGTCGAGTCCATCGCGTATCGGTCGTGTCGTCGGGCGGGCCGGCGGGCCGTGTCAATGGGTGAGCGCGTACACGATCTCGTTGATGATCATGCGGTACGCCTTGGCCGTGTACTGCACGTAGCCGGGGTACTCCTCCGCGTTGGACCACTCCCAGCCGTCACCCATGTCGGTATTGAAGTTGGCCAGCACCATCGCACGGCCGTCGTCGTCGAGAATGGCGTGGAGCTGCGGCCGGTACCCGCCCTTCTCCCACGTGACCCCGTTGAAGAACGACCCCAGGCCGGCAATCTGCGGATACTCCGTGAGCACGTAGAAGCAACTGAACACCGGATGGTCGAGCATCAGCTCCACGAGCTCGCGCGCGGGAAACACCCGCGCGAGCTGCTGCTCGAACAGCTCCCACTCCGCCGGCCCGTGAAAGTCGTCGAAGGTCGCCGTGCCGCCGCGCAGCAGGAACTCGCGCAGAATCCCGGCTTCCTCGGCAGACCACTCGATGTTGGCCGGCTCGACGAAGTAGATCCACGGATACTCCCACAGCCGCCGGTCCGTCAGCTCCATGACGAGCGGCTCGTTCACGTTGACCGCTGTCACCCGTCCCATCCGGCGCGACAGGTTCTGCTCCGCGGCCGGGCCGTCGATGGCCCACGGATCGCTCCAGTACCGCCGGCGGAACTGCTCCAGCCGATCGGGTTCCGAGCTGTATCGAATGCGAACGAAGGTCCAGTCGAGCCCGTCGAGAGCCGGCGGGACGAGCTGCGCGACGCCGGTCGCGGCCGCCCCCAGCAGCACCGGCGGCGCGACCAGCCCGGCCAGGAGCAGCGCGGCAGTGCGCGCTCCCCGCCGCGCCGCCTTCACGGCTCCGCCTCGACGGCGCGCAGGAGCAGCTCCTGGGCGCGTTCGTAGGTCGGCGCCATCTCCAGCGCGGCCAGCGCCGCGCGCTTCGCCTGCTCGGGCTGACCGGCCAGCAGATGACTCTCGGCCAGATCGCTGTGCGCCGAGACCCGATCGACCGGACCGGCCGCCAGCGCGACCTCGAACTCCAGGATGGCCGCGGCGGCATCGCCGTCGGCCAGGGCCAGGCGGCCGAGCGCCAGATGGGGCACCGGATCGAACGGATCGATGCCGACGAGCCGATCGTAGGCGAGCGTCATCCGCTCCTCGTCGCCGGCCTCCTCGGCCAGCGCCGCGAGCTGCCGCGCCGCTTCGAGCGACGTCTGATCGAAGTCGAGCAGGCGCGCCAGCTCGCGCAGCGCCCGGTCGCGGTCCCCCTGCTCCTGCGCGATCGCCGCGATCACGCCCCGCGGGCTGTCGATGCCGGTGGCCATCGGCGCCAGCATCGACGCGCGCTCCAGAGCCGCCAGCGCGTCATCGAGCTCGCCGGCCTCGCGCAGCGCCTTGCCCAGCTCGAACTGCACCGAGAATCTGCCGGGGTGCTCGGCCGCCAGGCGCCGCAGCGCCGCCAGCCGCTCGGCCGGGTCGGGCTCACGCCGCTCGCGCGCGCCGGCGTCCGGGTTCTCGGGCCCGGGGGCGGCCTCCGTCTCGATGGGCCGGAGCGCCTCGCGCAGCGCGCCGAAGCGGCTGTCGACCGCCTCGTCGAAGCTGGCCTGCAGCGTGTCGAAGTCGAGGCCGACGCCGGCCAGCGCCTCCTCCGTGTCGAGCCCGTCGCCGTAGCTCGTGATCAGCGCGTGCAGCACGTCGTCGCCGTAGCGGTCGACGATGTGCTCGACCAGCACCGAGGCCTGGAAGTACGCCAGTGAGATCGTCTCCGGCCGCGAGAAGCCGCCGTTGAGGTCCCGCAACGACAGCACCCTGCCGTCGTTGAGCGCGCGGGCGAACGTCAGCTCCTGATCGCGTCCCCAGGCGGGGCGCGCGCGCTGCTCCTCGTACACCGACACGCCCTCGGTCAGCCAGCGCGGCACCCGCTGCTTCGACATCTGCAGCGTGATGACGTGGGCGATCTCGTGCCACAGGGTCGCCCGCCAGTTGAAGTCGCCAGGGGGCCGGGCGCGCGGCGAGTCCATCGTGACCACCCGGCCGAAGCAGGCGCCCAGCGCGCCGATCATGCCGGGCAGCCCGAGGTTGCGCACGGCGAAGTCGTCGTGGCGCGGAAATATCTCGATCAGGATCGGTCCCTGGACCTCGACGGCGTAGATCGCCGCCAGCGCGTCGAGCGCTTCCTGCGCCAGCGACAGCACGTACTCACTGAGTATCGGCGCCTCCGTCGGATGGAGCCGCACGATCAGGTCGCCCCGCTCGAACGTCTCGAACTCGTCGAGCGTATCCATCATCTCGAGCAGGTTGTAGGTGATGACGTCGAACGGATCGTCGGCAAACGATCGTTCCAGCACCTCCCGCGCGCCGGCCTCGTCGCCGGTGCGCAGCAGGTGCATGCCGAGCTCCGCGAGGGCGCGGGTGTTGTCCGGATCGATTGCCAGGGCCCGGCGCACCAGGGCGGCGGCCTCGTCGAAGCGATACGCCCGGGCCGCATGGCTTCCCGCGATGCGGTAGACGTCCCCGTAGGCGGGGTTGATCGCGAGCACGCGGGCGACCTCCGCCTCGAAGTCCGCCGTGCGATCCTCGAGATAGGCCATGGCCGCCACGAGCGCACGGGCTTCCAGGCTGGCGTCGTTGAACGCGAGCGCCCGGTCGATCGATTCACGCGCCGCGGCGGCGTTCCGATCCCCGAGCTCCTGCTCGGCCACGAACAGGTGCGCCGCGACGTTGTCGGGATCGATCGCCAGGACGCGCTCGACCGAGCGGCGGGCGACGGGCGGGTTCTCGTCGACCAGCGCGCGCGCCATCCCGAGATGCGCGGGGGCCCATTCGTCGTCCAGCTCCAGGGCCGCGGTGAACGACTGCACGGCGTCGGCGCGGTTGTACTTCTCGAGAAACAGCTCCGCCCAGGCCGTGTGGATGGCCGGATCTTCGGGAGCCCCGATCGCCGCCGACCGCAACAGGCCGTTGGCCTGGCGGTAGCGTCCCAGCGCACGGGCGGCGAGACCGCCGCGGTACTTGTCGACCGGCCGTCGCGAGCGCAGGCCCCGCGTCAGGACGGCTTCGAGATACGGGTCCGCCTCATCGCCGCGGCCGACGCGCTGGAGCACCAGACCCAGCTCCAGCCCCGCGGCGCTGGCCGGCGCCGCCTCGGCAACGGGCGCCAGCCGCTCCCGGGCTTCCTCGTACAGGCCGCGCAGCACGAGCGTCCTGCCATGCACGGCGGCCGCCGCCGGATCGGTGTCGGGCCGCCCGGACGCCAGCGTGATGGCCTCGTCCAGCTCCCCGTGCGCGAGCGCCCGGGTCGCCTGCTCGTGAAACTCGCGCTCGGCGGTCGCGCGATCGACCGGTTGCGCGCGCGCGGCCGGCGCCCAGAGCGCGAACACGCAGAACGCCAGCGCGCCGGCGAGCGGGCGCGCCAGGACAGCGCGTGTCCGTGCCGACTGGCCGGCGCAGGCTCGCGGCATCACCTGCAGCATTTTCAGCCGATTATAGCCGAGTCAGAAGAAAGCGAGGTTCTGGTGCGACGGGATCTCGAAGCGCCGGCGGCACTTCTGGCACACGACCGTATCGTCGACGCGCACGAGATAGTTGCGGAGCTTGGCGAACAGGGCGCGGTCCCGCTCGCCCGCGCCGCGCGGCAGCCGATCCTTGCGGGTGCGCCGGATCCAGCGGACGGCGTACTCGCCCCGGAAGCCGCAGCGCGGACAGGAGTAGGTCCCCGACTTGGTCTCCGGCCGCTCGTTGAAGAACTCGCGCTCGTGCAACGGGCCGCGCCTCAGGCTTCCTTGCGGAATGTCACGAGCGACCAGATCCGGGGAATGTTGACCTTCTCTATGGAGATCGGGTCGAATCCCGTCTGCTCGAGAAACCCGGGCAGGTCGAGGTCAGCCTTGAACCCGATGTGCACGGTGAGCGGCGACAGGATGCGCTCCACCCGCGCCAGCAGCCGGTTCCGGCTGCGGAAGTGGTTGAGCACGACGACGTGCCCGCCCGCGCGGCAGACGCGGTGCATCTCGCGGGTGACCCGCACGGGATCGGGCACGACGCTGATGACGTACGGCGCGTAGACGATGTCGAACGACTCGTCCGCGAACCGGAGATCCGCGGCGTCCATCCGTATCAGGTCCACGTTGCGCACGCCGTGCGCCTTGATGCGCCGCCCGGCCTTGGCGAGCATGGAGGCCGAGAAGTCGATGCCGGTCACGAAGCAGTCCCGCGGGTAGAGCGGCGCGTTGATCCCGGTGCCGATGCCGACCTCGAGGATGCGGCAGCCGGGGCGCAGCGGCAGGCGCCGGATCGCCTCGAGCCGCCCCGCGTGCAGCGTCGGCCCGAAGAACAGGTCGTACCAGGACGAGATCTTGGTATAGACGTCCTCGACGAAGTCGTTCTCGACCTCGGTGACGGACAGCGCACGAGACACGGCGTCCCGGTTGGCTACGACCTTCTCGCTGGGGGGGGATCCGGGCGGATCGAACAACGAAATCACGAGCGACCGCTTCCTTGCGTCGGGCGACCGGCTCCGCCCCCATGAAACGCCGCAAGAACCGAGAGGGCGCGGGCAAGCACTGGCCACCCGGCGGCAAACGCATTGTAATACATTTGGCCGCCTGTGCCCGCGGAAGATCGCGGGTTGCCGCCGGACGGGCCGCCGACAGGCGGTATGCCGGTATAGTTGACAGGGGCCGATGCCGGTCGAGGTGAAGCTGCTCTCGGCGACGCAGTTCATGCTGACGACGCTCGTCGTCAAGCTGGCGGGCGTGGCGGCGCTGGCGACGATGCTGGTCCGCTTCCGGCAGTTCCGGCGCATCCTGCTGACCGAGCAACGCGCGTGGCGCGAGCGCCTGGTATTCGCCGCGGCCCTGGGTCTGCCGCTGTGCGGCGGCGTCACGGCGCGCCTGCTGCTCAACTACAACGCCAGCGATCTCTCGCTCGCGGGGCCGTTCCTCGCCGGGCTGATCGCGGGGCCGTATGCCGGCGCCATCGTCGGCACGCTCGTCGGCGCGCCCGCGCTGGTGGGGGGCGAGGCAATCGCCATGCCCTTCGCGGTCGGCTGCGGTTTCTGCGGAGGCGGGCTGCGCGAGGTCTGTCCGAAGGAAGCCATCTGGCGCTTCTCGCCGCTGACCATCACCGACCTGCACCGTCACGCGTGGCGGATGCTGAGCCGGCTGCGGCTCGACTGGCACGTGGTGCTGCTGGCGGCGCCGGTCGGTCTCGAGCTGCTGCGTCTCGGCCTGGGGCTGCGGTTCGGATCACACCTGTTCCACATGCAGCCGCCCAACGCGTGGCTGGCGGTCGTGGTCATCCTGGCGACCGTGCTGAGCGTCACCATCCCGATCAAGATCTGGAACACGGCCCGGATCGAGCATCGTCTCCAGGAGCAGGAGAAGCTGCTGCTGTCCACCCGGCTCGAGGCCCTGGCCAGTCAGATCAACCCGCACTTCCTGTTCAACACCCTGACGTCGATCTCGTCGCTCATCCGCTCGCAGCCGGAGACGGCGCGCACGCTCGTCCTGAAGCTGTCCGGGCTGCTGCGGCGGTTGCTGCGCAGCCAGGAGCACTTCGTGACCCTGCGCGAGGAGCTCGAAGCGATCGACGAGTACCTCGACATCGAGATGGTCCGGTTCGGCCCGACCCTGGTGGTCGAGAAGGAGATCAGCCCCGCCAGCCTCGACGCCGTCATGCCCAGCATGCTGCTGCAGCCGCTCGTCGAGAACTCGATCAAGCACGGGCTGAGCCACAGAATCGGTGGGGGCCGCGTCACGATTCGCAGCCGGCAGACCGGCAGCCATGCGGTCATCGAAGTGGCGGACGACGGCACGGGCATGAGCGACACCACGCTGACCGGCAGCCGCACCGGCGGCATCGGCCTGCGCAACGTCGATGAGCGCCTGCGTGTGATCTACGGCGAGAACTACCGTCTGCAGCTCGTGAGCACGCCCGGCCACGGCACGTGCGCCCGGATCGAGATCCCGCTGCCGGCCGTCGCACAGCAGGCAACGGCCTAGTGTCCTGGCCCGCAAATAGTCATTATAATGGGCGGTCTTCAAGCAAGGGA
>CAYGCV010000271.1:0-6225 GCA_964348425.1 uncultured Vicinamibacteraceae bacterium | reverse complement strand
CCTCGGCGGGAGCGGCGCGGGGCGAAGGGGCCCCCGCAAGCGGACGCCGGGGGTTTGGGGCGCAGCCCCATCTGAATGAGGAGGAACTTGACCGTACAACAGGCCACGGCCCGCATGCTCGACGGCTCCGCCGCCGCGTCCGATATCCGCGAGGGCCTGCGACCGCGAATCGAGTCGTTCACGCGGCGCGCGGGACGCCCGCCGAAGCTGGGCATTCTGCTGGCCGGCAACGATCCCGGCTCCGAGATCTACGTCCGGAACAAGATCAGGAACAGCGAGCAACTGGGCATGGACAGCGACCTGCGGCGGCTGCCGGACGCCGCGCCGCTGGAGGACGCGCTGGCCATCGTCGCGGAATTCAACGCGAGCGCCACGCACGACGGCATCCTCGTGCAGTCGCCGCTGCCGGCGGGCATGGGCGCCGACGCCGAGGAGCGCGTCTTCGACACCATCGCGGCCGCCAAGGACGTCGACGGCTTCACGCCGGCCAACGTCGGCCGCCTGGTGCAGAAGCGGCCGGCGCTGGCGCCCTGCACGCCGTCCGGCATCATCGCGTTGCTCGACCGCGAGCGGGTCGGGATTGCCGGCGCCCGGGCGGTGGTCATCGGGCGCAGCGACATCGTGGGCAAGCCGATGGCGATGCTCCTGCTGCACCGCAACGCCACCGTGACGATCTGTCACTCGCGCACGGCCGATCTGCCGGCCGTGGCCGCCGCGGCTGACATCCTGGTGGCCGCTATCGGCCGCGCGGCGTTCGTGACCCGCGACTTCGTGAAGCCGGGCGCCACGGTGATCGACGTCGGGATGAACCGGCTCGACGACGCTGCGCAGGTCGCAGCGCTGTTCGGCGCGGGATCGCGGAAGCTGGCGGCGTTCCACAAGCGGGGCTCCGTCGTGACCGGCGACGTGCACCCCGAGGTCGCGGCAGTTGCCGGGGCCCTGACGCCGGTGCCCGGGGGCGTCGGTCCGCTGACCATCGCGATGCTCCTGTCCAACATGGTCCGGGCGGCCGAGGATCGCCTGCGCCCCCGCGGGGCATGACGGTCCGGGAGCAGCCGGCCGGCAGACCGCGCGCCGGCGGGCGGGACCGATGTCAGCCCGCCCGCCCGGCCAGCGCCCGGTAGATCGATGCCACCTGCCGGTCGGTGTCGTCGAAGGAGCCGCCGGTCCGCACGACGAAGTCGGCGCGGGCTGCCTTGACGGCGGTCGGCAGTTGCGCCGCCAGCCGCTTGCGGCCCTCGTCCGCGGAGAGCTGGTCGCGTCGCGCCAGGCGGGCCAGTTGGGTCGCGGGGTCGCACGCCGTGACGATGACCCGGTCGAACTCCGCCGCGCGGTCCGTCTCGAACAGCAGCGGGATGTCGGCGATGCCGAACGGCGCCGTGGACGACGTGGCCACGCGCTCGAACCAGTCGTCGATCGCCGCGCGGACGTGCGGGTGGACGATCGCTTCGAGGTCGGCGCGGGCGGCCGCGTCGTCGAACACGAGGGCGGCCACCCGCCGCCGGTCGAGCGCGCCGTCCGGAGTGAACAGCGCGGGGTCGAAGCGGGTCCGGAGCGCCGTCCAGGCCGGGCGCCCGGGCTCGACGACCTCGCGGGCGAGGCGGTCGGCGTCCACGGTCGGCACGCCCCGCGCGGCGAAGCGGGCCCGCACGTGCGACTTGCCGGTGGCGATGCCTCCGGTCAGTGCGACGCGCAGCATCGGCTCGGCCGCGATCCGGGCAGGCCGTCAGGCCTCCGCCGGCGTCTCCTCGCCGTCTTCCGCCGGGGCGATCCGCTCTTCCACGAAGGTGTTCCACTCGTGGCACTGGGGACACTGCCAGAGCAGCTCGGTGCTGCGATAGCGGCAGCGCATGCACACGTGCGGATCGAGGTAGAAGACGGCTTCCCGGGTCAGCGCGACGTAGCGCCTGACCAGCGTCTCGTTGAGGTTCAGCGCCGTGAGCGCCCGCCAGATCGCCTGGTGAATGGCGAGGGCGTGGGGGTTGTGGACGAGCGACTCGAAAAGCAGGTCGAGGGCCCGCGCCGGCTCCCCGTTCGCGGCGACGTGCTGCCCGAGCGCCAGCCGCGCCCGCCAGTCCTGCGGGTTGGCCGCGACGAGCCGCCGGCAGAGATCGAGGAAACGGGACGGCATGCCCAGCTCCGCGTACGCGCTCTCCAGGCGCGAGAAGGCGAGGTACGCGCGCTCCGGCGCCACGTGGACGATCTTCTCCCACGTCTCGACGGCCGCTCGCGGCCGGCCCTGCGCCAGACGGACGTCGCCCAGGTTGAGGTAGGCGGGGACCGTCCGCTCGTCGAGCCCGGTGGCCGCCTCGAAGTGCCTGACGGACTGCTCGGGCTGCCCGTCCCGTCTGGCCTGCAGGCCGAGCTCGTTCTCCAGGAAGGCGAGAATGGCCTGGGCCCGTGGCTTCTCGGCGTCGGCTGCCGCCTCCGCCATGCGCTGCCGGAGCACTTGCGCCTCGCGCCACTGATGCTGCTCCTCGTGCAGCTTCTCGAGGTTGAGCAGGGCATGCTTGTTGTCCGGGTCGAGACGCACCACCTCCGAGAAGGTCTCGAACGCCCGGTCGACGAAGCCGCCGCGCCGGAAGTCCAGTCCGAGGCACAGCAGGACGTGCGCGTGCTCGGGCGTGGTGAGGCGCGGGCTGCGCAGCAGACGCTGGTGGACCTGGATCGCTTTGCTGACGTGGCCCTTCTCGCGGTGCAGGTTGCCCAGTATCAGGTGAATCTCCAGGGCGTCCTCGTCGAGCCAGGCCGCCTGCGTGAGCTCCTCTATCGCGAGGTCGATCTGATTGGAGACGACGAAGTTCAGCCCCAGGATGTAGTGCGCGGACTCCCGCGCCTTGCGCCGGTCGATCCAGCGGCCGTCGCGGAGCTTGTAGCGCTCCCAGGCCTTGCCCGCCGCCAGCCCGATCAGGAGCGCCACCAGCGCGGCGAGCAGGATCAGGGTCTCGGCCATCCGCAACACACCTGGAACAGCGCCTAGAACAGCTCGGTCCGCCACAGATCGTGCAGGTGCACGACCCCCGCCACGCGGGCGGCGCCGTCCACCACCACGAGCGACGTGACGCGCCGGGCCTCCAGCATGTTGAGGGCCTCGGCAGCCAGCGCCGACAGCGGGATCCGGATCGGGTCCCGCGTCATCACGTCGGCCGCGGAGCGCGCCATGAGGTCGCGGTGCGCGGACAGGTGCCGGCGCAGGTCGCCGTCCGTGATGACGCCGAGCAGCGCGCCGTCCTCCGCGGTCACGCAGGTCATGCCCAGGCCCTTGGCCGACATCGTCGCGACGACCTCCGCCACCCGGGCGCCGGGCGCCACGCGCGGGACCTGCTCGCCGCTGTGCATCAACCGCTCGACTCGCAGCAGGCGCTTGCCGAGCTGCCCGCCGGGGTGCAGGTTGGCGAAGTCGCTCTCGCCGAATCCCTTCCGGACCATCAGCGTCATCGCCAGGGCGTCGCCGAGGGCCAGCGCGGCGGTGGTGCTGGCGGTGGGAGCGAGGTTCAGCGGGCACGCTTCCTCGTCGACCCGGCAGTCGAGGGTCACGTCGGCGGCGCGGCCCAGTGCGCTCCCGGGCGCCCCGGTGACGGCGATGAGCCGCGCGCCGATCCGCCTGAGCGTCTCGAGGAGGCGCAGGATCTCCGGCGTCTCTCCGCTGCGGGAGAGCAGCAGCACCAGGTCGTCGTCCCGGATGACGCCCAGGTCGCCGTGCACCGCCTCCACCGGATGCAGGAAGTAGGCCGGTGTGCCGGTGCTGGAGAGCGTGGCGGCAATCTTGCGGGAGATGATGCCGGACTTGCCCATGCCGGTCACGATGACCCGTCCGGCGCAGTCGGCGAGGAGCCGCACGGCGTCGACGAAGCGGGCGTCGAGGCGCTCGCTCAGCGCGCGCACGGCGTCGGCTTCGGTGCGCAGCACCGTGCGGGCGAGCTCGAGATCGATCTCCGCCGCTGCGCGGCCCGTCATCCTGCCTGCATCCGGAGTGCCGCCGGCGCCCCGCGTGCGACGCGGTCGATCGCGAGCAGCCGCCGCAGGAGCGGCTCGAGGCGGTCGAGCGCCAGTGCGTTCGGCCCGTCGCTCAGCGCGGCCGCGGGGTCGTCGTGCACCTCCATGAACACGGCGTCCACGCCCGCGGCCACGCCGGCGGCGGCGAGCGGCTCGATGAACTCGGGCTGCCCGGCGCTGGCCCCGTCGCCCGCGCCGGGGAGCTGCAGGCTGTGGGTGGCGTCGAGCACGACCGGGTAGCCGAGCCCGCGCAGGATCGGGAGCGCGCGGATGTCCACCACCAGGTTGTTGTATCCGAAGCACGAGCCGCGCTCGGTGAGCATGAGCCGGTCGTGACCGGTCGACGTGATCTTCTCGACGACGTGCCGCATGTCGCCGGGCGCGAGGAACTGGCCCTTCTTGACGTTGACCACGCGCCCGGTGTTCGCGGCGGCCAGGAGCAGATCGGTCTGGCGCGACAGGTACGCCGGAATCTGCAGGATATCGGCCACGCGGGCCACGGGCTCGGCCTGCCGCGGCTCGTGGATGTCCGTCAGGATCGGCAGGCTGCATTCCGCCTTGATGCGGCCCAGGATGCGCAGCCCCGGCTCGAGGCCGGGTCCCCGAAAGGAACGTATCGAGGTGCGGTTGGCCTTGTCGAACGACGCCTTGAAGATCAGTCCGCAGCCGCAGCGCGCGGCGCGCTCGCGGATCGCCCGGGCCATGGCCAGGGCGTGGCTCTCGCTCTCGATCACGCAGGGGCCGGCGATGAGCGCGAGCGGCTGGCCGTCACCGACCGGGACGCCGCCAGCGACGACCTGTGGCACCGCCCAATTATAGACAGCGGCCGGGCCGCCTCTCAGGCGAGCGAGCCGGCCGTCGTTCGCGCCGGCACGGCGTGCTCGTACGCGGCCCGCACGAAGCCCGCGAAGAGCGGGTGCGGACGCAGCGGCTTCGACTGGAACTCGGGGTGGAACTGGACCGCGAGGAACCAGGGATGGGCGGGCAGCTCGATGACCTCGACGAACTTGCCGTCCGGCGACCGGCCCGAGATGCGCAGGCCGTTCTCGGCGAGCGGCTGCTCGTAGTCCCGGTTGAACTCGTAGCGGTGCCGGTGCCGCTCGCTGACCGCGGCGGCCGCGTAGAGACGCGCGGCGAGCGAGCCGGGCTCGAGACGACACGGATAGCTTCCCAGGCGCATGGTGCCGCCCAGGTCGTCGACACCCAGCAGGTCCCGCAGCTTGTAGATGATCTTGTGCGGCGCGTGCTCGTGACACTCCGTCGAATCGGCGTCGGTCAGGCCGCACACGTGGCGCGCGAACTCGACCGCGGCCCACTGGAATCCGTAGCAGATGCCGAGATACGGAATGCCTTGCTCGCGGGCGATGCGCGCTGCCTCCATCATGCCTCGGCTGCCGCGGTCGCCGAACCCGCCGGGCACCAGAATCCCGTGCGCGTCGGCCAGCAGGCGCTCGCCGCCGTCCGTCTCGAGCGCCTCGGCCTCCACCCACCTCACGTCGATCTTGACGCCGTGCTCGAAGCCGCCGTGGGACAGCGCCTCGGTGAGGCTCTTGTACGAGTCCTCGTAGCCCACGTACTTGCCCACGACGTGCACGGTCACCGTGTCGTCCGGGTTCCTGATGCGCTCGACCAGCGCCCGCCACTCGTCGAGTCTGCACGCCGTGTCGTCCGGCAGGTGCAGGCCGCCCAGCACGATCCGGTCGAGCCCCTCCGCGCCGAGCACGAGCGGCACCTCGTAGATGCTGTCGACGTCCTTGGCCGTGATCACGGCCTGCTCGTCGACGTCGCAGAACAGGGCGATCTTGCGCCGGATGTCCCTGGGGAGGAAGCGGTCGGTCCGGCACAGCAGGATGTCCGGCTGGATGCCGATGGAGCGCAGGTCCCGCACGCTGTGCTGCGTCGGCTTGGTCTTGAGCTCGCCGGCCGCCCCGATGAACGGCACGAGGGTGAGGTGGATGTAGAGCGTGTGATCGCGGCCGACGTCCCGGCGGAACTGGCGAATCGCCTCGAGGTAGGGCTGGCTCTCGATGTCGCCAACGGTGCCGCCGATCTCGACCAGGACGATGTCGACATCCTCGCTGACTGCCCGCAAGCTGGCCTTGATCTCGTTCGTGATGTGGGGAATCACCTGGACCGTCCGGCCCAGGTAGTCGCCGCGGCGCTCCTTCTGGATGACGGACAGTTAGATCTTGCCGGTCGTCCAGTTGTGGTCGCAGGTCGTCAAGGTGC
>CAYGCV010000270.1:0-6245 GCA_964348425.1 uncultured Vicinamibacteraceae bacterium | reverse complement strand
GCGAAGGGGCCCCCGCAAGCGGACGCCGGGGGCTTGGGGCGCAGCCCCATCTAGATGATGCCGAGCCACAACCGGCCGCAGCGGGTCGGCGACGTGATCCGGACCGAGCTCAGCACGCTGCTGCTGCGCGAGGTGCGGGACCCGGGCGTGCAGGACGTGACGGTCACGCGCGTGCAGATGACGAAGGACCTGCAGCATGCGCGCGTGTACTACACCGAGCCCGCGGGCAGCGACGCCCGGACCGCGCGGCGGGCGTTGCGGCGCGCCCGGCCGTTTCTCAGGCGCCGGCTCGGACGCATCGGGCTGCGGCACGTCCCGGAGCTCACGTTCCTCTACGACGAGGCCATGGAGCAGCAGGATCGGGTGGCGCGCCTGCTCGACGAGGTCGACGCGGCCCGCCTCGCGGAGGTCCCCGACGAGCATGCCGACGACGCCTGAGCAGCCGCTGCAGCAGGTGCTCGACGCGCTGCGGTCGAGGGACCGCTTCGTCGTCGTCTCCCACGCCCGGCCCGACGGCGACGCCAGCGGGTCGCAACTGGCCCTCGCGCTCGCCCTGCGGCACCTCGGCAAGCACGTGCGGATGGTGAGCCGGGACCGGCCCCAGGCCTGGCTGCTGTCGTTCGCCGAGGCTGCGGACGTGGAGGTCGCCGACCGGGTCGAGGGGGCGTTCGACGCCGCGGTGGTCCTCGAGTGCGGCTCGCTCGAGCGCACGGGCCTTGCGGGGCTCGAGCGCTACTTCGTGATCAACGTCGACCACCACCGCGGCAACACGCTGTACGGCGCCGTCAACTGGTTCGACGAGACCGCCGCGGCGTGCGGCGAGATGGTGCACGACATCGTGGCCGGCCTCGGCGTGCCGCTGACGGCGACGATCGCGACGTTCCTCTACGTCGCCATCCTGACCGACACCGGCTCGTTCCGCCACGCGAACATCACCGCCCGGACGTTCGACATCTGCCGCCGGATAGCGGGCGCGGGCGTGTCGCCGGCAGCGGTGGCGGCGCGCGTCTACCAGCAGGCGCCGGTCGGCACCCTGCGGCTGACCGGCGAGCTGCTGCGGGGCATGGAGCTGGCGGGCGCGGGACGGGTGGCGGTGCTGCACGTCGACGACGGCCTGCTGCGCGCGACCGGCTGCGCGCCGGAGGACCTCGACGGCATGATCAACCTCCCGCTGCAGGCGCGCGACGTGCGGGCGGCGGTGCTCTTCAAGGAGCTCGGCGGGGAGATTCGCGTCAGCCTCCGCTCGAAGGACGCGATCGACGTCCGCGCGGTGGCGGCGGCGTACGGCGGCGGCGGGCACCGCAATGCCGCCGGCTGCGAGCTGGCGCCCCCGCTCGAGCGCGCCCGTCCCGGGCTGGTGGCGGACGTGGTGGCGGCGGTCGATGCCGGGACGGGCGCCTGACGCCGCCGTCGACGGCGTGCTCGTCGTCGACAAGCCGCGCGGGCTGACCTCGCACGACGTGGTCGCCCGCGCCCGGCGCCTGCTCGGCACGCGCCGCGTCGGCCACGTCGGCACCCTCGATCCGCTGGCGACCGGGGTGCTGCCGCTCGTCGTCGGCCGCGCCACGCGGCTGGCCGCGCTGCTCGCGAGCGGTCCGAAGACGTACGCGGCCGTCATCCGGCTGGGGGTCGTCACCGACACGTACGACGCGACCGGGACCGTCGCGCCGGCCGCCGGCCACGATCCCGCGCTGGCGGCCGCGCTCGACCGGGAACAGGTCGAGGCTGCCGGCCGGGCGTTCACGGGCACCTTCCGGCAGCAGCCGCCGCCGTTCTCCGCCAAGAAGGTGCGCGGCGTGCGCGCCTACCGGCTCGCGCGGCGCCGGCAGCCGGTCGAGCTGCGCGCCGTGGAGGTGACCGTCCACAGCTTCGAGATCCTCGCGCTGCGGGACGCCGAGCTGGCGTGCCGGGTGCGTTGCGCGCCGGGGTTCTACATGCGGTCGCTGGCCCACGATCTGGGCCGGGCGCTGGGCTGCGGCGCCTGTCTCCAGAGCCTGCGGCGCGAGGGGAGCGGGGCGTTCACGCTGGACCAGGCAGTGACCCTCGACGCGTTCGGCGGCGAGGGCGGGGAGCCGGCGCGGCACCTCGTCGCCCTGGCCGAGCTGCTGCCCGATCTGCCGGCCGTCGTCGTCACCGGCCGGGGCGCCGAGCGCGCCGCGCACGGCAACCTGCTGCGCGTGGGCGACGTCCAGGCCGGGGCGGGACAGCCGCCCGTCCCGCCGGCGGCGGCGCGGGTCAAGGTGTACGACGCGGCCGGGACGCTGCTGGCGATCGCGGAGACGGCGCCCGGCGGCGCTTTGCATCCCCGGATCGTCTTGGTGTAAGATGCGATCTTGTTAATCATAGGAGACAGAACAATTTAACGGTTGCGGCGGCCTGGTGCTCCCGGGAGCCGGGCGCTCACGGGATGGCGGTCTGGGCCGTGCGCGGAGGCGGATGGACGTGGTCTTGCACAAGGAGCGGAAAACGGAGCTCATCGGTTCCTATCGTACCCACGACGCCGATACGGGATCGCCTGAAGTCCAGGTGGCGATTCTCAGCGAGCGCATCAGCAGCCTGACCGAGCACTTCAAGATCCACGCCAAGGATCACCACTCGCGGCGGGGTCTGCTGAAGCTCGTCGGGCAACGGCGGCGCCTCCTCGACTATCTCAAGGGCAAGGATTCCGATCGGTACGCAGACTTGATCAAGCGGCTTGGCATCCGCAAGTAACGCGCGACACCCAACCCGCCTTTTCTCGCCTCACCTGGCGTCCTCCCGCCCCTTGACCACCCAGGGAGCAGAATTCATGCACACAGGCCAACTGAACGTCGGCCGCGAACAGCTCAGGATCGAAACCGGCAAGCTGGCGAAACAGGCGGACGGCGCGGTGCTCGTCACCTACGGCGGAACGGTCGTGCTGGTGACCGTCTGCTGTGCGCCGACGGCGCGCGAGGGAATCGACTTCCTGCCGCTGACGGTCGACTACCGCGAGTACACCTACGCGTCCGGCCGCATACCCGGCGGATTCTTCAAGCGCGAAGGCAAGCCGACCGAGAAGGAAGTGCTGACCAGCCGCTTCATCGACCGGCCCATTCGGCCGCTGTTTCCGGCCGGCTGGAACCGGGAGACCCAGGTCATCGCGCTGGTCCTCTCGGCCGACGTGGACCACGACCCCGACGTGCTGGCACTCAGCGGCGCCTCCGCCGCGCTGGCGCTCTCGAAGATCCCTTCCGAGAAGACCATCGCAGCGGTCCGGGTGGGGCTGATCGACGGCGAGCTGCTGATCAATCCGACCTATGCCGAGCGCGGCCGGAGCCGGCTCGACCTGGTCGTCGCCGGCAGCAGCGACGCGATCGTGATGGTGGAGGCGGGCGCGAAGGAGGTCTCCGAGGACGAGATGCTCGGCGCGCTCCAGGCCGGCCACGAGGCGATCCGCGAGATCGTCTCCACGATCGACGCGCTGGCCGCCGCGGCCGGCAAGCCGAAGCTCGCCGTGGAGGCGCCGGTCATCGACGACGGCGTCCGGCGGGAGGTCGAGCAGCAGGCCCTCGAGCCGTTGAGCGCGGCGATGCGCATCCGGGACAAGCTCGAGAACTATGCGCAGGTCGACCAGGTGCTCGCCGACCTGCTCGCCTCGATCCCGGAGGACGAGAGCCAGCGCCGGCAGGACGCGGCGCGGGTCTTCAAGGAGCTCAAGGAGAAGGTGCTGCGCGACGAGGTGCTCGAGCGCGGGCAGCGGCTGGACGGACGCCGCTTCGACCAGATTCGCGACATCTGGTCCGAGGTCGGCGTGCTGCCGCGCGTGCACGGCTCGGCCGTCTTCACGCGCGGCGAGACCCAGGCGCTCGTGACGGCCACGCTCGGCACGGCCGACGACCAGCAGAAGATCGAGCACGTCGACGGCGAGACGTACAAGCGCTTCCTGCTGCACTACAACTTCCCGCCCTTCTCGGTGGGCGAGGTGAAGTTCCTCCGCGGGCCGGGCCGGCGGGAGATCGGCCACGGCCACCTCGCGGAGCGCAGCCTCAGCCCGATGATCCCCGGCGAGGACAAGTTCCCCTACACCCTGCGGGTCGTCTCCGACATCCTCGAATCGAACGGGTCGTCGTCGATGGCGACGGTCTGCGGGGCGACGCTGGCGCTCATGGATGCCGGGGTTCCGCTGAAGTCGCCGGTGGCCGGGGTGGCGATGGGACTCGTCATGGAGGAGGACGGCGAGCGCTACGCCGTCCTGTCGGACATCGCGGGCGCCGAGGACCACTACGGCGACATGGACTTCAAGGTGGCGGGCTCGGCCGAGGGCATCACCGCCCTGCAGATGGACATCAAGATGACCGGCGTCCCGACCGCCGTCATGCGCGAGGCGCTGGCCCAGGCCCGCGCCGGCCGGCTCGCGATCCTCGAACGGATGCAGGCCACCATCGCCACGCCGCGCGACTCGATCTCCACCTACGCACCGCGCATCGTGACGATCACCATCCCGGTCGAGAAGATCCGGGACGTGATTGGACCGGGCGGCAAGACCATCCGCAGCATCGTGGACCGGACCGGCGTCAAGATCGACGTCGAGGACGACGGCCGCGTCAACGTCGCCTCCGCGGACGAGGAGTCGGCCCAGAAGGCGATCCGGATCATCGAGGAGCTGACGGCCAGCCCCGAGCTCAACAAGACCTACCTCGGGAAGGTGCAGCGCATCGCCGATTTCGGGGCGTTCGTCGAGATCCTGCCGGGCATCGACGGCCTGCTGCACGTCTCGGAGATCGCGCACTACCGGGTTGCCGACGTGCGCGACGAGCTGCAGGAAGGCGACCAGGTCCTGGTCAAGGTGATCAACGTGGATCCGTCCGGCAAGGTCCGGCTGAGCCGCAGGGCCCTGCTGCCGGCGCCCGCGGATGCGCCCGCCGACGACCGCGGCGACGACATGGCCAGGGTGGGCGCCCCGAGCGGTCCGCGCGGCCGATCCCGGAACCGCCCGCCGCGCCACCGCGGCGGCCGCGAGCCGGCGAAGCGCCAGGACTGACGGCCGCCCCGGCCGCCGCCAGGCGGTCGGACCAGGGCGGGTGCGAATAGGACAGCCAGGCGGTGACGCGGGACGGCCGTTCCTCGGCCAGCGACTGGGCCGCGAGCCGCCGCAGGCCGGAGGCGAGCGCCTCCGGCTTCCCGGTCAGGTCCACGGCGTAGCGGTCGGCGCGACGCTCCAGCCGCCGCGACATGAGGTTGGTCAGCGGCGCCAGCAGCAGCAGCGCGGCTCCGGCGGCCAGCACCGCGAGCGGCAGGCCGGCCACGTCGGCGACCCCCGCCAGCCCCAGCCGCGGCCCGAGGCCGTGCAGCGCCCACTGCGCCGCGCCGCACGCCACCGCCGCCGCCAGCGTCTCGTACGCCATCGTCTTCCACACGTCGCGGTGGACGTGGTGGGCCAGCTCGTGCGCCACGACGACCTCGATCTCGTCGTCGCTGTAGTCGGCCAGCAGGGCGTCCGTCAGCAGCACGCGGCGCGTCGAGCCGATGCCGACCAGGGCCGCGTTCGGCCGCGGCGGATCGGCGCCCAGGCGCCACTCGTGAATGCCGATCGCGGCCGCGCCGGCACGCCGGACGAGCGCCTCGAGACGCCGCCGCAGCGCCGGGCGCTCCAGCGGCCGGAGGTGATAGAGCCAGGGCAGGACGAGCGGCGCGAGATGGGTGGCCGCGACCGTCAGGACCGCCGCCGCCAGGCTGGCGGCCAGCCACCACGACGCGGGCCAGCCGCGCATCGCGGCATACAGGAGCACCGCGCCGGCCGTCCACGCCGCCACGCGCACGACGGTGGCGCCCGCGTACCCGCACAACCAGGCGCCGGCACGCCGGCGCGAAACGCCGAAGCGGCGATCGAGGACGAACTCCCCGTACCAGGCCAGCGGCAGATCGATGGCCCGGCCGGCGAGCGACACGACGAGCGTGTAGCCCGCCACGACCAGCGAGGCCTGCAGCAGGTCGGGCACCGGCGCCAGCGCCGCCGCGCGCGCGGCAAGCTCGGCGAGCGTGCGCGAGAGCCCGGATGCGGCCAGCGCCGCCAGCAGCGCGGCACAGGCGCCGGCCCGCAGGACGGCGGCGCGCCGCCGCCGCCGCCGATACCCCGAGGACTTGGCTTCGTTCACGGCGGGCGGTCCAGGCGGAGTTGCGGGAAACGCAGGCCGCTGCTCTAGTGTCCTGACCCGCAAATAGCCATTATAATGGGCGGTCTTCAAGCAAGGGAGACTGCCAATGCCACGCGGACGCCCACTGGC
>CAYGCV010000269.1:0-6258 GCA_964348425.1 uncultured Vicinamibacteraceae bacterium | reverse complement strand
AAACAGGTGATCCACTTCCACCGAAAGCGGCGATCCACTTGGTCCGAAATACGCACTGAACGGCGGCGGTGGACGCCCCCGTGCGGCCCGCTCATTCCGGCAGCGCGAACGCCACGATCATGTTGCTGCCGAACGGCGCCTCGAGGTCCGGCGCGTAGGTGGCCAGGCGGTTGCCCACGCCGCCCACCGGCACCGCGAGGTACTGGCGCCCGCCGGCGCGGTAGGTGACGGGATAGCCGGTGATCTGGCTGCCCAGGATCGTCTCCCACAGCACCTCGCCCGTCTCCGCGTCGAACGCGCGCAGGCGGCGGTTCAGGTCGCCGAAGAAGACCACGTTGCCCGCCGTCGCCAGCGTCGTGCCGGCGTTCGGCGCCCGCTGCGAGTAGCGCCACGCCTCGCGTCCGGTGCCTATGTCGATGGCCCTGACCTCGGTCAGGTCGCCGTCCTCGCGGCCCGGCTCCGGGATGGAGAAGCGCGGGCTCGCCCCGCTGATCGACCGGTCGTTGGTCGTCTGGTTGAGGCATGAGCGGTTGAACGGGACGTACAGCAGGTTGGTCACCGGGCTGTACGACCAGCCCCACCAGCCCTTGACGTTGTGGCCGCAGATGATGAACTGATCGCCCATCTCGCGCGCCACCAGGTCCATGTTGATGAACACCTGGCCCGTCGCCGGGTCGATGTCGCTGATGACGAAGCGCTCGGTGCTCTCGTAGGGCAGCGGCGCGGCCCACAGGAACTCGCCGGTCTCGCGGTCGAGGACGAACAGCCCGCCCGGCTCGCCCATGGTGACGACGACCTTGCGCTCCTCGGCCGTGCCCGCGAGCCGCGGGTTGACCCACATTGCCGCGTCGGGGTCGGGGTCGATCACCGTGTCGATCAGCGTCCGCTCCTGCACGAAGTCCTGGTCCCAGTCGTCGCACGGCAGGTGCTGGTAGTACCAGTCGATCTCGCCGGTGTCGGGCGCGAGCGCCAGCGTCGAGTTCGAGTACAGCTCGCACGGCGTCCGGTCGCCGACGTCCCAGGTGCCGCGGCGCACGAGGCGCGGGTACGGCAGGGGCACGGCGACGCCCCAGTACAGGCGGTCGAGCTCGGGGTCGTAGGCGCCCGGGACGCCCCACGGCGAGACGTGCACCCGCTGCGACGTCGGCAGGTTGCCCCAGGTGGCGCCGCCGGGGTCGTCGGCGCCGGCCGCCGTGTAGACGCGCCAGCGCTCCTCGCCGCTGCCCGCGTCGTGCGCGGCGACGAAGCAGCGCGCGTCGAGGCGGCTCGGATCGCACGTGCGACCGCTGACCACCTGCCCGTTGATGATGATCGAGCCCGACGAGTGCGTGATCCCGTCGCGGTAGTCGGCCGTCGCGCTCAGCCAGTCGACCTCGCCCGTGCCGAGGTCGAGCGCCAGAATCTGGGCGTCGGACGTCAGGTGGTAGAGGTTCCGGCCGTACATGGACAGGTGCCGCGTGCGGTTGCCGAAGCGCACGTTCTCGCGCAGGTCGGCGGGCGCCTCGCGCTGGTAGTCCCAGAGCAGGTCGCCCGTGGTGGCGTCCCAGGCTTGCAGGTGGTCGCCCTCGGCCGGGTGGGCGACGTACATGACGCCGTCGTGGACGAGCGGCCGGATCTGCTGCGGCCCTTCGTTCATGGCCCGCATCCAGGCCACCTGGAGCTGGTGCACGTTGTCGCGGTCGATCTCGTCGAGCGGGCTGAAGGCCTGGTTGTCGTACGTCCGGTACGCCATCAGCCAGTCGTCCGGATCGGGATTGCGCAGCATCTCGTCGGTGACCGGCTCGACCTGCCGCGCTTCGCGCGTCACCGTGCGGCCCTGCCCGGCGTCCTCCTCCTGCGGGGCGGCGGCGGCCGGCGCGTGGCCGACGAGCCACACGCCGAGCGCCGCGCACGCCAGGACCGCCCACGACCGCCGGCCCGGCGCCCTCACCGCGAATCTCCCGCGGCCGCGGCCAGTTGCTCCTGGTGCCGCGCGCCGGCCAGGATGTCGAACATGCCGTAGTTGCCCTCGTGGCAGGCGTACTCGTAGATGGGCTGCTCGGCCCGCCGCATGTAGATGGCGGCGGTGAACGGCTGCAAGAACGTCACCGGATCGTTCACCGTGTACTCGTAGAGCAGGACGTCCTCGGCCACGAGGGTGAACCGCTCGGTGAGATGCAGGGTCAGGCCGCTGCCGTACGCATGGATGCCGCCGTGGCCGTAGCTGGCCGTCTTGTCGCTGAAGTTCGTGCTCTCCACCACGAGCGTGTCGCCGTCCCAGGCGCCGCGCCCGTCGCCGAGCCACTGGCGGATACCGGCCGGCAGATGCGCGCGCCCGTCGAGCGGCACGATGCGGGCATCGTTGACCATCTCGTGCAGGATGACCACGTGGTCGGGGGTCTGGAAGAGCTGCAGGTTGTTGTTGTAGCCGCCCGGCCGCACCGGCGGCCCGGCGTTGAAGCCGAGGATGCAGCGCTCGGCGATGCCGCGGTCCTCGGGCCCGTCGGCGCCTATCCCGCCGCTGCGGTAGCGCACCGGGCGCTCGCCGGGCAGGTCCGCCCGCAGCGATCCCACCTGCTCCGAGACGTTCGGCATGCGGGCCGGCAGCCGACCGTCGGGCGGGTCCACGATGAGCGCCGTGCGGCGGTCCTCGTCCACGTTCGTCCCGCGGTCGATCCAGAACTGGTTGTAGCCGCCGACGTCGCCCGGCGCGGGCGGCCGGTCGATCTGCCGGTCGAGGGCGCGCGCCACGAGCACCGCCTCGTCCTCGTCGGTCAGCACCGCCTGGTCCGCGAACTCCTCGGGACGCTCCAGCGGCGTGATGGTGCGGAAGTCCCAGACGCCCTGCAGGTCGGGGCGGCCGTCGGCCAGGCGCGGCACCGTCCAGCCGTCGTCAGCGGCGGTCTGCGCCTGCGCCACGGCGGCCGGCTGCAGGGCCAGACCGGCCACCAGGGCCGCGCACGGCAGAGCGAAGAAGTACCGGCGTATCACTGCTCACCTCCCGGGAATGGTCATCAAGCAGACGGGGCTGCGCCCCGAACCCCCGGCGTCCGCTTGCGGGGACCTCTTCGCCCCGCGCCGCTTCCGCCGAGGCGCGCTGTGCGCGCCTTGCGGAGTCCGCGCCGTTCTACGGCGCAGTTTCCTAGTCTACGCCTTCGGTAACTCGATTTCATGGATCTCGCGCCGCCGGCGCCCGCCGCCTGGCGACCCCGGCGCGGCGCCGGGGAGCCGCCTCCGGTGCCGCAGCCCCCTATACTGGTTGGCCGATGAAGTACGCCGTCGTCACCTTCGGCTGCCGCGTGAACCAGGCCGACTCGATCGGCATCGAGCGCCAGTTGCGCGCGCTGGGCGGCCGGCCCGTGGCGCCGGGCGAAGCCGATCTGGTGGTGGTCAACAGTTGCTCGGTGACGGCAACCGCGGATCAGGGCACGCGGCAGGCCATCCGGCGCATTGCCCGCACCAACCCGGCGGCGCGCATCGTCGCCACCGGCTGCTACGCGAGCCGGGCGGCGGCCGAGGTCGCGGCGCTGCCCGGCGTGGCGGAGGTCGTCGACAACCGCGACAAGGAGCGGTTGGCCGACCGGCTGCGGCTGGCGCTCGAGCGCACGACGGCCGAGCGGTTCGGCGGGGGCGACGGCGCGTGCGGCGAGACGATCCGGCCGGGGACGGCCGGCCGCACCGGCTACACGCTGCGCGTGCAGACGGGCTGCGACGAGACCTGCGCCTACTGCATCATCCCGTCGACGCGCGGCGCGGGGCGCAGCGTCCCGCTTCCGCGCGTGACTGCCGAGCTCGACGAGGCGGCTGCGGCCGGGTTCGAGGAGGTCGCCGTGACGGGGGTGCACCTCGGATCGTACGGCCGCGACCTCCGGCCGCAGGGCACCCTGCTCGACCTGCTGCGCCTGCTCGACGCGCATCCCTCGCGCATGCTGTTCCGGCTCAGCTCGCTCGAGCCGATGGACTGCGGGCCCGACGTGCTCGATCTCGTGGCGCATAGCGGCCGCTTCGCGCCCCATTTCCACCTGCCGCTGCAGCACGCCAGCGACCGGGTGCTGCGGGCCATGCGGCGTCCCTACACCGGCGACTACTACCGGCGCCTGGTGGCGGGCATCCGCGAGCGGCTGCCGGACGCCGGCATCGGCTCCGACGTCATCGTGGGCTTTCCCGGCGAGACCGACGCCGACGCCGAGCTCAACCTGGCGTACCTGCGCGAGAGCCCGCTGACCTACCTCCACGTCTTCCCGTACTCGGACCGGCCCGGAACCGACGCCACGCGCCTGGCCGGCAAGGTGCCGGGCCCGGTCGTCCGCGAGCGCGGCCGGGCGGTGCGGGCCGTCGGCGCCGCCCTGGCCGCCGCGTTCCGCGCGTCGCAGGTGGGCTCTGTCCGCAGCGGCCTCACCACCGGCGGCGGGACGGTGGTGGTGACCGACAACTACCTGAAGGTCGGCGTCCCCCCGCACCTGCCCGACAACCGGCGCGTGCAGGTGCGCATCACCGGCGCCGGCGATTCGGTCACCGGCGAGGTCGTCGAGCGCTCGGAGTCTGTGCCCCAGGCGGTTCGATGGCAACATGCCGGGCGTGCGTCGCGCGTCAGTCCGTGAAGAACCCTTGTCGCAACGCCACGGATGGCGCGAGATGCGCCGCCTGCCGATAGATGGCGAGCAGCGTGCCCGTCGCGAGGTTCCTGTGGAGGGGAACGGTCAGTACCTGCCGTTCGCCTTCGGGAGAGACGCGTACCAGCTTCGCGTGGCTGCCGCGTTGCGCGACGACCTCGAAACCTGACCGGTGCAGGATTCGCAGAACTTCCGTGGCCGAGAGCCGCCGCAGCCTCGGCATCACGCCTCGGCGAGAGGCGCTTCGTAGCTCACGAACAGCCGCGGCGCGGAGGAGAGGCCGAACCAGGCGGGATCCTCGCCTTCCATGTGCAGCGCCACGGCTTCGCGAAGATTCGCGAGGAGCGCATCGAACGACCGCGCCTGCGTGACGACGGAGAGCTCCAGGCACTCCGCGACATACCAGCCTTCGCTCCGGGTCACGACAACATGGACAGCATCGCGGGTGTCGACGGCGTCCTCGCCGTAGGCGGGCGACGCCTCCGCTACCCGTTCGGCACCGCCGCGTGCGGCCCGCAAGTCGCGCTCGGACGCGGGCGCAGGCGGGCGGGCGCGGAAGGCCGGCTCGATCTGGTAGCGACCGCGGTCCACGCGTCGAAAGTAGGGCCAGCGCCGGGCGTGATGGGCAGGCGCGTTCACGCAGCAGCGGCCGGTGACCTCGGTCCGCACGGTGGCCTCGTTCAGTCCCGGCAGCGATCGGACCACCTCGGCGGGCGTGAACGTCCAGTCGTCGCGGGTCTCGCAGAGGCGCTGCGCCGCCGCCAGCACCCGTTTCTGGATTGACTCTCTTGGCACGATGGATTCCTCAAGCTGGCTCCCTCGCGTATTATCACTTGATTAACAGATTCAATCAAGTGTAAATCAAGGATCTTGACGCTGGCTCCCTGACCGGTCATCGTCGGCGTGAGACGGGCTACAGAGCGTGGCTTTGCAAAAGCGGCGGGAGAGCAAGATGAATCGAAGAAATCAACTGCCGGCGATCGGCGTGCTCATCAGCCTCGGTGCGGCCGCGCTGGTTGGGGTCGCCCAGGAGCCCGCACCGGCGACCATCACCGGCGTCGTCACCAGCAGCGCGGGGCCCGAGGCGGGCGTCTGGGTCATCGCCGAGACCGGCGACCTGCCGACGACGTTCCGCAAGATCGTGGTGACGGACGACGTGGGCCGGTTCCTGCTGCCGGAGCTGCCGGCGGCGTCCTACTCGGTCTGGGTGCGGGGATACGGGCTGGTCGACTCGGCGCCCGTCGCCGCGGCGCCGGGGCAGGACCTGCGCCTGGAGGCGGCGGTCGCGCGGACGCCGCAGGAGGCCGCGGCGGTGTATCCGGCCAGCTACTGGCTGGCGCTGATCGAGCCGCCCGCAGCGCACGAGTTCCCGGGCACCGGGCCGGATGGGAACGGCATCAGCGAGCAGCTCCGTACGCGCGACGAGTATCTCTATGTCGTGAAGGCCTGCCTGCGCTGTCACCAGGTCGGGGGTGAGTTCACACGCACGCATCCCGCCGGGTCGGCCTACGACTCTGCCGTCGACGCCTGGGACGCGCGCGTCCGGATGGGGCAGCGCGGCGGCGAGATGAGCATGTGGATGTCGCGCTTCGGGCGCGAGCGCGGGCTGCGCATGTTCGCCGACTGGAGCGACCGCATCGCCACCGGCGAGGTGCCGCCGGCGCCG
>CAYGCV010000268.1:0-6287 GCA_964348425.1 uncultured Vicinamibacteraceae bacterium | reverse complement strand
CGCCTGATTGTCGCACGCCGCGGCCGCGTGCGGCGAGCCGCCGGCCGCCGGCCCCTGGCCGCGATGTATTCTGATGCGGTTCCATGCCAGGTGTTCGCGCCAGCCAGTACGGAACGGGAATCCGCGGCAGTGCGCTGGCGGGCGGCGTGCTCGCCCTGATGCTCGCCGTCTCGGCGCGGCCCGCCGCCCAGTCGCTCGCGTCGGTTCAGGGTTTCGTGAGCGACGACACCGGCGCGAGCCTGCCGGGCGCGGCGATCGAGCTCGTGGACCTCGAGCGTGGCCACCGGCGCACGGCGGTCACGAACCGGGAGGGTTTCTTCGCGCTGCGCGCGGTGCCCAGCGGGGAGTACGACCTCGTGGCCTCGCTGGCCGGTTTCCGCACGACCCGGCGGGAGAACATCCGCCTCCTCGTGGGGCAGAGCTTCGAGGTGGACCTGCGGCTCGGCCTCGCCTCGGTCGCGGAGACCGTCGTGGTCGTCGCGCAGGCGCCGCTGCTCGAAGTGGGGCGCGCCGGGGCGGCCGGGTACGTGAACGAGGAGGAGATCGCGAACCTGCCGATCTCGGGCCGCGACTTCGTGCGGTTCGCGCTCCTGATGCCGACGGTCCAGGTGGATGCGAGCGGCAGGCTCTCGCTGAGCGGCCAGCGCGCCGTGAACTCGGGATTCACCATCGACGGCGCGGACGCGAAGAGCGCCTTCTTCGGCTTCGGCCGGGGCGGGTTGGCAAGGGAGGGCGGCGGCGCCCTGATTGCGCAGGAGTCGGTCCAGGAGTTCCAGGTGGTCACGAGCGGGTACTCGGCCGAGGCCGGCCGCTCCGGCGGCGGCGCCATGAACGTGATCACCAGGAGCGGCACCAACGATTTCGCCGGCTCCGTCGTCCTCTTCGGACGCGACGACCAGTTGGCGGCCCGGCTGCCGCGGTCGCCGCTCGACGCCGCCCGCAGCGTGCCCGCGGACGACCCGCGCTACGAGGTGGACGAGTTCCGCCGCTACAACTGGGGCGCGTCCCTCGGCGGGCCGATCCGGCGCGACCGCACCCACTTCTTCGTCTCCTACGACCAGACCGCCCAGAACCAGCCCTTCCTCCGGGATATCCGCGGCCGCGGGCAGTACGACGCGGTCCTGGCGGCCTTCCCGGCACTGCTGGCCGGCTACCTGCCGAACGACGACGGGATCGCCGCCGCGGATCCCGAGCGCGGGCGCACCGCGAGCGGGCGCTTCCTGCGGGATACCGACAACCTGATTCTGTTCGGCAAGCTGAGCCACCGGGCGAACGACCGGCACTCGCTCACGCTGCGCTACAACTTCACGCGCTACTCGCGCGTGTCGGACTTCCTCGGCGAGGAATCGCGGCGGTTCGTGAGGAGCCACTCCACGGTGGGCGCCCTCGTCTCGGTAGTCGGCGACAACGGCGTCAACGAGCTCCGCGTCCAGTCGGCCCGCGACGACTTCGACCGCCGCTCGCACCTGCCCGCCAGCGCGCTGCAGGCGAACATCCGGATCTTCTATCCCTCGTTCGGCTCCTTCGGCAAACCTTCGTGGCTGCCCGTCTCCAACGACGAGCGGAAGCTCGAGATCCGGGAGCGCTTCTCCTTCCTCGCGGGGAACCACGAGCTGCGTGCGGGCTTCACCCTGAGCCACGACGCGCTGAGCGAGTTCTTCGCGGGGAACGCGGACGGGAGCTACGACTTCGACACGCTCCACGACTTCGCCGCCGGCAACCCCGCCCGGGCCGTCATCTTCTTCGGGATCATGGACAACCCCAACTTCGAGGTCTCCCAGCAGCTTCTCGGCGCCTACGTCCAGGATTCCTGGAGCCCGAACCGGAGCCTCACCCTGCAGTTCGGCGCACGCTGGGACGGCACCCTGAACCCGGGCGCGATCGAGCACGTGCTCCCCGCGGGCCGGCGCATCCCCGACGACCTCGACAACTTCTCGCCGCGCGCCGGCGTGGTCTGGTCGCCCGATCCCGGGAGCGTCGTGCGGGCCGCGGGCGGGATCTTCTACGCCCGCACGCCGACGTTGCTGTTCTCGACCGCGCACAGCGACACCGGCATCTATCCGCGCTACGGGAACGCGATCGTGTCGCCGGGAGAGCCGGGCTTCGTGCCGCTGGGCAGCCCGATCGACAACGACAGCCCGCCGCCCGGCCTGATCCCCGCGCTGAGCCACTTCGACCCCGGTTTCGAGGATCCCCGGACCATCCGCTTCAACGTCGGGTACGAGCGGGAGCTCGGCCGCGACATCGCCGCGTCGCTCGATCTGCTGCATGCGCGGAGCGACTCGCTGGCCTCGAACTACGACGCGAACGTCCCGGCGCCCGCCCGCGACGCTTTCGGGCGGCCCGTGTACTCCGGCCAGCGGATCGACCCGGCCTACGGGCCCATCCTGGTGCGCGCGTCGCCGGCCCGCTCCGACTACCTGGCGCTCACCGCCGCGTTGCGCCGGCGCTTCGGCGGCGGGGTGCAGTTCCAGGCGCACTACACCTGGTCGCGCGACCGCTCGAACGACGACAACGAACGCTCGGGCAGCCTGACCCTGACCGACCCCACGGACCCGGACTACGACTGGGGAGCCTCGATCCGCGACATCCCGCATCGCTTCGTGGCGAGCGGCATCTTCACCCTGCCGTTCGACATCACGGCGAGCAGCATCTTCACGGTCCAGTCGGGCGCTCCCTACACCGCGCTCGATCCGGCGGTGGGCTTCCACAACCACCCCGGCTTCGCCGTCGGCCCGCACGGCGCACAGACCCGGGCGGTGGTGGGCGGCGAGCTCGTCCCGGTGAACGGGGAGCGCAACGCCGCCTGGACCAACCTCGATCTGCGGCTGACGCGGCGCTTCCGGCTGGGCGGGGCGCAGGTCGAGGCACTCTTCGAGGTCTTCAACCTCCTGAACACCGGCGCCTTCCGCGTCGGGCACGCCGACCAGCAGGAGGTCTTCGCGAACGACGGCGTGACCCCGAACCCGGAGTTCGGCCTGGCCGGCGTCATCGTCGGCGCCCCGCGCCAGGCCCAGCTCGGCCTGCGCATCGCGTTCTGAAGGCGGCCGCGCGGGTTCCGCCGGGTTCGCTTCTATAATCAGGGTCACCGTGTCCCTCGAACAGTGGATTCGTCGCCCGCAGAGCGTCTGGCTGCGCCGGGCGATCTTCCAGGTGCACCTGTGGTCGGGCCTCGGCATCGGCCTGTACCTCGTCGCGATCAGCGTGACCGGCAGCATCCTGGTCTTCCGCAGCGAGCTCAGGCAGACCTTCATGCCCCAGCCGGTGTTCGTCGAGGCGGTCGGCGAGCGCATGGACCCGGACCGGATGCTCGCGGCGGCGGAGCGCGCGTGGCCCGACGCCGCGGTGTCGATCTTCGCCGAGCGGGACATCCCCACCCAGGCCGTGACCATCTCGGTGAATCGCGACGGAGAAGTGCAGCAGATGCTGCTGGATCCGTTCACGGGGGCCGATCTGGGCCACGCCATGCCGGCGGGCTGGCGCCTGACGACCTGGCTGCTGGATCTGCACGACAACCTGCTGGCCGGCCGGACGGGCCGCGCCGTCAACGGCGTCGGGGCGATCCTGATGACGCTGCTCAGCATCACCGGCATCGTCATCTGGTGGCCCGGCATCCGGAGCTGGCGCCGCAGCCTGACGGTCGATTTCCGGGCGAGCTGGCGGCGGCTCAACTGGACGCTGCACAGCGCCATCGGCATCTGGACCGTCCTGCTCGTCTTCATGTGGGGGCTCACCGGCATCTATCTCTGCTTCCCGGCGCCGTTCACCGCGTTCGTCGACTACGTCGAGCCGCTGAACATGGAGACGTTCGAGGAGCGGGTGGGTGACGCCGTCCTGTACTGGTTCTCGCGCCTGCACTTCGGCCGCTTCTACGGGATGACGAGCAAGGTGGCGTGGGCGGTGCTCGGCCTGGTGCCGGTGGCCATGTTCGTGACGGGGGGTGTGATGTGGTGGAATCGCGTCGTCAGACATCGAGGTTCGGAGGCCACCCGGGCGTGAGGGCGATGGGCCTGCGGCGCGCCGCCGCGGCCTGCGCGGCCCTGGTGCTGGGCACGCTGCTGCTGCCCGCACCCGCGGCGGCCCAGGCCGGGCGCTCCCTGCCGGCGCCCCCGGGCAGCGACGACGCCGGCTTCCGGCTGGGCGCCCCGCGGCTCGCGCCGCTCCGAGGCGCAGTGGACCGCCGAGCAGCGGGCGGCGGCCGAGGCCTACGTCCGGACCGGCGATGCCGGCAACGCCCTCGCGACCATGCTCCGGATCCCGGAGCTCGCCGAGTCGGTCCACCGCTTCCTCGACTACACGTCGCGCCGGTCGACCCTGCCCGCCCGCGACCGGGAGATCCTGATACTCCGCGTGGCCTGGCTCGCCCAGAACGCCTACCTGTGGGCCGATCACGCGCCGGCCGCCGCGGCTGCCGGCCTGACGTCCGCCGACATGCGCCGCATCGCGGTCGGTCCGGACGCGGCGGAGTGGGACGCCCGCGATGCCGCGCTGCTCCGCTTCGCGGACGAGCTGTTCCGCAACTCGTCGGTCACCGACGCGACCTGGGACGCCGTGTCCGCGCGCTACAGCCTGCTCAACCTGGCGGACGCGGTGATGACGGTCGCCGAGTTCACGACCCTGTCGCTGCTCTTCAATTCGCTGGGCGTCCAGCCGGACGCCGGCGCGGCGCAGCGCCTGCCGGCCGACGTGCCGTACCGCCTGGATGTCGCAGGCCGCGAGCCGCCGCTGACCAGCCCGCGGATCGAGCCGGGCGAGGGCCCGGGCCTGCGGGTGACGCGGACCATCGCGCGGCACCCCGAGGTGGCCGCGAACTGGCGGGGCAACACGAACTACGTCAACCGCCTGTCGCCGCTCACGCCGCACGACCGCGAGCTGCTCATCCTGCGCATCGGCTGGAACTGCCAGGCCGAGTACGAGTGGGCGAAGCACGTCGGCAGCGTCGGCCGCGCGCGCGACCACGGGCTCGAGCCGCGCCGGATTGCGGAGGGGCCGGAGGTGGCGGGCTGGGAGCCGCACGAGGTCGCCCTGCTCGAGGCCGCCGACGAGCTGTACCGGAACGCCATCGTGTCCGATGCGACCTGGAACACCCTGTCGGCGCGCTACGACACCCACGAGCTGGTGAGCATCGTCATGACGGTGGCGACCTACCGGTTCGTGTCGATGACGCTCAACGCCTTCGGCGTGCAGCTCCGTCCGGACGACGAAGGGTTTCCGACGCTGTAGCAGAATCCAAGGAGAGCCCATGCGAACCAGCACCCCCCGGCTTGCACTCGTTGCGGTCCTGGCCCTGACCGCCGCGCCCGCGCTCGTCGTGCACGGACAGCAGGATACGGAGGCGATGCCCCAGGCCGGCCTCGTCAGGCTGCTCGACGAGGACCAGGTCGCCTTCGGGCTCACGGTCGACACGCGCGCGGACGCTGTCGCGCTCGCGGCGAACGACGACATCGACTTCGTCTTCGTCGACATGGAGCACGGCCCGTACGACCTCACCGCGCTGCGGACGTGGATGCAGTGGCTCGTCGACCCCGGCGTGATCGCGTCCACGGGCAACGCCATGGCGGGCAAGGCCGTCATCGTGCGCATTCCGGCCACCGGCCGCGAGCTCGAGCAGAACATCTGGCAGGTCAAGCAGGTGCTCGACGTGGGCGCGCACGGCGTCATCTTCCCGACCATCGAGACCCCCGAGCAGGCCCTCATGGCCATTCGCGCCATGCGCTACCCCCAGCGGCTGGGCGCGCCGGACCAGGAGCCGGCGGGGCTGCGGGGCACCAATCCCCGGCAGGCCGCGCGCTACTGGGGCCTGTCGGTCCCCGACTACGTCGAGCGCGCGGACGTCTGGCGGCTCGACCCGCCCAACGGCAACCTGCTGCCCTGGATCCTGATCGAGAGCCCGCAGGGCGTCGCCAACGCGCGCGAGATCGCCCGTCAGCTCAGCGAGCGGAACATCGGCGCCGTGCTGTTCGCCGGCTCCGAGACCGGCGGCGACATGCTGAACACGCACGGCGGCAGCCTGGAGGCCGTGGCGATAGCGATCGATACCGTGCTCGCCGCCGGCCGGGAGTTCGGCCTGCCGGTCGCCATGACGAACACCACCAACATGATGGAGCGCATCGAGCAGGGCGCGCGCCTCTTCACCGGCGGTGTGACGCCGGAGCTCCGCCGGGCGGCAGGGCGCCAGGAGTCTGCGCCGTAGAACGGCGCGGACTCCTGCAGGGGTGGTTGGGCGCCGAGCGGAGCCGTCAGGCGACGATTGGCGGGCTAGGGCCAAGGCGCGCACAGCGCGCCTC
>CAYGCV010000267.1:0-6317 GCA_964348425.1 uncultured Vicinamibacteraceae bacterium | reverse complement strand
TCTGCCGCAGGGGCGGTTCACGGCGACGGTGGCGACGACGCGCGCGACCTACACGTTCACGTCGCGGATGTTCCTGTCGGCGCTCGTGCAGTACAACTCCGCCGTCGACCAGATGGGGACGAACGTGCGGTTCCGCTGGGAGTACAGTCCGGGCAGCGAGCTGTTCGTGGTCTACAACGACCAGCGCGACACCACGTTGCGCCCCGGCCGGCTGCCGATGCTCGAGAACCGCGCGTTCATCGTCAAGTTCACGCGGCTCTTCCGCTTCTGACCGAGCGGAGCCGTCAGGCGACGATTGGCGGGCCAGGAGTCCGCAACGCGCGCACAGCGCGCCTCGGCGGGAGTGGCGCGGGGCGAAGGGGTCCCCGCAAACGGACGCCGGGGGTTCGGGGCAAAGCCCCGTCAAATTGAAGCTGCTACGGCGCAGACGCCGAGCGCAGGACGAGGACCCCCGGCAGCTCGGACGGATCGTCGCCGGCGCCCACGGCCACGAAGACCAGCTCGCCCGAGACGGAGACGTCGCGCGGCGGTCCGTACGGCTCGTGGACGGCCGCGAGCGCCGGCTGCGCCGGGTCCGAGATGTCGACGACCTGCACCAGGAAGGGCGGAAAGATATCCGCGATGTAGGCGAGCGATCCCGCGAACCGCACGCGCGGCGCGGCGATGTTGCGGCCCACCGCCGGCCGCTCCGGGTGGCGGTAGGTGCCCACCGCGACGGGGGCCGACGGCTCGGTCACGTCGAACATCTCCAGCAGCGAATCGGTCGTCACGATGGCGGCCAGCGTCGCGCCGGGCGCGCCCGGATCGCGGCTCACCGCGGCCGTGGTCGCCGGCCGCTCGGTGGAGCCGTGCGTGCCCGCGGCCACCATGTCGTCGCTGGCCTGCGCGAGGTCGAGGACCGACAGCCCGCCGGGCCGGTCGACGACGTAGGCGAACGAGCCGACCGCGTTGACGTCGATGGCGTAGCCCTCGGTGAAGTAGACCCCGCTGGAGACGGGTGCCGCCGGGTCGGACACGTCGATGAGCTCGACGCCCGACAGGCGGTTGGCCACGGCGGCGGTCGTGCCGGTGATGTCCACGCTGAGCGCCTGGCCGGCGGTCTGGAACGAGCCGAGGAATGCGGGCGCCGCCGGGTCCGACACGTCGACTATGCCGAGGCCGTAGAAGTCGACCGCCGCGTAGGCGATCGAGTCGGCGACCCGCACGCAGTAGATGTTCTGCGGGAACGTGTACGAGCCGCGCTCGACCGGCGCCGCCGGGTCCGACACGTCGACGAGGCGCAGGGTCGGGCCGTCCGAGACGTAGGCGATCGAGTCGTGGACGTGGACCGTCGTGGCCGGTCCCGGAATGAAGCCCACCACGTCGAGCGTCCGCGTCTGGGCCGCGGCGGGCGCGGCGAGGACGGCGCCGCTCCACGCCAGCACGAGGTTGCGTGCGAGCCGGGTCCGCATCGGCTACTGCTCCGCGATGCGGTAGAGGTGGGACGCGGTGCGGATGATCAGGCTCCCGTCGGCGACGGCCGGCGTCGCCATGGCCATCTCGTCGAGGTCGTTGCTGCCGAGCAGCTCGTACTCGGGGCCGGCCTGGATGACGAACGTCTCGCCCTCCTCGCTCAGCGCGAACACCCTGTCGTTGTAGGCCCACAGCGAGGCGGTGAAGGCCGTGGCGCGGCGCGCGATGCGCTTGCGCGAGTACACCTCGCGGCCGGTCCGCGCGTCGGTGCAGATCAGGAAGCCGCGGTCGAGCAGCGTGTAGTGGAAATCGCCGTAGACGAGCGCCGAGGTGCTGTAGGTGCCCAGCTTCGGATTCGACCAGGCGATGTACTCGTTGCGCGTGCGGCCCGCCGGCAGGGTGATGTCGCCGATGGCGCCCGGGAGGATGGCGTAGACCGGGCGCACGGCGTCGGCCAGGAAGCCAGAGCTGACGTACAGCAGCCCGTGCGCGGCGAACGGCGTCGGCGCGGTGATCCAGGTCATGCCGGTGAGCTCCCAAAGCAGCTCGCCGTCGAGGCCGTAGGAGCGCACCTTGTCGGTGCCCGCGGTCACGATCTCGGTGCGGATGTCGTTCTCCCAGACGAAGGGCGTCGACCAGTTGCTGCCCTCGTCGCGGTTCACCCGCCACAGCTCGTCGCCGGTGTGCTTGTCGAAGGCGGCGATGTACGACTGGCCCTCGTTGTCGTTGACCACGTAGAGCCGGTCCCCGTGCAGCACGGGCGACGCGCCGCTGCCCCAGCCGTGGCGGTAGTCGAGCACCTCCATCTCGTGCGACCAGACCGGCGTGCCGTCGAGCTCGAAGGCGAACAGGCCGATGCCGCCGAAGTAGGCGTAGACGCGCTCGCCGTCGGTGACCGGCGTCTCGGATGCATAGGTGTTCTTGCCGTGCCGGGCGATGGGCGGGGCGGCGCTGCGGACATCGCGCGCCCAGCGCACGCTGCCGTCGTGCAGATCGATGCCGTAGACCATCCAGCGGTGAACCGCGGTCGGGATGGCGTTCGACGAATGGCCGTCGTAGAGTCCGAGCTGGGGCCCCGGCCCCGGCTCGTCGCTGACGGCCGAGGTCACGACGACCAGGTCGTCCCAGACGATCGGCGAGCTCCAGCCCTGTCCGGGCACCTCGATCTTCCAGACGACGTTCTCGGTCTGGCTCCAGGTTTCCGGCAAGGTTGGGCTATTCTCTGCCACACCGGCCCGGAGGCCGCGGAACTTGGGCCAGTTGTCCTCGGCCGCCGCGGCCGTTGCGTTCGTCAGGCCGGCTGTGGCGAGAACGGCCGCGGCCAGCAGCGCGGCGCCGGCGGTGGTAATCGACTGGGACTGCATAGTGCCTCCTGCCCGGACGAGTCGTTTGCGGATCTTCGCGCAAGGACCCCGAAAGTGCAAGGTCGCCGGCAGCGGCTGACGCGGGCGGCGGTCGTCGGGACCTGCGTCCTCGGCTCGCTCGGCGGCTGGCCTCACGCCGGCCGGGCCCAGGGGCCGGGGCAGGAACAGGAGCCGATTCACGCCCTCCAGGCCCGGGGACGGGTGCCGGTCCTCGAGGCCACGCGGCTGGCCCCGTCGGAACGGGTCGCGCTCGACGGCCGCCTCGACGAGGTGTTCTGGCGGCGCGCGCCGGCCGCGGACCGTTTCCTGCAGCAGGAGCCGGTCGAGGGCCAGCCGCCGACCGAGCGGACCGAGGTGCGCGTGGCCTACGATGCGGACAACCTCTACATCGGCGCGCTGCTGCTACATCGGCGCGCTGCTGCACGACAGCGACCCGGACGGGATACTCGGCTACCAGCGGCAGCGCGATCAGGAGCTGGACTCCGACGACCGCTTCATGCTCGTTCTCGACACGTTCCTGGACGGCCGCACCGCGTACTACTTCGAGACCAACCCGGCCGGCCTGATGGGCGACGGCCTGGTGCGCAACACGGGCTACGCGCGGGTCAACAAGGCCTGGGACGGCGTCTGGGAGGCGCGCACCGCGCGCGGGCCGTTCGGCTGGTCCGCGGAGATCCGCATCCCGTTCCGCACGCTCAACTTCGACGAGTCGTCCGATGCGTGGGGCATCAACTTCCAGCGCACGGTGCGCCGCAAGAACGAGGAGCTGGTGTGGTCCGGCCACCGCCGCAACCAGGGGTTGCTGCGGCCGATTCACGCCGGCCGGCTCACCGGTCTCCGGGACCTGACGCAGGGGCTCGGTCTCGAGGTCGTGCCGTACGGCGCGGCGACCTGGCGCACCGGGGCCGGGATACCCACGGCCATCCCGCTCGACGCCGGGGTCGACATGAACTACAGCGTCACCTCCAACCTGCGTGCGGCGGTGACCGTCAACACGGACTTCGCCGAGGCCGAGGTGGACCGGCGCCGCGTCAACCTGACCCGCTTTCCGCTGTTCTATCCGGAGCAGCGCGACTTCTTCCTGGAGAACGCGAGCATCTTCGAATTCGCGCCGCTCAACGCCGTCAACCCGTACTTCAGCCGCCGCATCGGCCTCGACGAGGGACAGGTGATCCCCATCGAGTACGGCACGCGGCTGGCGGGCCAGGCCGGCGCCAACGACCTCGGCTTCCTGCAGATCCGCACCGGGCCGCAGGGCGGCCGGCCGGCCGAGGACTTCACGGTCGCCCGCGTCAAGCGCAACTTCTTCGCCCAGTCGAGCATCGGCGTCCTCTACACGCGCCGCGCCGCGGGCGCCGGCGACCAGGGCTTGGCGGCGCCCGATCGGCATACCGTCGGCGTCGACCTCGACCTGTTCACGTCCACGTTCCTCGGGGACAAGAACCTGCAGTTCCAGACCTTCTACGTCGTGCACACGGACCCGGAGCGGGGCGGGTTGGCTGGCGGCGCCGCCGATCGCGCCTCCCGCGGGTTCCGGATCAACTATCCGAACGACGTGTGGGAGGCGCACCTCTCGTTCCGCGAGTTCGGCGAGCAGTGGGACCCGGCCGTGGGGTTCGTGCAGCGGCGCGGGTTCCGCCGCTCCAATCCGGTCGTGACGTTCGCGCCGCGGCCCGACTGGTTCGACAGCGTGCGCCACCTCGAGTTCCGCTTCTACTACGAGCACCTGACGGACCTGGACAACCGGCTGCTGACCCAGCACACCGGACTGACGCTGCTGGGCGTCGTGTGGGAGAGCGGCGACCGCTTCGACCTGCGCCGGAACTTCCGCTTCGAGCTGCTCGAGGCCCCGTTCGAGATACATCCGGGGATCGTGCTGCCGATCGGCACGTATGCGTTCGACGACTGGGAGCTCAACGTCGAGACGGCCAGCCACCGGCGCCTGTCCGGCAGCGTGTCGGTCGCGGCCGGCGAGCTGTGGTCGGGCGACCGCGCGACCCTCCAGCTCGGACTGACGCTGCGGCCGTACCCGGGCGTGACCGCGACCGCGGAGTGGGAGCACGAGAACGTCGATCTGCGCCAGGGGCGGTTCAGGACGAACCTCGTCCGGATGCTCGGGAGCTGGCACGCGAGCCCCTGGATCGCGTTCGACGGGAACCTGCAGTACGACACGGTGACGGCCGTGGCCGGCCTCTACACGCGGCTGCGCTGGATTCTGCGGCCCGGCAGCGACTTCTACTTCGTCTACACCGAGAACTGGCGCTCGACGCGCGACCGGTTCCACACGCTGTCGCGCGGCGCCACTACGAAGATCAACTACACGCACCGCTTCTGAGGGACCCGGACGGCGGGGCAGGATCTATAATCGGACCGTCAAGCACGCTTTTCTCGAGAGGACAAGACCATGAATCGACTGGTGCTCGCACGACGCCTTTCCGTCTGCGCGGTGCTCTGCCTGTTCGGGCTCGCCGGCCCGAGCGACGCGCAGGATCACGCCGAGTACTCGCCCACCGACATCGAGTACGGCATCTCGGTGTACCGCGCGCAGTGCGCCGTCTGCCACGGCGAGAGCGGCGACGAGATTGCCGGCGTCGACTTCCGCAGCGGCCAGTTGCGCCGGGCCTCGTCCGACCGCGAGCTGCGGCAGCTCATCCAGGACGGCATTCCCGGTACCGGGATGCTGGCCTTCGACCTCGACACGGCCGAGATGACCGGCGTGGTGGCCTATCTCCGGAACTGGAACTACGAGGTCGACGCCATCTCGCTGGGCGACGAGGCCCGCGGCCAGTTGATCTTCGAGGGCAAGGCCGACTGCCTGAGCTGTCACCGCGTGAAGGGTCGCGGGCCGCGGGTGGCGCCGGACCTGACGGCCATCGGCACCGCGCGGCCGCCGAGCTCGCTGCGGCGCACGCTGCTCGACCCGACCGGCACGATGCGGCCCATCAACCGTCCGGTGGAGCTGGTGCTGGCCGACGGCACGCGCGTCACGGGCCGCCGCCTCAACGAGGACACCTACACCGTGCAGCTCATCGACGACGACGAGCGCCTGCGGTCGTTCGACAAGGACCAGCTCCAGGAGTTCACGGTGCTGACCGAATCGCCCATGCCCGCCTACGGCGACCTGCTCGACGACCAGGAGCTGGCCGACCTGCTGGCGTATCTCGTTTCCCTGAAAGGCTGACGCGACGATGCGGGCAAAGGCAGCAGCGCAGCGGATCGTGCCGGTGGTCGTCCTGAGCGTGATGGTCGCCGCCGGCCTCTCGGCGCAGGTGCCGTTCGACCGCCTGCGCGACGCGGCGGCCGAGCCGCACAACTGGCTCACCTACTCGGGCACCTACTTCAGCCAGCGCTACAGCGAGCTCGACCAGGTGACGCCGGAGAACGTCGACGATCTCCAGTTGCAGTGGGTGTATCAGACGGCGGTCGCCGGCCCGTGGCAGTCGACGCCGCTGGTGGTCGACGGCGTCATGTACGTGACGCAGCGGCCCAACGACATCGTCG
>CAYGCV010000266.1:0-6424 GCA_964348425.1 uncultured Vicinamibacteraceae bacterium | reverse complement strand
AGCAGCGCGGCGAGCTGTCCCACCTGGCCCGCCAATCGTCGCCTGACGGCTCCGCCCGGCGCCCAACCAACCCTGCAGGAGTCCGCGCCGTTCCACGGCGCAGACTCCTACCGCACCGTGAACTCGTAGCAGCCGGGGGTGACGAGCAGGCGGCCGCGGCCGGCGAACGAGAGGCTGGTCGGCTGGACGATGCCCGCGGCGCGGAGCCTGAGGGTGCGCACCTTCTCGCCGTCGGCATCGTAGACGTAGACGTACGGGACGGTCAGCGCGATCCACAGGTAGCCGTCCGGGTCCACGGCGGCCGTGCGGACGGTCGGCGGGACGATGGGCACCGTGGTCCGCCCGCGGCCTGTCCCTATCGGGCGGCGCGGCCAGGTGGTGGGCAGGGCCGCTATCAGGCCGTCGAGCTCGCGGCCCTGGATGTGGCGCTCGAACACGAGCTGGCCGTTCGCGTCGTACTTGCGAAAGACCGGCACGCCGGCCTGGAAGACGAAGTAGTAGCCGCCCTGCGGGTTCACGAGCGGCAGGCCGCTGTTGAGCGCGAGGTGCACGTCCCGGTCGGCCTCGTGACCGGTCCGCCGGAAGACGCCGAACGTGCGAAACGGGTGTCCGGCGAGGCTGAACTCGGTCATGAGGCCGCCCAGCTCCGGCTGGCTCATGACGATGGCGCGCCCCGTGAACTGCAGCGAGGCGATGCCGGTCAGCACGAGGTCGCCCAGCGTGATGCGCGGCGCGGCCCGGCCCGGCAGGCGGAAGCCGCCGATGCGGGTCCCGTCGGACTCGAAGATCTGCACGCGCTCGCGGCCCTCCGGCGCATCGGCCACCACGAATCGGCCGTCCGGCGCCATGTGGAAGGCGCTCGCCCCCAGCAGGCGGCCGTCCTCGGGTCCGATGCGGACGATCTGCGTCGCCGCGCCGGAAGCGTCGACCCGGGACACGCTGTGCGAGCGGCGGTCGAAGACGTAGTAGTCGCCGTTCGAGGCCTGCAGGAATCCGGCCGGGGCGCGGAACTGCCCGACCACGTGCGGCGCCAGGCCGCCGGTCGAGCGGATCTCCTCGACCGGCCGTGACCATTGCGCCCCCGCCGCGCCCGCGCTCAGCACAAGCGCCAGGACCAGACCGCGCATCAGCGCACCACGCCCCGCAATCAGAAGCGGGCGGTCTCGCGAATCGCCCGCTGGATGTCCGACGCCTGCGGCAGGATCTCCTCTTCGAGAACCGGATGGTAGGCGACCGGACAGTCGAGGGCGCCGACCCGCCTGACCGGCGCGTCGAGGTGCTCGAACAGCTCGCCTCCGATGCGCGCCGCCAGCTCGGCCCCGAAGCCGCACGTCAGTTGATCCTCGTGGGCGATCACGACGCGGTTGGTCGCGCGCACTGCCTGGGCGACGCCCTCCCAGTCGCAGGGGGCGATGGTGCGCAGATCGAGCACGCGGACGTCGATGCCCTCCTGCCGGACCTGCTCGGCGGCCAGCAGGGTGCGCTGCACGAGGGCCCCCCAGGTGACGACCGTGACGTCGGCGCCCTCGCGCCGGACGACGGACCGGCCGAAGGGCAGCACGTAGTCCGGACCCGGGTAGGGCTCCTTGTTGTACGTCTGCCGGTACAGGTGCTTGTGCTCGAGGAACAGCACCGGGTCGTCGCAGCGGATGGCGGTGCGCAGCAGGCCGGCGGCGTCGGCGGCGGTCGACGGAAAGACGACCCGCAACCCCGGGCAGTGCGCGAAGATGCTCTCGCCGGACTGCGAGTGGTACAGGGCGCCGCCGCGCAGGTAGCCGCCGATTGGGGCACGGATCACCAGGGGACAGGCGAACGCGTTGTTCGAACGGTACCGCAGCATGGTCAGCTCGTCGCGAATCTGCATCATGGCGGGCCAGATGTAGTCGAAGAACTGGATCTCGACCACCGGCTTCAGCCCGCGTATGGCCATGCCGATCGCGCGCCCGACGATGTTCGCCTCGGCGAGCGGCGAGTTGAAGACCCGCAGGTCGCCGAACGCGCGCTGCAGCCCGAGCGTGGCCTTGAACACGCCCCCCTTGCCCGACACCTCGGCCAGGAGCTCGGACCGGCTGACGTCCGCCACGTCCTCGCCGAACACCACGATGCGCCGGTCCCGCTCCATCTCGTCCTGTAGCGTGCGGTTGATGGCCGCGACCATCGTGTCCGGCGCGCCGGTCGGCCGGGGGGCGGCCTCGAAGTCCGCCGACGCCGGATCGACCGTTGGCGAATACAGGTAGCGCGTCGCGGTGCCCGGGTCGGGCGCCGCCGCCGCGAGCGCCCGGTCGGCAGCCTCCTGCAGCTCCCGGTCGACGTCGGCGGCCAGCGCCGCGAGCTCCTCGCGGGTGGCCAGCGACTGCTCCTCGAGATACGCGGCGCACAGCTTCAGCGGATCGCGCGCGGCCTCGTCCTCACGTTCAGCCAGACTCTTGTAGGCCCGCTCGTCGTCCGACATCGAGTGCGAGTACGGACGCGTGACGCTCGCCCGGACGAGCGCCGGACCCGAGCGCGCGCGCGCGTACCCGACGGCGTCCCGCATGGCCCCGAGGCTCGCCGCCGCGTCGGTGCCGTCGACGCGAATCACCTTCAGGCCCGGAAACGACTCGACCAGATGCGAGACGTCGCCGCCCGGCGTCTGGGCCTCCACCGGCACCGAGATCGCGTAGCCGTTGTCCTCGACCAGATACACGACGGGCAGCCCCCGCGTGCACGCGGTGTTGAGCGATTCCCAGAACTCTCCCTCGCTGGTCGACCCGTCCCCCAGCGCGACGAAGACGACCTCGTCGCCGCGTCCGGCGATGGTCTCGGCCAGCCCCGGCACGTGCCGCGCGATCTCGCCGGCTTCCGCGGCGCCCACCGCATGCAGGCACTGGGTGGCGCAGGCGCTCGAAGGCGACACGATGTGGAGTCGCGGGGAGCACCAGTGCGTCGGCATCTGGCGGCCGCCCGAAAAGGGATCGTCGCCCGCGCCCACGGCGCTCATGAGCATGTCGAGCGGCGCCACGCCGAGCGCCAGGCAGAGCGCCCGGTCGCGGTAGTAGGGAAAGAACCAGTCGTGGCCGGCCCGCAGCACCATGCCCGCGGCGACCTGGATGGCTTCGTGTCCCGCGGCGCTGATCTGGAAGTAGGTCCGGCTCTGGTTCTTGAGCTGAATCTCCTTGTCGTCGATCCGGCGCGACAGCAGCATCGTCCGGTAGAAGCGGTGCCACTGCTCGCGCGAGAGGGCGCCGCGACCGGCGGCTGGCGACGGCGCGACCGCCGGCGCGTTCGTGACCGACGAACCCTTCATGGTGCAGAATCCTTGCAGAAGTCAAGAGACGGCGCCACGGCGGCCCTTCGGAACGAGCGCACGACCTGCAATTATATCAGCCCCATCACGTGCGGATTGCAAGGCGCAAGCGGGAGCGGAGAAGCTGGAGAACGCCATGACGCCGGACGCGGCCCTCCACCGCTGGAGCGATCTGCGACTCGAGAAGGTGACCGCCATGGTCTCCTGCAAGGTGATCGCCGGCGCGCGGCAGACCATGATTCAGGCCTATCTCAAGCGGGGCGCGCAGATTCCGGTGCATGCGCACGCGGCCGACCAGATGGTCTACGTCCTGCGGGGCGCGCTGCGGTGCGTCGTGGGCACGCAGGAGATCACGGTGCGGGAAGGCGAGGTCCTGCACGTGCCCGCCCGGCTGCGGCATCAGGCGGAGGCTGTCGAGGACACGTTCGAGCTGGTCGTGTTCGCACCCGGCCAGCCGACGATGTCAGGTCAGTGAATCCGGTCGCGCCAGTCGCGGTCCTGTCCGCCCGGATGCACGTCGAATCGCCGGCGCAGGCGGTTCATCCGCCAGCGCAGGTAGCGGTAGCGGAGGTCGGCCAGCACGCCGAGGCGGCCCAGGGACATGCCGCGCAGGCCGCGCAGGTACAGATAGCCCGCCACCAGCCCGCCGAGATGCGTGATGTGCGCCACGCCGCCGCCGCGCGGGGCGGATACGAAGGCCACCGCGCCCAGAATCATCACGAAGTACTTCGCCGGCACCGGAAAGAGCAGGAACATCAGGATCGGGGTGTCCGGGTAGTACAGCGCGAAGGCCATCAACAGGCCGTAGATCGCTCCCGAGGCGCCGATCGTGATCGTCGCGTACGTCGCGGCGCTGAACGAGAAGGGCAGCAGCGCCACGATCATCGTGACGACGGCCGCCCCGACGCCTGCCACGAAGTAGTACCGCAGGAAGAAGCGGGTGCCCCACACGCGTTCGAGCTGCACGCCGAACATCCACAGGATCAGCATGTTGATCAGGATGTGGCCGACGCCGCCGTGCATGAACAGGTACGTGAACGGCTGCCAGACGTGGAGTCCGGTCAGCGTCAGGGCGGGGGTCAGGCCCAGCAGCTCGCTGAGCCGGAACCGCACGCCGCCGGGAGCGAGCGAGATGAGCAGGAACACGGCGACGTTGGCCCAGATCAGCCACTTGACCGCCGGCGTCATGAGGCCGGGGCCGAACGAGTAGCCGCCGCCAGTTCCCTGATAGTAGATGCGCCGCATGCCCGCACCGCCCGCCGATCGGCGCATCGTACCACACGCCGCCGCGGGGTTTCCGACTCGGGATCAGTCGGATCGGTCGGATCGGCCGCGCGCCGGCCCGGCCCCGCGCGCCGCGGACGAACCGAGCCGGGCGACGACGTACCGCAGCGTGTCGTCCCACTCCCGGATCCGGAGCAGGCGCGCGCAACCGGCCAGGACGAGCAGTCCTCCGCCGATGCTCGCGGCCACGCGCACCAGCCGTGCGGCCAGGCCGGCGCCGGGCCAGCTCTCGAGCAGCGCGGCGTGGATGCCCGCCACGGCGGCCCCCATGAGCGCCGCGGCGACCGCCATCTTCGCGAACGCGACCAGCAGCCGGCGCGTATCGAGCCCGCCGAGCCTGCGGCGCAGGAAGCCGCACAGGAGCCCGGCGTTGACGAGCGCGGCGATCGAGGTCCCGAGGGCCAGCCCGCGGTAGCCGATGCGTTCGACCAGGATCACGTTGAGGACGACGTTGAGAGCGACCGACGCCACGCTGATCAGGGTGGGCGTCAGGCTGCTGCCGAGCGCATAGAAGCACGGCACGGTGATGCGGACGGCGGAGTACCCCAGCAGCCCCGGTGCGTAGAAGGCAAGCGCGGCCGCCGTCGCGCGCGTGTCGTCCGCCGAGAAGCTGCCGCGCTCGAAAACGAGCTCGACGATGGGCCCGGCGAGCACGATCAGCCCGACCAGCGCCGGTACGCCCAGCATGAGCATCATGCGCAGGGCGCTCGAGACCGTCTGGCGGATGCCGTCCGGCTCGTTCAGCGCGGCCGAGCGGGAGACCGCCGGCAGCGTCGCGGTCGCGATCGAGACGCCGAAGAGGCCGATCGGGAGGTACATGAGCCGGAACGCGTAGTTGAGCCACGACACCGCGCCCGTGCCTTCGCCGGTGGCGAGGATGGTGTTGACCAGCACGTTGATCTGGACGGCCGCACCGGCCAGGGTGCCGGGACCGATCAGCATGAGGATGTCCCGCAGACCGCGGTCCCGCGGGTCGAGCTCGAGCCGGTAGCGGTACCCCTCCCGCAGGAGGGCCGGCACCTGCAGCGCAATCTGCCCGGCGCCCCCGAGCAGCATGCCGGCGGCAATGCCGACGATCGGGTTCCAGCCCAGGTGCGCGGCGGCCGGGACGAGGCAGACCGCGCCGAAGATGATGCCGACGTTGAACATGGCGGGGGAGACGGCCGGCGTGAAGAAGCGGTTGAGCGAGTTCAACATGCCCGTGAGCACGGCGGCGAGGGCCACCAGCGTGAGGAACGGGAGCACGATGCGGCTCAACGTCACCGTCAGCTCCAGCTTGCCCGGCACCGCGGCGTAGTCCCCGGCCAGCAGCTCGGTCAGCGGGCGCGCGAAGACCATCCCGGCCAGCACGAGCAGGCCGGTGACGACGATCAGCGCGTTGATGAGCTGGTTGCCGACCTGCCAGGCCGCCGCCCGGCCGCGCTGGGCCAGCCGCCGCGTGAACGTGGGCACGAACGCCGCGCTCATCGCACCCTCGGCGAAGAGATCGCGCATCAGGTTCGGGACGCGGTACGCGACGTTGAACGCGTCCATCGCGTTGCCGGCGCCGAACAGGTAGGCGAGGATCTGGTCGCGTACCAGGCCGAGCACGCGGCTGGTCAGCGTGGCGGCGCCGACGACGCCGGCGGACCTGGCGAGCCGGGCGGCGGAAGGCGGGGCGACGTCGGGAGGCTCCGGTGAAGCCACCGCCGGCGCGGTGGCTTCGGAAGGCGCCGTCACTGGCGCTGAGCGTAGCACACGACCCCCATCGCCGCCGGCTCCGCAAGCCGCGCAAGCCGCGCAAGCCGCGCACGGCGCGGCTCGGCGGGAGCGGCGCGGGGCGAAGGGGTCCCCGCAAGCGGACGCCGGGGGCTT
>CAYGCV010000265.1:0-6457 GCA_964348425.1 uncultured Vicinamibacteraceae bacterium | reverse complement strand
AACGCTGCTTTGAGTTGCTGGGAGTCACCCCCAAAATGTAGCCAGTAGCCAACACTCGAGAATTCGATAAATCACACAACAACAGTGACTTGCGCGCGATCAGTCCCGAAACTTCCGTTTAAGGCTATCGAGCAGGAGGCGCAGCGGTTACTCGCCGCGGAGAGCACGCGATTCAAACATCCTAACGGTATCGTTCAACTAGCGGCGGCTGATTTCAATGGCGTGGGTACCGTGGACGGAGGTGGGGCAACGAGGTAGCCGTGGCCTGCCCAGTATCGCCCGGTGGCGTTGGGCAAGTGCCTGTTGTAGTCATTTCTGCGGCGCTGAGAGTGGCGATGAGATCGTCATCGCGAAGGACGAGAGGCCGGTGTTACACTGGGCTGCGCGGGACTCCCGCCAAAATAACTTGCCGTCACTGGCATCCGTACGACCGTTCCCTGCGCGGTCGCGTAGGGTCTCGGTGTCGTGCTTCATGAACACATGTCGAGGATGCGTGTGTGTTCGTCAGCGCCCTCTGGCCGAACCGAAGAGATAGCCGAGCGACAGGCTGATCAAGCTGACCATTCCCGTGATGATTTCTCGCGAGTATGTGCTGGTCTCAGAGCGGACCACGACTACCAATATCAGTAGGACAGCCGCGACGATCACCAAGCCGGTGAGGTTGGTGTTCGCGTGACGGCCTCCGAATACGAGCCCGAGCTTGCCGAGGTCTTGGGGGGCGGGAGGCTTGTTGTCATCCTGCCGTGGGAAAATCTGGGCTATGAGGTTCCCGGCGTCCTTGTCGAACTCGATCTTCATGCTCGGCGACGGGCGTCCCGCACCGTCTTGACCAGATCGAGAATGTTGTTTACCGTCTCGGTAAACGCGGCCCGGTCCGGGTTTGACGACAGTTTTACCGCGTCTCGCATCCCCTCCACGGCGGGTATGAACCGATCAAGGTCCGCTGTCTCCATCTTGCCGATGATGAGCGTGATCAGGAACTGGACGGCCTGCAGGCTGCCGCGCAGGTCGGCGACGTCTGCAGCCAAATCGGTCGCCGCAGAGGAGCGCGGTTGTGCGTGCTCCGAATCCGTCACCGCGGTCGTCGCTGCGTCTTCCATGTTGTCAGTGTATCACCCTTAACCTGGTGGGTTCCGGGCGATCTAGGCCAACGCCTGAGCCCTCCGGCCCCGTCACGATCCAGCTCCGCGCCGTCAGCTTCTTCCGCCCGCTGGCGTGGACGCTCGTTCCTGCCAGTGCTTGCCATAGTGCGGGCACCGGATCACCCGCACTGTTGTACGTCCCCGTCCGGATGTTCCGGATCAGGAACGGCTGAAGGCAGAGATGGCAGGTGTGGATCAGGGGGCGGTTCACTCGTCGTCGTCGTTCAGGCCTTTCTCGGATTACGCCAGCACCGGTCGCCGGCCTCAAGTGGTTCCAGTCCTTCTTGGGAGACCCCTGAATGCATGCGCGGCCGATGTTCTCGGGAGTGTCCGGGACCGGCTCCGGCATGGTCAGAACGGGCGGCCGCCCGCGAACGCGCTTGGGCGCGTGCCGGCCTGTGTTTTTGGCCGCGACCGGGACGCTCGGATTCTGGGCGACAGCGCATCGCCGACGCGACCGAGTGGTAGCAGAAAGGCGACGACTCGGACGTGGACATGCCATTGATGGCCGGCCGTCGCGACCGCGCTACGCGAGCGCGGCGAGGGTGGCCGTCAGCAGGCGGTAGAAGCGGCCCACGGACTCGATGTGGACGCGTTCGTCCGGCGAGTGGGGGAACTCGATGACCGGGCCGAACGAGATCATGTCCATGCCCGGCACCTTCTTGCCGATGATGCCGCATTCGAGCCCGGCGTGAATGGCCTTGACGCCGGGCGCCGAGCCGAGCTCGCGCGCGTGGACGGTCTTGACCACCTCGAGCAGGCGCGAATCGAGGTTCGGCTTCCAGCCCGGGTAGGCGGGACGCTGGTCCACCGCGGCGCCGGCCAGCTCGGCGGTCGCACGGATGCGGCGGCGGAGCGCGTCGAGCGCGGCATCGATCGATGAGCGGGAGCTCGTCGTGATGACGAGCGATCCGTTCTCGCCCTTGACCGTGGCGAGGTTGTTGCTCGTCTCGACCAGGTCCGGGATGTCGTAGCTCATCGCGTCGACGCCGTGCGGCAGGCCCACGATCAGTTGCAGCGCCGTGGTCGTGGCCGCGCCGGTCCAGGCCGTGTCCGCCGGCTCGCCGCCGCCGACCGCCAGCGCCATGCCGGGGTCGGCCGGCCGGTACTCGTCCTGAATGGCGGCGAACTCGTCGCGGATCGCCGCCACGACGCGTTCCCGCTCGGAGGCGCCGAGCACGACCGTGGCGAAGGCCTCGCGCGGGATCGCGTTGTGCGCGCTGCCGCCTTCGAGCCGGCCCAGCCGGAACGGAGCCCGCAGGTGCGCCGCCCAGAGCGCCCGCGCCAGCAGGGCGACCGCGTTGCCGCGCCGCAGGTGGATGTCAACGCCGGAGTGCCCCCCCTTGAGGCCCGTCAGCGCCAGCGGCACCGCCACCTCGTCGTCGCGCGCGGCGGCGGGCGCGACGCCGAGCGTGATCCGCGTGTCGCCGCCGCCCGCGCAGCCGACGTAGACGAGTCCTTCCTCCTCGGAATCGAGGTTGATGAGCCGCCGTCCGGCCAGCAGGCCGGCATCGAGCTGCGCCGCGCCGGTGAGGCCGGTCTCCTCGTCGATCGTGAACAGCAGCTCCAGCGGCCCGTGGACCAGGTCGGTCGCCTCCAGGACCGCGAGCATGGCCGCGACGCCGATTCCGTTGTCCGATCCGAGCGTGGTGCCGGTTGCCTTCAGGTAGTCGCCGTCCCGCCGCGGCACGATGGCGTCGGTCGCGAAGTCGTGGGCGACGTCGGCGTTCTTCTCCTGCACCATGTCGAGGTGCGACTGGAGGATCGTGACCGGCGCCGCCTCGTGGCCGGCAGCGGCCGGCTTGCGCACCACGACGTTGCCGGCGGCGTCGACCGCGTGATCGCAGCCGCGGCGCGACGCGGTGTCCACGACGTGCCGGCGTATCCGGGCCTCGCCCCTGGAGGCGCGCGGAATGGTCAGGATCGTGTCGAAGTGGCTCCAGACGGCAGTCGGCTCCAGCGTCGCAACGAACGTCATGGCTACCCCCTTATTCGGGGCGTACCTCGATGGTCAGGGACGCGAAGGTCGTGGCGGGGATCCGCGGCCAGCCGGCCTGGTTCATGTCGCCGTCGTTGACCGCGGCCCGCAGCTCGTACGTCCCGGGCTGGCTGAACGTCGCGCGGGTGGCGAGCTCGATGCCGGCGAGGGGACCGTCTGCGTCGGGGAACGTCGACCGAGGCGGATCGAACGTGACGGCTCCCGGGCCGCGGTAGCGGAGCCACCGGACGTGGCCCGGCTGGCGCGCGGTCTCGGGCAGCCCGTCGTCGCTGACGGTGGCGGTCAGCACGGCCGTCCCGCCAGAGGCAACGGACGTTCGATCGGCCGCCAGGGCGACGGCCGGGGGCGTGTTGCCCCCCGGGGTGCCCTGCAGCGCGTACAGGTCGAGCAGGGTGCCGACGGCGCGGTCCGTCTTGCCGTGGGCGGTGACCGTCCACACGACCTCGTCGTCCTCGCCGAAGTCGGCGGGCAGCGAGACCCGGAACACGTAGTTCTCGCGCCGGGCGACCGCGCCGCCCTGCCGGCGGCGCGGGACGAACACGGCCGGCTGGCCGCGGTCCGGCCCGCCGGGCTCGACGCGGTTGTCGGGCCCGATCGGGACGTGCAGCACCTCCTCGTAGTTCCTGTTGAGGTAGCCGAACCACATGTCGATGGTGCCGTCGGGATTGCGGATCCAGCCTTCGTACAACGGCGCCACGTTCTGGCCCCGGTTGTACTGGATCTGCGTATCGAGGATGTCGACCTGCTGGCCGGCGGCGGCCGGGGCCAGCACCGCCAGCGCCGCCAGCGCAGTGCCGGCGGCACGCACCGGGATATTGCCACGCATCGTCGGACCTGCGCCTACCGAGGCTCTCCGTCACCCTCGATCAGCGAGTCGAGGAAGAAGTCGACGCAGTCGTAGTCGAGGATCTGGAGGTTCTCCTCCAGGCGCCGGTAGAGCGGCATGCGAATCGTCCAGGGCTCGGTGAACACGTCCGGATCCTCGATGGTCGCCTCGTACATGATGTGGTTGTCGCCGTGCGGCGTGAGGCGCTCGACGACGTGGAGCTGGTTGCTGTGGAAGTTGCCCGACGCATCGAACCAGGTCCGGTCGTTGAAGTGGGTCGTGTCGATGACCAGGGTGTCGCCCTCCCAGTGTCCGCGCGAGTCTCCCATCCAGAAGTCGTTCGGCAGCGGGTGCGGGCTGCCGTCCGTGTAGATGATCCGGACCGTGTGGGCGAACTCGAAGGTCATCACCAGGTAGTCGGGGGTCTGGATGATCCGGAACGGGAACGGCATGTACATGATGCGCGGCACGCCGGGCAGGAAGCACTGGCGGACAGGGTCGTCGGCCAGCCGGTTCTCGTAGTTTGCCTGGCGCTGCGCCAGCGCGTCGTCGCGGTACGGGATCGAGCCGCCGACGACCACGCTCAGGCCGGCCGGTACGCCGTCCTCGGCGTTGTGGTCCTCGAGGTTCCACGAGGCCGCGTTGACCGCCTGCCAGATGCCGCTCAGATCCGGATGCTCCGCGGCGGTCTCCTCCTGAACGGCTGCCGGCGCGCTGGCCTCGGCCGCCGCGCCGGGCGCCCGCAGGTACTCGACGGCCTGCGCCACCTCCTCGTCGGAGAGCTCGCGGGACGAGATGGGCGGCATCTGCCCGTAGCCTTCGCGGACGATGGCCAGCACGTAGTCGCCGTCGTAGCTCAGCGGTGCCAGGGCGGGCGCCAGACCACCGGCGCCTTCCGGTCCGTGGCAGGTCGCGCAGACCTTCTCGTAGGCGGCCAGGCCGGGGTGCTCCTGCGCGGCCGTGGCGGGCACGGCCGCCAGCAGGCCGAGCAGACAGCAGGCTGTCGCGAGGCGCATCGTTGTCGTCCGCGGGTGAGTCGTCGTCGTCATCATCAAGGGAACCTCCAACTGTTCCGGGTCGGCACGCACATGGCTACTCGGGTCGCGCGAAGGCGACGAGCGCGGCGTCGGGCCCGGCGCCCGTCGCGATGACGACGAACTGCCGGCCCGACCGCGCCCGGTAGGTCATCGGGTTCGCGCTCGTGCGGAACGGCGTCGCGCCGCGCCAGATCTCCGCGCCCGTCGCCTTGTCGAACGCATACAGATACGGGTCGCCCCCGCCGAGGAACACCAGGCCGCCCTTCGTCACCAGCGGTCCGGGGTTGCCGCGCGTGCCGAGCCGCTCCGGCAGCTCGACGCCGCGCAGCAAGGGATGATTGCGGATGATCCGGCTGCCCTCGCCGAACGGCACCCGCCAGGCAATCTCGCCGGCGTTCAGGTCGATCGCCACCAGGTACGCATACGGCGGCTTGATCAGCGGAATGGGACCGAGCCGGCTGCGGGCGACCCGGGCTGCGCCGGGCCGGTTGGCGAGCTGGAAGATCATGGCCGCGGCGCCGTGCGGGCAGTTGTTGCTGTACTCGACGTCCACGTCCGGATCGTCGCCGGTGTTCAGGCAGACCTGGTTCGTGTCGGTGCCTTCCGACGTCCGGACGTACAGCAGGCCGGTCTCCGGGTCGAACGCCGCGCCGCCCCAGTCCGCGCCGCCGCTCGTGGTCGGCCGCATCAGCGTGCCCCGCAGGCTCGGCGGCGTGAACAGCGGGCCCAGCCGGAACTGCTGCATCTCGGCCACCGCCAGGGCGTGGATCTCCGGCGTCAGGTCGTTCGCGTCCTCCAGGAACACGCCCTGTCCGCTGAACGGCGGCGGCTTCGTCGGGAACGGCTGCGTCGGATACAGCACCTCGCCCGGCACGTCCGTTTCCGTGTCCACCGGACGCTCCTCGATCGGCCACACCGGCTCGCCCGTCACCCGGTCGAACACGTACGTGAAGCCCTGCTTCGACACCTCCGCCACCGCGTCGATCTCCCGCCCGTCCACCGTGATCGTCACCAGGTTCGGCGCCGAGTTGAAGTCGTAGTCCCACACCCCGTGGTGCACCGCCTGGAAGTGCCACTGCCGCTCGCCCGTCCGCGCGTCCAGGCACACCAGCGATTCGGCGAACAGGTTCGCCCCCAGCCGCCGGCCGCCCCAGTAGTCACCGCTCGGCGTGCTCGTCGGCACGTAGAGCAGGCCGCGCTCGGCGTCGAGCGACATCAGCCCCCACACGTTCGCGTGGCCCGTGTAGCGCCACGACTCGTCCTCCCACGTGTCGGCCCCGAAGTCGTCGTTCGACTGCGGGATGGTGAAGAACACCCAGCGCCGCTCGCCCGTGCGCGCGTCGTAGGCCTGCACCGTGCCCGGCGGGTCGAAGCGGCGCTGCACCCGGTCGGGCACCCGGCTGCCCACGATCACCAGGTCCTCGAACACCACCGGCGGCGACGTCTGGTCGAA
>CAYGCV010000264.1:0-6463 GCA_964348425.1 uncultured Vicinamibacteraceae bacterium | reverse complement strand
ACGATCAGGGCTCGGCCAGCGACCGATTCGACGACGTCATGAATTTTCCGGGTTAGAGGGGTCAGCCAGGGCTTGTCAACGGTGGACCGTGTGCTTTCTCCAGTAGCCGGGCCGTGGACGCGCAAACACCGATTCGGTAGATATAGAAGAATAGACGCTCTACACAACGTGTGTAGTTAAGTGGTGCACAATGGACTACAGCGTGAGAAGCGGTGTATACGAGAGATGTCTGTGGTAGATTTGGCCCGCCATCGGGCTCATGACGGTCGATCGGGGCGGCGGACAGGTGCGTCATCGGGATTGACCTCACGGGGTCCCCAGTAGTCGACACCGCAGGTCGAGCGGTTCGGCGGTCGGAGCCGGTGGGGGCGTGGACGGCGGGGCGGGTCATCTCGCAGGAGACGCCGGCGCGTCGCGGCGTTGGCCGGACCGCGGACCAGGGCAATGCGATGACGAACAACGGACAGGAGCGGGAGACAGGAAGGGAGGGGGATGCGGAGAGCGGGCAGGCTCGGACTGGAAAGCAGGAGCCGGTGGACGCCCCATGGATCTTGCGGCACAAGGTTGAGCTGCCCGATGCCATCGAGGGCTACGTCCGGCGTCCGGAACTGGAGAGGCGGTGCGCGCTCGCGGAACATCGCCTGACGGTGCTGCACGCACCCGGGGGTTTCGGCAAGACGGCGCTGCTCGCGAGCTGCTGCCGGGCTCTGCGCGCGCGGAGCGTTCCGGTCGCGTGGCTCTCGCTCGACGAGAAGGACGGGCCGGAGTCGATCGCGAGCTATCTCGCCCTCGCCTTCGAACGCTCGGGCCTGGAGACCTTCTACCCGGCTGGCGGCGGCCCGGACGGTCCCGCGGAGGTGCCGGACCCGGAGGCGGACACCCCGGCCGAGTACAAGATCAACCTGCTGACCCGCTCACTGGAGCGGCACGACGGGCTGTGCGTGCTCGCGCTCGACGAGGTGGAGCGGCTGCGGAGTCCCGAGGCCGTCGCCACGATCAACTCGCTGCTCCGCCGCGCGCCGCACCATCTGCACGTGGGGATGGCATTCCGGGATCGGCCGCGAGGGCTCGCAATCGCCATGTTCGCGCTGGAAGGCCGGGCGGTGACCGTGACCGCCGAGGAGCTGCGGTTTTCAGCGGCTGACATCTCCCGGTTCTTCGAGCGGAAGCTGTCGCGGCGAGAGCTGGCGGCGGTAGTCGCCGATACGGCGGGCTGGCCGCTCGCCCTCCACATCCACCGCAACGCCATGCGGCCGGGGGCGCGGCACGGCGCAAGCGGCGACGATACGGTCGCAGGATGGGTCGAGACTCGGCTGTGGCGCGGCCTCTCGGTCGAGGATCGGGACTTCCTGCTCGACATCTCGCTGTTCGGTCGGCTCGACCCGGAGCTGATCGACGAGGTGACCGGCGTGGGCAACGCGGGTCGGCGCATCAGGTCGATGGGTGCGCTCGCCGGGCTCGTGTCGACCGCGGGAGGCGGCGGGTCGACGATGCAGTTGCATCCGCTGATCAGAGGCTACTGCGAGAAGCGACGGTTCGAGGAGGCGCCGGAACGGTTCCGCGCCCTGCACCGCGGCATCGCCCGGGCCCTCGCCCGTCGCGCGCGGGTAGTCGAAGCGCTGCGCCACGCGTCGGAGGCGGGCGACGCGGCGCTGCTCGGGCAAATCGCCGAGAGCACGGGCGGCGTCAGGTTGTGGCTGGAGCAGGGTCTCGAATCGATTCGTACGGTCGACCGACTGCTGACGGGGGAGGTACTTTCGAAGTACCCGCGCCTGGCCCTGGTGCGCTGCGTGGTGCTGACGGCGGCTGGCGACGTCGACGCGGCGAGGCGCGTGTACGAGGCGGCGAGCGCAGAGACGGCCGGCTACACGCGGGACCGGGAGGGCGGCGACGACCGGGCCCTGCAGCTCGACAACCTCTTCGTTGAGGGCATGCTCTCCATGTGCGGCTTCAGCCCGTACGGGGCCCGGCGCACGGCGGCGACGAAGGCGGCGGCGAAAGCCGTGGACAGCGACCCGCTGCTGCGCGGCATGTTCAGCCTCGGGATGTGCATGTTCCACAAGCAGACGACGGCGTTCGACGCAGCGATCGAGTGGGCCGGCCGAGCGCGAGCGGCCCTCGCGCGTACTTCGCCCTACCTGCCCTATGTCGATTTCCACTCCGGGTCGGTCGCCATGGCGCGGGGCCGCACAAGCGAGGCCCGCCGCTGCTACGACCGTGGACTGAAGGTGGCCCGGGCGAGTCGTCTTCGCGACGCGGGCACGGTGATGATTGGCGAAGTGCTGGCGGGAGAACTCGAGCTGGAGCTCTCGGCGGGCGGGTCGCGGCGGGACGGGCTGCGCGTATCGCCGCGGCTGCTCAGCATGTGCAGCGCCTGTCTCGACGTCTACGCGGCGAGCCTCGGGGTTCGGGTCGAGGTTGCGCTCGTGCAGGGCGCGCCGCAAGAGGCGCTCGCGGCCGTCGAGGACGCGCGCGATTACGCGCGGCGTACCGAGCGGACGGCGCTGGCGCGGTTCATTGCGGCATTGCGGGTCTCGGTGCTGCTTGCTGGCGGCGAGGTCGACGAAGCGGCCCGCGCGTGGCGGTTCGACGGCCTGCCGGAGCGGGCGGTCGACTGCCTCGACCTCGAACAGGGCTGGCGGGAGGTGGAGGTGCTGGCCTGCGCCCGGCTTCGGCTGTTCATCGCGCGGGGCGAGCTCGAGGCCGGCCGCGACTTCGCGGCCGCGTTGCTGGCGGTGGCGGCCGAACGCACCCTCGTGCGGACCTGGATGCGGGGCTTGGCGCTGTCGATGGTGCTGGAGCACCAGGCGGGGGCGTCCGACCGTGCAAGCGCGCACTTGTTGGACTATCTCCGGCTGTTCGCCGAGACCGACTACGCGTGGCCGCTCGCGCGTGAACGCGCCGTCGCCCTCGCGCTGCTCGACGAGGTCTCGGACGCTCCGGGGGCTGACGCTGCCGTCGCGGCTGCGGCGGGACTGCGCGAGACCCTGCGCGCCGACGTGGGCGCCGGAAGGGACCCGTCAGAGCGGCGGCTGAGCGATCGTGAGGTCGACGTGCTGAAGCGTCTGGAATGGCAGTCCGACAAGGAGATTGCCCAGGCTCTGAAGTTGTCCTACGACGGCGTGCGGTACCGCGTGCGCAGCATTTTCTCGAAGCTCGGAGCACGCAGCAGGCTCGATGCCGTGCATCGCGCCCGCGCGCGCGGTATCCTGCCCGCCGCGAAGGATGCTCCGGAGGCGGAGCTGTAGCCGCCGCCGATTCCGCCGAAGTGGAGTGTGCCGGCGGTCGGCCGACCACAATTGCCAGTGCCGAGGCTTGCAGGACGCGATTCCTTGAACAGGCGTGATCTTTACAGTGGAGTGAAGTTTCGCGTCGGCATTTGTTCGGTGGTTTCCTTCTGCTGTAGCAACCTTCGCCGTTGTGCAACTGCTGGTGCTGGCCGTCCCCGGCGGGGACGCTGTGGCGCCGGGCGCACCAGGTCGTGCACGAAGGGCTGCGCCAGTTCGGGACGCCAAGACTCGGGGGCGGAACGACGCTCGCGGCACGGTGGCGCCACCGCGACAGCTCCGATATCCAGAACAGCCTCGGGGCGCAGTTGCCGCCGGGAAACGAAGGGCTGCCGGACTAGATCGGCGCGCGAACGCGCAGCGCGTCCGGCGCTGCGCGAGCCGGGCGGCCGGGCGTGTTCCCTCGCTCGGCCGCCAGGGTTTCATCACTCCGTATCCGGATACGGAGTGATGATGCGCTGCTTGATCCGCCAGCCGTCCGCGGTCTTGACGAAGACGTCCTCGTAGTGGCCCGCCGTGGCGACCGTGGGGGGCGACACCGAGATGTCGAGCAGCATGTAGTACGTGCGTCCGGTCGCGCCGTCGGCCGTCGGCGTCAGCACGACGCCGTTCGTCCAGTGCCGCCTGCTGCTCGCGCCCCCGCCCGGAACGCGCGTCGAGCGCCGGTACTCCCGGAGCCGATCGTGCCCGACGAACGACTCGCCGTCGGGACGGGTCCAGGAGCCGTCGGGGGTCCACTGGGACACCCACAGATCGCTGTCGTTGAAGTCCGCGCCCTGGTTCAGGCTGGTCAGGATGTGCCGGATTTCGGCATGGTCGGCCGGCGTGAGATTCATGGCCGTCCCGCCGTTCTGTGCGTCGGCCCGGTCGCTGCCGACGAGTACCATCCCGAGCAGCGCAGCCGCCGCGAACGTTCGTGTCCGCATCACGTCTCCTCCGACTTCTGCGTGTCCGGCGGTCATTACATCACATTGGCTTCCATCAGATTGCGGAGTCTACTCAGTTCTGCGGCTCAGACTCCTGGCGCCCGTCGGGAGGCGCGGCGGGCTGTCAGGGCCGTGCGGCGGGCGCCGCCCGCACGGCCCTGGCGACGGCCTCGACGAGCGCATCGAAGTCGCCGGCGTCGTTGTAGAGGTGCGGAGCGACGCGGATGGCCCCGCCGCGCAGCGACACGGACACCTGTCGCGCGGTCAGGCTGCGGCCGAGCTGCTCGACGTCCACGCCAGGCGGCAGGCGCACGCCCAGCAGGTGTCCCGCGCGCCAGTGCTCGTCCTCGATGCGGCAGCCCAGCTCGCGGAGGCGTGCAGCCGCCGCGGCGGTGAGGGCGCGCGTGTGCGCCGCGACCGTCGCCGGCTGCCACTCGCGCACCTGCTCGAGGGCGGCTTCCAGCATCGGCAGCAGGATGAAGTTCGACCGTTCGCCGACGTCGTAGCGAATGGCCCCCGGCCGGTAGTCATCGCAGTAGTTGACGAGCTCGTTGAAGCGATCGCTGCCGGCGCGCGTGATCCAGTTCTCCTCGAGCGGCGCGCCGCCGTCGAAGGCGGGGCCGTACCAGGCCACGCCGAGCGAGTACGGTCCGGTCAGCCACTTGTAGCCGGCGCAGGCCAGGGCGTCGGGCCGGGTGCGTCCGACGTCGAACGGCAGCGCCCCGACCGACTGCGTCCCGTCGATGACGAAGCGGGCGCCCACGGCGCGCGCCCGTTCGCCGACGGCGTCGAGGTCGAACCGCAGCCCGTCGGTCCAGTGCAGCTCCGGAACCACGACCAGCGCGGTCCGCTCGTCGATGGCGTCGAGCAGGGCGGCGTTCCACGCCTCGGCGCGTGAGCCGGCGGCGTCCGGCGCGGCCACGGTCCGCAGCGTGGCGCCGGCCTCGCGGCAGGCCCGCCGCCAGGTGTAGGCGACGCTCGGGAACTGCTCCTCGACGACGACCACCGCCTGTCCGGGGTCGAGCGGCGTGTTGCGCGCAATCGTCGCCATGGCGTACGAGACGGACGGAACAATCGCGACGCGGTCCGGGTCGGGCGCGCCGATGATCGCCGCGAACAGCCCCCGGACGCGCGCGGCCGGCTCGAAGAAGTCGGCGACGCCGAGCCGGGCCGGCGCCTCGACCCGCTCGATGGCCCGGCGTCCCGCCGCCGCGACGCGCTGCGAGGCCGGCGCCATGTAGGCGCAGTTGAGGTAGTGCGATTCGGCCGGCAGCGAGAAGAGCGACCGGTAGTCGGCTGCTGGAGGCCCCATGAGTCCAGCTTAGCAGCCACCGGATGCGGGTTTGACGCGTATACCCATGAGAAATACCATCATGCCATGGTCGTTACCATCGATGCGGCCGGGAGAATCGTCGTCCCGAAGCGGCTCCGGGATCGATTCAACCTGGTGGCCGGCACCGAGTTGGAAATCGAGACGTCCGGCGAGTGCCTGCAGCTCCGCAGGGTCGAAGGCGGGACGGCGCTCGTGAGCAAGAAGGGCATTCTGGTGCATCACGGAGACGCTCGGACGGCCCTCGACGTCGCGGCGTTCATCCGTTCGGAGCGGGATGCGCGAAGTCGCCGCACGGTGCGCGATGGAATCGGATAGGTGCGCGTGTTCTTCGATACGTCGGTGCTCGTGCCGGCGGTCGTCGACCAGCTCGCCAACCACGAAGCGGCGTTCGAGGCGTTTCTCAACCACACGGCAAGCCCACGTCGGGCGTACTGTTCGACCCACGCGCTCGCGGAGTGCTACGCCACGATGACGGCCGTGCCGCTGCCGCGGCGCATTCTTCCCGGCCAGGCCAGGCAGCTCATTCAGGAGAGCATTCTCGGACGGGTTACCGCCGTCCCGCTCACGGCGGCCGACTATGCGCATGCCCTCGCGCGTGTCGCGGACGCGGGCCTGACGAGCGGCGCCGTCTACGATGCGCTGCACGTCTGCTGCGCGGAGAGAATGTCGATCGATCGCATCCTCACATACAACGTCCGGGACTTCGAGCGGTGCCGGCCGCGAGGCATCGTGATCGCGGCGCCCTGACGCGCCGCCTCGTGCGGGTCGCGCGGCGGCGCTATGGCTCGGCGGGTGTGTACCAGATCGGCGAGCTCCACGCCCGTTCCTTCACCGTCGGCGGGTCGGACGGGGGCGGCGCCGCGCCGCGCGCCAGCGCCCGGTGCGTCGTCCAGCGGCAGGTCGGGTTCTCCAGCACG
>CAYGCV010000263.1:0-6475 GCA_964348425.1 uncultured Vicinamibacteraceae bacterium | reverse complement strand
AGCTCAGGCACTGCATGCAGTTGGTGCAGCGGTCGAAGTCGATGACCGGAAACCAGGGCTTCCAGCCCCCCGGTTCGTGAACCTCGCACTCGGCGCGGATGGCCTCGACCAGCGCCGCCACCGCGTCCGGGGTCTCGTCGCCGATGTCGCGGAACCAGACCCGGCCGCCCGCATCGCCGACGGCCTCCGCCGGCTGCCGCTCCGTGAAGCGGCCGAGCACCGCCAGCGCGTTGCCGTCGTCGGCGCGGGCGCTCGCGTCCCCGGCCCCGATGCGCGTGACGCGGTAGCCCTTTTCGAGCAGCGTCTGCATGACGGCGAAGCGGTGCGCGCCGTCCAGCGGCCGGGCCCCGCGCCCCTCGTACAGCGCCACCCGCAGCACGGGTAGCGACAATCCGCCGGCACCGCTCATCGCTTGCCTCCGTTCTGCCGGTCGAGCATCGCGGCCGCGACCGCCTCGGCCGTCTCTTCCCGCATGTTGAGAATGTTGACCCGCTCCTTGTCGAGCGGCGCGCCGGCCGACGAGAACAGCCAGCGCACGGCGCGCGGGTAGCAGGCCGCGATGGTCACGTCCCTGCCGCCGGCGATCTCCGCCAGCCGCGGGTCCTTGCGGGCCGACATCTCGCACAGGTCGGGCACGGCGTCGAAGTCGACGCCGGCGTCGGCCAGCGCCTCGAGCACGCCGTCCTTCACCTTGCGCGGCACCACCCGCGCGTAGGTGCAGCGGCAGTAGACCAGGTTGGGAGCCGTCGGGGAGCTGCCGGTCTCGCTCATCACGCTGTCGCCATGCGGTAGGTCGGGGTCGGCTTGGCCGGCCGGAAATGCTCGCTGTGGTCGATCGCCGCCCGGCGGTCCGGACCGCCCGCCTCCCACGCCGCCAGCGCGGCGCGGGCAGCGTCGTTCAGGCGCTCCGGATCCTCCTCGGCGCGCAGGTTGACGATCAGCTCGCCCGCCTCGATGGGCGCCTTGAGCGTGTGCGCCATCTCCGCACCGCGGTCGCCCGCGACGAGGTTGAGCACCGCGATGTCCGACGGCAGCTCCTCGGCCGTGAGCGTCATCTTGAGGTGCGCGATCTCCCCGGCGCCGATGGTGCCGGCCATGTGCGCGGCGAGGTCGCGCAGCAGGGCGTTGCCGTCGAACGGCGCGCCGCCGGCGACGCGCACCGTCGCGTTCAACCAGCCGAGCAGCGCCTCGCCCTCGGCGTACACCTCGTAGTCCACGTCGGGGGACGCGCCGAGGCTCATCGCGCCGCGCGTGACCCGCTCGAACCAGTCCGCCGTCCCGCCGCCGTCGCGCGCGGACATCGCGAGCACGGCGGCCTGCGGATACCGCGCCGCCAGCGCCGCGCGCAGCCCCTCCAGGCGCTCCGCGTCGAGCAGGTCGACCTTGTTCACCACGATGGCGTCCGCCTCGGCCAGTTGCCGGTCGTAGACGTACAGCACCTTCTGCGAGAACGACCGGCCGGTTTCCAGGCCGAGCACGCGCGCCGCGCGAATCGGATCGACGAGCACGCTCAGCGGCGCGATCTCGAAGGCGTCCCCGTACATCCGGCGCAGCGGATAACTGACCGCGGCCCGCAGGTCCGTGCAACTGCCCACGGGCTCGGCGATGAAGACGTCCGGCCGCGCCTCGGCGTGCAGCCGGTCGGCGGCGTCCATCAGGGTGTTGAACCGGCAGCAGAAGCAGCCGCCGGTGATCTCTTCCACCGGGAATCCCTGCGCGCGGGCGAGCGTGGTGTCGACCAGGCCGACGCTCTGGTCGTTGGTGATCAGTCCGACGCGCTGACCCTGTTCCGTCAGGAACCGCGCGAGACGGATGATCGCCGTCGTCTTGCCGGCGCCGAGAAAGCCGCCGACCATGATATAGCGGGCCCGTGCGCCGCCCGGGGCCGGCGCCTTCGGTTCCGGTTCGGGGCTAGACATCCTTCTCACCCTCGCGGCGGCTGGCCAGCATCCGGTCGACCGTCGCGTCGAGCACGTGGACGTACTCGTCGACGTCGAGACTCTCCGGATCCGCCGTGCCGTCTATCGCGTAGAGCCAGCCGTCGCCATAGGGCGCCGACTCGACCAGCGTGATGTCGCTGTCGAGGGCCGCGTTGGTCTCCGCGAACCGGCCGGCAGCGACCGCGTAGACGTCGGACAGCGCCTTGAACCCTTCGATCGAGCCGATCGCCTGACCGAGCGCGACCGGATCGCCCGGTGCCGCGACGAACGTGCATTCTACTAGATCGCCGAGCATGCGGGTGGCGAAGGTGGTCAACCCGATTCGCCAGCGACCCTGCTCGTCGCGGTCCAGCCAGTAGTGCGACCGCGTGTAGCGGCGGCCGACCGGCAGGCGCGTCGCGAACCGGGAGCGCTTGTAGCGGATGAAGCGGCCTGCGGACGGCGTCATGACCGCGGCGCTCCGGCGACGGCGCCCGCGGCCAGCGCGCCGGTCATCGCCTCCAGGTCGGGCAGCGCCGAGAGATGGCACCACGAGAAGCGCACCGCCCCGGCCTCCTCCGCCGGCGACAGGCCCATCGCGGCCAGCACGTGGCTGCAGGTATAGGACTGCGAGGTGCAGGCGGCGCCGTCCGAGACGGCGGCCAGTCCGGCCCAGGCCTCGATGAGCGTCTCGCGGTCGTGGCCCGGGATCGAGAGGTTGAGGATGTACGGCAGCCGGCGGTCGGGGTCGCCGTGCACCCGCGGGGCGAGCGGCGCCAGGCCCGCGAGCAGGCGCTCCTGAAATGCCCTGGCTGCCGCAAGGCGGGCATCGTGCTCGTCGAGCGCCAGCTCGGCCGCCCGGCCGAACGCCGCGATGAGCGCGACCGGCAGCGTGCCGGGCCGCAGTCCCAGCTCCTGTCCGCCGCCGTGGAGCAGCGGCGTCAGCGGCGGGCGTTCGCCGTCGCGGCGGCGGACGATGAGGGCGCCGACCCCCTTCGGGCCGCAGAGCTTGTGGCCGCTGGCGCTGATCAGATCGACGCGCGGATGCCGCAGCGCAGCGAGCGCCTTGCCGAATCCCTGCGCGGCGTCGACGTGCAGGAACGCCGGCGTCCCGGCGAGCCGGCCCGCAATCTCCGCGATAGGCTGCTGGATGCCGGTCTCGTTGTTGACCTGCATCACCGAGACGAGCAGCGTGTCGGGCCGCACCGCGGCGGCCACGCGGTCGGCATCCACCCACCCGCCGGGCTCGGGGTCGACCAGCGTCAGGTCGAAGCCGCGCGAGGCCAGCACCCGCAACGGCTCCAGCACCGCGTGGTGCTCGATCGTCGTGCCGACCAGATGCAGGCGCCGCGCGGCGCGGCCATGGGACTCGAGGCCGAGGATCGCCAGGTTGTTCGATTCGGTGGCCCCGCTCGTGAAGACCACCTCGTTGCGCCGCACGCCCGCCACGCGCGCCACATGCGCGCGCGCCCGCTCCCCCGCCAGCCGCGCGGCCCGGCCGTAGTCGTGCGTGCGGCTGCCCGCGTTGCCGAAGTCGACCTCCATGAAGCGGCGGAGCTCGGCCTGCACCCGCGGATCGATGGGGCAGGTCGCCGCGCAGTCCAGATAGACTGGCCCGGAGGGTGCAGGTGCCGGCACGGTGGACCCCGATTGTACCCGGACGCGGCCGCCGTCGGCCGTACACGACCTCGCGCCAGCCGTTGCCGATGCAGCTCGAGGATCACGGAGCGCTCCCGCCCGGGCGCGGCCTGGCGGTCGAGATGGAGGCGCTGCGGCGCCTGGAGCAGGCTGCGGCGGCGGGCCCGGTCTCCCCGGCGCCCGGGGCCGGCCGCGCGCAGGCGGCGGCGCGCGGAGCGATATCGGCGACCGCCGCGCGCGAGCGGCTGCTCGTCTGGGAATCGATGGGGCCGGCCGTGGTGGTCTCCCGGCAGGGTGAGCCCGCGGCGTGGGTGCACGGGGCGGCCTGCGCCGCCCGCGGCGTCCCGCTGCTGCGCCGGGAGTCCGGCGGTGGTGCGGTCGTCGTCGGACCCGGCTGTCTGAACGTCGCCCTCGTCCTGTCGCTCGACCGGCGTCCCTGGCTGGCCGACGTGGGCTGCAGCTACGACTGGCTGCTCGACAGGGTGGCCGGCGTCCTGGCCGTCGACGGCATCGCGGTCCGCGCCTCCGACCTGGCGTTCCGCGAGCGGAAGTTCGCCGGGCACGCCCAGCGCCGCGTGCGCGGCGCGCTGCTGCATCACGGGGTGCTGCTCTACGACTTCGACCTCGGCCTGGTCGACGCGCTGCTGCCCGAGCCCCGGCGCCGCCCGGCGTGGCGCGGGGATCGGACCCACCGCGAGTTCCTGACCAACGCGCCGCTGGCGCGCGACGCCATCGTTCGCCGTCTGCGGCGCCTGCCGGCGGCGTTGGCGCGTTGACTTGCCGCGCCGACTTGTCGCGCCGGCGTACTGGTGCGCAGGACTTCCGCTCCGGCGCGCGGCACGGCGACGGCTCCGCTTGCCGCCGGACACGGGGCAGGGTATAAACGGGGCAGGGTATGAATCGTTCCGGCACGTCGGTCAATCCAAGGAGGGTTTGCATGTCTCGGACTCTGAACATCGGCCTCGCGCTCGCGCTGGCCACCGCCGTCGTCGTCGCCTGGGCGCCTGCCGCGGTCGCGCAGAACGCGGCCCACAATCACATCGGTCACGTCATGGACAGGTGGAACGACACGCCCGAGATGGTCGGCCTGCTGCCGGCCGCCATCGCCGAGGCCGAGATTGCCGCCCGGCACGCGTCGCTCGCGGCCAAGGATCCGAGCAATCTGGACGCCATCAAGCTGCACACGGCGCACGTGCTGCACGCGGTCGATCCCACCCAGATCGACGGCGGTCCGGGGCAGGGCTACGGCGTGAAGCAGGGCGCGGAAGGCGCGGCCAAGCACATCATGGCGGCCGCGAACTCGGACGGCGCCTCGGGCGCGGTGAAGGCCCACGCCGAGCACGTCGCGGCCTCGGCCCAGAACACCGTCGCGCGGGCGGACGAGATCGTCATGCTGGCCAAGAAGATCGAGATGGCCGACTCGGCGGCCGACGCCTCGAGCCTCGTGGCCGAGCTGAACACGCTGGCGCAGGCGCTGCTCGGCGGCGTCGACGCGAACGACGACGGCCGGGTCGGCTGGCAGACGGGCGAGGGCGGCCTCGAGGTGGCCCAGACGCACGCCAACCTGATGAAGCAGGCCGAGGGGCTGCAGTAGGCGGCAGTCAGGCGGTTCTCATGGGCGGCCCCGCGCTCCGGCGATCCGCCGGCGCGGGGCCGTTCGTGTGTACGCCTCCAGGTTGGCTTCTCCAGGCTCCTCGTCGGGTCCGGCCCACGCCTGCGGCAAGTCGTGGGCGGGCAGATGCAACTTGGTATCGGCGCGGAAGAATCTGCCCCGCTCGCCCGTGGAAAAGTCGTACTCGGGTTTCATCGGTCCGTACGGAGATCGAACACGGCCTACGGCGACGCCCGATCCGCTGTCGGCATGGTCAGCCGCCGAGCGCGTTCCGGCAGTAATCGAGGCAGCGACGGAGCTCGGTCAGCGTGTCGCCGCCCGGGTACTCGTACTCGATGTTCGCCGGGATATCCCAGCCTTCGTCGCGCAGCAGGTGGAGCGTCTCGCGGATCGGCGTGTCGCCCTCGCCCCAGGGCACGTTGGGGCCCTGGTTGCGCTTGCGGTCCTTGAGGTGCAGCGCCACGACGCGCGCGTGGTTGGCCGTGAGATAGGCGAGCGGGTCGTGGCCCGCCGCCACCATGTGGCCGATGTCCAGGTTGACCGCGATGGGGGCGGCGCCGCCCAGGCGGATGGCCCGGTCGAAGTCCGCGGGGGTCGCGAACTCGTTGGGATCGAGGCGCGAATGGTTGTGCATGGCCGCCGGCATCCCGTGCCGGTCGGCCACGCGGGCGATGCGCGGCACGGTGCTCAGTTGCGCCGAGGCGGTGATGGCGGGCGCGCCCAGCGCCCGGGCCATCTCGAAGCCGCGATCGATCTCGGCGTCGGAGAAGTCGTCCCGGAAGCTCAGGTTGTAGGCGTTCAGCCCGATGCCGGCGTCCTCGAACCGGGCGCCGATGTCACGGAAGTAGTCGAGCGAGACCGTCAGCCGCCAGCGCCGCAGCAGCTCGCGGTTCTCCGGGCGGTACAGCTCGCGCGGTTCGACGTGCAGCGACCACAGCTCGCAACTGCTGATGCCGAGCGCCTGCATGGTGGCGAGCCCCTCGTCGAGGCTCATGTCGCGGAGGCTGTAGCTCTGCATCCCGATCAGCACGCCGGCGAAGCGCGATTCGGCGGCGGCGGCCGCTGGTCGGGTGCCGGGCAGAACGCGGCCCGCCACGGCTGCCACCCCGCCGAACGCCAGCCGGTGCCATTCACGCCGCGTGAGCTGCGTCATGCGTTCCTCCGTGGCCGATGGCGCCATTCTACGGCAACGGCTCGCGAAGCCGGATCGGGCGCGCGTCAGATTCGTGAGATGCGTTTCACCTCTGCGCCCGGCACGTCGCTCCCGGAAGTCTTCGACACGGCCGTTGGCTGAAGCTGCGGGTCA
>CAYGCV010000262.1:0-6492 GCA_964348425.1 uncultured Vicinamibacteraceae bacterium | reverse complement strand
GGCCGAGCAGCCGCCGGAGCACGTGGCGTTAACAAGTTAGCGCCTATGGGAAGGCGCCCCCCGTCAGCACGTACAGCAGGCCGTCCGGGCCCTGCTCGACGTCGCGGATTCGCTGCCGGAGGTCGGCCAGCAGCCACTCCCGGCGCTGCTCGAGGCCCTGCCGGTTGAACTGGATCCGTTCGACGTGGCCGGTCCGGGCGACGCGCCCGATCATCAGCGAGCCCGCGAACAGGTCGCCGCGCCAGTCGGGAAACCGGTCGCCCGTATAGAAGACCAGCCCGGAGGGTGCGATGGAGGGCACCCACACGATCTCCGGCTGCTCGAGCTCCGCCTGCCACGGCTGCTCGGTCACGCGGGCGCCGAAGTACTCCCGCGAGTAGGAGACGTCGGGCCAGCCGTAGTTGCGTCCGGGCAGGATGACGTTGACCTCGTCGCCGCCCATCACCCCGTGCTCGCTCGCCCAGGGCTGGCCGGTCTCGGGATGAATGGCGAGCCCCATCGGGTTGCGATGGCCGAGCGAGAAAACCTCCGGCGCCGCACCGTCCCGACCCGCGAACGGATTGTCGTCGGGCGCGGTGCCGTCGTCGCGCAGCCGCAGCACCTTGCCGACGTGGCTGGCCGGATCCTGGGCCTGCGACCGGATGCCGCCGAACGCGCCCCCGACCGTCATGTAGAGCATCCCGTCGGACGCGAACGCCAGCCGGGCCGCGCCGCCGGCCGTGGTGCCCTCGGACACGAACAGGTCGCGGACCTCCGAGAGCGCCGCACCCTCGAAGCGGCCGCGGGCCAGCGCGATCCGCGAGCCGCCCTCCGTCGGCTTCGAGTAGGTCAGGTAGACGAACCGGTTCTCGCTGAACCCGGGATGCACCGCGACGTCCATCAGCCCCGCCAGCGGCGCCTCGGTGTACACCTCGGGCACGCCCGCGAGCGGCTGCGGGTCGAGCCCGCCGGCGCCGATCCGGCGCAGCGCGCCGAGGCGCTCGGTCACCAGCGCGCTCCCGTCCGGCAGGAACGCCAGCCCCCAGGGGTAGGTCAGTCCGCCCGCGACGACGACCATCCGGATCCGCTGCCCGGTGGCCGTGTCGTACGTGCGCGGGCCGTCCGGGAGCGGGACGGCGGGAATGCCTTCGGCCGCGAACGGCTCGGCCTCCGGGGCATCCTGCTGCGCGCCGGGCGCGGGCGGCGCGACGAGGAGCAGCAGTGCGGTGAGGAGCGCGGTCGGTCTGTTCATGCTCGTCCTCCGGCGGCCGGACGCGCCGCCGCCCCATGCTATCCCACCTGCGGCCGCCGCGGGGCGGCTTGGCGCTTGACTTCGCCCGGGCACGGGTGTACCAAGGGCCATGAGCTCCAGTTTCGGTGAACCCGCAACACCCGTGAGGATGATCATGACCCGACGAGTGATCGAGACGCTCGGCGCCGTGGCGGCGACCCTGGCAGTGGCAGCCCTCCTGATGGTGGCCCCCGGGGCCCAGGAGCAGCCGGAGGCCGGCCCGGCAGGCAAGACGGCATGGGGCGACCCCGACCTGCAGGGCATCTGGACCACGGACTACGCGATTCCCCTGCAGCGGCCGGCGCGTTTCGCGGGCCAGGCCGAGTTCACGGAGGAGGAGCGGGCGGCGCTCGATCGGGAGCGGGCGGCGCTGCTGGCCCTCGACCCGCGCTCGGAGGTGGGCAGCGAGCAGGACGTCGGCGGCGCCTACAACCGCACCATCTTCCTGACGCACAAGCACACCGGCAGCCGGACGTCGCTGATCATCGATCCGCCGGACGGGCGCATTCCGCCCTTCACGGCGGAGGCGCAGGCGCGGCGCGCCGCGTTCCGCCAGTATCAGCTCGATCTGCTGCAGGCGACCGACGTCTGCAAGAACGACATGCCCGGCTGCGCGGGCGGGCAGTACGGGCCGCCGTCGCCGCGGCGGGCCGAGTCGCCCCCGTCCTACCCGACCAGCGCCTTCAATCGTTCGGACCATCCGGAAGACCGGGGCCTGGGCGAACGCTGCCTGTCCGCCCGCCTGCCCGACTTCGGCGGGGCGGCCGGGTACTTCCTGCAGGTCGTGCAGTCGCCGGACACGGTGTCGATCTTCTACGACACCGGGCAGGGACAGGGTTGGCAGCGCATCATTCCCGTGACCGACCGGCCGCATCTGCCGTCGGACGTCCGCCAGTGGTGGGGAGACTCGCGCGGCCGGTGGGAAGGCGACACCCTGGTCGTCGACGTCACCAACTTCAGCCCGAAGACGGACTACCAGGGCTCCCGCGAGAACCTGCACCTCGTCGAGCGCTGGACGCGGCGCGATGCCCATACGCTCGACTACCTGGTCACGATGAACGATCCGACCACGTGGACGCAGCCGTGGACCGTGGCGCTCGAGCTCAGCCTGCAGAGCAACGAGGCGAACCGGGTCTACAAGGAGCCGCGCTGCCACGAGGGCAACTACGGGCTGCCGGGGCTGCTGGCGGGCGCGCGCGTCGAGGAGCGGGCGTTCGCGGCCGGCGAGGGGCCGGACCCCGCGACCCTGTGCACGGCCGGCTGCGGCTCGGCGTTCGACGGGGAGAACCGCGACCCGCTGCGCTGACGGGCACGAGCCGCGCGAGCGCCGCTCCGGGATCCGGCTGACGCGAGGACCATGCCGTCTCGATACCGAGCCGACGTACCGTCGCAGCGCGTGACCCCGCCGGAGGTCTTCCTCGACCGCCGGCGGTTCCTCGCCGCCCTCGGCGGCGGCCTGCTGGCCGCCCCGGGGGCGTTGCGCGCCGCGGCCTCGAGCCGCGGCCAGACGCCCCAGGCGGAGCTGCTGGACGTCCCGTTCCAGCGGCCCGACGTCTTCCCGGCCGAGCGGAACGCGGATTACGTCCTGCCCCGCCGCATCGCCAACGCCGTCCCGATCCTCGGCCAGTCGAGCGGCCTCACCGACACGCGGGCGGCGACGCCGCGCGACGTCGCCGCCGCGCACAACAACTTCTACGAGTTCCTCGCGGGCCGCGGCGGCCCCGTCTGGCAGTTCTGCGGCGACTTCGAGGTCGAGCCCTGGCGGGTGGAGATCGGCGGCGAGTGCCGGCGCCCGCAGACGCTGGACCTCGACGATCTGTTCGCCTTCGACCACGAGGAGCGCCTGTACCACTTCCGCTGCGTCGAGCGCTGGGCCATGAACGTCCCGTGGTCGGGCTTCCCGCTGAGCCGGCTGCTCGAGCGCGTCGAGCCCACCGGCGCCGCGCGCTACGTCCGCTTCGAGACGATCGTCGCCCGCGACCAGATGCCCGGCGTGCGGACCGCGGGCTGGTACCCCTGGCCGTATCACGAGGGGCTGCGCCTCGACGAGGCCATGAACGAGCTCGTGCTGGTGGTGACGGGCGTGTACGGCGAGCCGCTGCTCCGGCAGCACGGCGCGCCCGTGCGCATCATCGTGCCCTGGAAGTACGGCTACAAGAGCCCCAAGTCCATCGTGAGGATCGATCTCGTGCGCGACCAGCCGCCCACGTTCTGGCAGGCGGAGCAGCCGCACGAGTACGGCTTCCTGTCGAACGTGAACCCGAACGTCCCGCACCCGCGCTGGCCGCAGAACACCTCGTACTGGCTCGACACGGAGGACCGCTTCCTGACGCCGATCTTCAACGGCTACGAGCAGTACGTGGCGCAACTCTACCCCGACGAGCCGCGCCGGCCGCAGCAGCCGCTGCGACCCGGACAGGCCGCGCGCTGAGCGGCCGCCGGCCGCGCCGGCGGTCGATCCGCTACGCGAACGGGCCGCCGCGGGTATACAATGGGTGGATTTTCCAGGAGGTGAATGGATGAGTCATCGGTTGCTGACAGTCTTGGTGGCCGTCTTGGCGGTCGGGGTGCTCGCGCCCATGCAGGCCGGCGCCCAGGAGGTGCCGCGCACGCCGTGGGGCACGCCGGACCTGCAGGGCGTGTGGGACTTCCGCAGCCTCACGCCGATGGAGCGGCCCGCCGATCAGAGCGAGGTCTTCACGGCGGAGGAGGCGGCGGAGTTCTCGGAGGAGACCATTCGCCGGCGGAGCCGCGATGCCGACACGTCGGACCGGGTCGTGCCGTACAACGACTTCTGGTTCGACGAGGGCACGTCGGTCACCACCGAGCGGACCTCGCTGATCGTGGACCCGCCCAACGGGCGCATTCCGCCCCTGACCGCGGCCGCCATGGAGCGGCAGGCGGCGGCGCGCAGGGCGCGCGCCGGGGTGGGCGGCCATGAGCCGACGCCGGGCGGGTTCGTCGAGGATCTCGGCCCCGGCGGGCTGCAGGTGCGGTGCATCCTCGGGTTCAACTCGGGGCCCCCGATGGCGCCCAGCGCGTACAACAACAACGTCCAGGTGCTGCAGACCGAAGACATGGTCGTGCTGTACGCCGAGATGAACCACAAGGCGCGCTTCGTGCCGCTCGACGGGCGGCCGCATCTCGACTCGGGCATCCGGCAGTGGACCGGCGACTCGCGCGGCTACTGGGACGGCGACACGCTGGTGGTCGAGACCCGGAACTTCCTGCGCGAGACCAACTTCCAGCGCGGGGCGACCTCGGAGCACCTCACGCTGATCGAGCGCCTCACGCGGGACGACGTGAACACGCTGCGGTACGACGTGACCATCAGCGATCCGACCGTGTGGACGACCGACTGGACCTTCTCGGTTCCCATGCAGCTCAACTCGCAGCCGATCTACGAGTACGCCTGCCACGAGGGGAACTACGGCCTCTACAACATCCTCGCCGGCGCCGTCTCCGAGCAGTAGCGGCGGGAGGAAGCAGCACTCCGCGGCCGCGCCGTCCTCTCGGCCTCACGAGGGGACGGCGCGGCGCGTCTCCGCCGCGGCGCGGGCCGGGAGCATCCGCCCCAGCGCCCGCCGCATCCGCCTCAGCCCCAGCCAGAGCCCGATGCCGCTGCTCGCGAGCCCGCCCAGGCTCAGCGCGATGACGCCGATGTCCCACAGCGGGCGCCGGTCGTGCCAGAAGGCGAAGTCCAGGCTGTGCAAGCCGTTGAACAGCCAGCGCTCGACGCGGTTCAGGCGATGGACGCTGGCCAGCACGCGGCTCAGCCCGGGATCGATGTAGAGCCACGTCTCGCCCGGGTCGGCGAGCTTCACCCGCAGGACGGGCAGCGGCGTCTGCCTGCCGCGCGAGTAGTAGTACGAGTCGTAGTCGTCCAGCAGCACGGCCTCGACCACCGGCGCCTCGGGCACCGCCGCGGTCAGCCGCGCCAGCAGCGAGTCCACGCCGAAGCCGCGCTCCCGCAGCGCCAGCGTGTCGGCCGCGACCAGCAGCCGGTCGCGCTCCGCGCGGCCCGTGACGTAGTACGGCTGGTGCAGGCGTTCCGCCCGGCCGGCTGCCGCGGCCGGCGCCGGCGCCAGCCGCACGACGTAGAACGGATCGTCCTGAATGCGGCGCAGCTCCACCTCCCGCACGCCGCGCCCCGCGGTCAACCTGTCCCAGGCGGCGGCGTCGAACGCGGGGAACCGCGCCAGGTCGATCGGCCCGCCCGTGAACGTGTCGCGCGGCAGCTCCAGCCCGCGGGCGTTGGTCCAGGCGTACGGCTCCATCGACAGCAGCCCGCTGAAGACCCAGGTCAGCGTGACCACGCCGAAGACCACGCCGGTCACGTAATGCCACCGCATCCAGCCGGTGTAGGGGATGCGGCTGCCGGCGCCGTCCCCCGGCCGCGCGTCCGCCCGCCGCCGCCAGCGGAACTGCGTCACGCCGAGCAGCAGGCCGATGACGGCCAGCACGCAGCCCAGCGTCGCGGTCCAGACGACGATGCGGTACCACAGCGGCTGATCGAGGCGCAGCGCCGCGAAGTAGAACCAGTGCGGGATGGCGCCCATCCAGGCCAGCGCGCGGCTGCGGCGCGTGGTCAGCATGGCGACCTCGGCGCTGTCCGGCGAGACGTAGATCTGCGTGCCGGCCCGGTCGTCGACCTCGAACTTGTGGAGCGGCATCGAGCGGCCGTAGGTCAGCGTCCACTGATCGGGCCGGGTCAGCGTGCCCGCGTACCGTATCTGTTGCTCCGGCCGGCCGCTGAAGCGGCTGGCGATGGCGCGGGCCTCCGCGGCGCCGACCGGCCCGAGCAACTCGCCGGTGTCGGCGAAGACGGTCGCGCCGTCGAAGCGGTAGGCGGGCCGATCCATGACGGTGAGCAGCGCGGCCCGGCCGGGCCAGCGCCAGACGCCCGCGCGGTCCACCGCCTCCGCGGGCGTCAGCCGCACGCTGGCCAGGTCGAGGTCCGCGAGCCGCGCGAGCCGCAACTCGGGCGTGAGCCGCGGCATGTCGCCCGTGTACATCATCACGATGCCGGACGCGAACCAGACCACGAACAGCAGGCTCAGCGGAATCCCCAGGTAGCGATGGACGAGGATCAGCCACTTGCGCAACACAGGCATCGTGCCCCCAACGATACGCCAGCCGGGCAAGCCTGACCAGCTTCGATCTTCCTTCAGATGGGGCTGCGCCCCAAGCCCCCGGCGTCCGCTTGCGGGGACCCCACTGCC
>CAYGCV010000261.1:0-6503 GCA_964348425.1 uncultured Vicinamibacteraceae bacterium | reverse complement strand
GCCCCGCGCCGCTCCCGCCGAGGCGCGCTGTGCGCGCCTTGCGGAGTCGGCGCCGGCGGCCAGCGCGGCGACGGCCGATTCGAGGACGACCAGCCCGTCGGCGCTGCCGAGCGCGCTCTCGCAGGCCCGCTCCGGGTGGGGCATCAGGCCCACCACGTTGCGCCCCGCGCTGCACAGGCCGGCGATGGCGGCGGTCGATCCGTTCACGTTCCAGGCTTCGTCGAGCTCGCCGTCCGGCCCCGTGTAGCGGAAGACGATCTGCCGCTTCGCCTCGAGCGCGGCCAGCGTCTCCGCGTCGGCGTAGTAGTTGCCCTCGCCGTGGGCGATCGGGAGCCGCAGCACCTGCCCCGCCCGGGCGTTGCAGGTGAACGGCGTGTCGGTCTGCTCCACGCGCACGTGCACGTGCTGGCAGATGAACTCCAGATGCCGGTTCCGCCGCATCCCCCCGGGCAGCAGGCCGGCCTCGAGCAGCACCTGGAAGCCGTTGCACACGCCGAGCACGGGACCGCCGGCCGCGGCGAAGCGGGCCACCTCGCCCATGATGGGCGAGAAGCGGGCGATCGCGCCGCTGCGCAGGTAGTCGCCGTAGGAGAACCCGCCGGGCAGAATCACCGCGTCCGCGCCGCACAGGCTCGCGTCCTTGTGCCAGACGAAGGCGGCGTTGTGACCGAGCACGTGCTTCACCGCGTGGTAGGCGTCGTGATCGCAGTTCGAGCCGGGGAAGACGACCACGGCGAACCGGCTCACCCGTCCACCTCCACGCGGTAGCTCTCGATCACCGGATTGGCCAGCAGCCGGTCGGCGACCTCGGCCGCCAGGGTCCGGGCCTCGGCGGCGCTCGGGGCGTCGACGTCGAGCTCGAAGTACTTCCCCTGCCGCACATCCTGCACCGCCGCGTAGCCGAGCGTGCGGAGGGCCTCGGCAATCGTCTTGCCCTGCGGATCGAGGATCGACGGCTTCAGGTTGACGAACACCCGCGCCTTCATGTCACGCTCCCGCGCGGGCCGCGGCCCCGCCGAACACGCGGCCGAAGATCGTGTCGACGTGCCGGAGCTGCACGCTCAGATCGAACGTCTGCTCGATGTCCGTCCGCGTCAGCGCCTGCACGACATCCGGGTCGTTCAACAGCAGCTCCTTGAACTCGAGCCCCTCGTCGTGCGCGCGCATGGCGTTGCGCTGCACCCACAGGTACGCTTCCTCGCGGGCGACGCCGCGCTGGGCCAACTGCAGCAGCACGGCGCCGGAATAGATCACGCCCCGGGAGCGGGCCAGATTCTCCGCCATGCGGTCCGGATGCACCACGAGCCCGCGCACGATGCGCGCGAAGCGCCGGAGCATGTGGTCGAGGACGCAGAAGCTGTCGGGCAGGATGACCCGCTCCACCGACGAGTGCGAGATGTCGCGCTCGTGCCACAGCGCCACGTTGTCGAGGGCCGCCAGCGCGTTGGCGCGCAGCAGGCGGGCCAGACCGGTGATCTGCTCGCAGCCGATCGGGTTGCGCTTGTGGGGCATGGCCGACGACCCCTTCTGCCCCTTGGCGAACGGCTCCTCGACCTCGCCGATCTCGGTCTTCTGCAGGCCGCGCACCTCGAGCGCGAACTTCTCCAGCGAGGCGCCGGTGATGGCGAGCGCCGCCGCCAGCTCCGCGTGCCGGTCGCGCTGGATGATCTGCGACGTCACGCGCGGCGCATCGAGCGCCAGGCGCGCGCAGACCTCCCGCTCGATGGCGGGCTCGAGGTGCGCGTAGGTGCCCACCGCGCCCGAGACCTGGCCGACGCTGACGACGTCGCGCGCGCGCAGCAGCCGCTCCCGATCGCGCTGCAGCTCCTCGTACCAGAGCGCCAGCTTCAGACCGAAGGTGATCGGCTCGGCGTGCACGCCGTGGGTGCGTCCGATCATCGGCGTACGGCGATGCTCGGCGGCGCGGTCGCGGATGGCGTCCGCGAGGTGGTCGACGTCCTCCAGCAGCAGGTTGCAGGCCTCGTGGAGCTGGAGCGCCAGGGCCGTATCGACGACGTCCGACGAGGTCAGGCCGAAGTGCAGCCAGCGCGCCGACGGCCCGACGCGCTCGGCCACCGCGGTGGTGAACGCGATGATGTCGTGCCGCGTCGTCTCCTCGATGGCCTCGACCCGCGCGGCGTCCACGGCCCCCTTCTCGCGGATGTCGCGCGCCGCCTCGGCCGGGATCAGGCCGTGCTCGGCCATCACCTCGGCCGCCACCGTCTCGACGCGGAGCCAGGTCTCGTAGCGCCGCTGATCGGTCCAGATGCGCCCCATTTCGGGGGGCGTGTAGCGCGGCAGCATCATCCTAGATGGGGCTACGCCCCAAGCCCCCGGCGGCGCTAGCGGGGACCCCTTCGCCCCGCGCCGCGCCGCCGAGGCGCACTGTGTGCGCCTTGGGGGACGGCTGCTCGACAGCTCGCCGTCCCCCTGATTCATGTTGCCATTCAGTCACAAGTTGTCGAACAAGCTCGCGTCCCGCGGCTCGTCGGCCGGGAGCCCGACCGGCGCGGCGTCGTGTCGCTCCGGCGGGGGCCAGGCGTGCAGGTCGACGGTCGGCGCGACGCGGTCCTGACGCGTCACGACGACCCGTACGTCCGTGCGGCCGCGCGCGGCCAGCGCGTCGCGGCAGGTCTGCTCGGCGATCTCCGGCACGTTGTTCACGCGGCTGAGGTGCATCAGCACGATGCAGCGCACGTGCGGCCCCAGCCCGCCGCGGATGTACGCGGCCAGCGCTTCGTTGGAAAGGTGGCCCGCGTCGCTGGCGATGCGCGCGCGCGTGGCGGCGTCGTACGGGCTCATGCGCAGCAGCTCGTCCGCGTGGTTCGACTCGATGACGAGCAGGCGGCAGTCCGCGAAGCGCTCGATCAGCTCGGGGGTGACGGTGCCGACGTCGGTGGCGAAGCCGACCGCGCCGGCCGGCGTCTCGATGCGGAACGCCACGGTCTGCGACGCGTCGTGCGGCACCGTGAACGGCACGAAGCGCAGCCCGCACAGCGCCAGCGGCCGGGGCGGCGCCAGCTCGCGCCAGACCGGCAGCCCGCGCACGTCCCATTCGTCGCGCACCGCCGCGGTCGAGTAGACGGGCACGGCGTGGCGCCGCGCCAGCAGCCGCGCGCCGCGGGTGTGGTCGCCGTGCGCATGGGTAATCATGATCGCCTCGATGGCAGCCGGCTCGGTGCCGACCAGCGCCAACCTCCGCGCCACCTCCCGGTAGCTCAGCCCGGCGTCGATCAGCACGCGGGCATCGCCGTGGGCGAGCAGCGTCGCGTTGCCCGCGCTGCCGCTGCCGAGCACTGTCAGACGGATGGCGGCAACCTCCTGCTAGCCGATGTCGAGCTGGCCCGCGGTGGGTGCGGCCCCGCCCTCCGGCCCGACGACCGTCGCCGCGAAGCCGCCGTTCGAGCACAGGTCCGCCGCCACCCGCTGCACGTCGCCGGCCGTGACGGCGTCCAGATGCTCCAGATGCTCCGCCTGATCGATCTGGCGGCCGAAGTAGATCTCCGAGCGCGCGAGCTGCGACATCCGGTTCGCGGTGCTCTCGAGCCCGAGGACCAGGTTGCCCTTCAGGTGATCCTTGGCGCGCTGCAGCTCGACGGCCGCAAGCGGCCGGTCGCGCAGGTCCCGCAGCTCGGCGACGACGAGATCGACGACCTCGGGCACCGCGGCCGCGTCGCACCCGGCATAGATGGTCAGGATCCCGACGTCGCGGTACGACTCGAGGCCGCTGCTGACCGCGTAGGCCAGCCCGCGCTTCTCCCGGATGTTCTGAAACAGCCGCGAGCTCATCGAGCCGCCGAGCACCGTGTTGAGCACGTAGCTCGAGTAGCGGTCCGCGTGTGCCTGCGCGTAGCCCTGCGTGCCGAGGCACAGGTGGCTCTGCTCGATCTCCTTGCCGCGGAACAGCACGCTCGGACTGGCCGCCGGCGGCGTCTCGTCCGCCGGCTCGGCCGCGGCCGGGAGACCGCCGAACGCTGTGCCGATCAGGTCCCGGACCGCCGCGTGCTCGAGATTGCCGGCGACCGCGACGACCAGGTTGCCGGCCGTGTAGGACCGCTCGAAGAAGGCCCGCAGCGCCGCGCCGGTGATGCCGCCGACCGAGGCCGGCGACCCGAGGATCGAGCGCCCGAGCGGATGATCGGGCCAGAAGCTGCTCGTGAACAGCTCGTGGACGAGATCGTCGGGCATGTCCTCGACCATCTTGATCTCCTCGAGGATCACCTTCTTCTCCCGGTCGATGTCGTCCGCCCGGAACGCCGGCCGCAACAGCAGGTCCGCCAGCAGCTCGACGGCGCGCGGCAGGTGCTCGTCGAGCACCTTGACGTAGTAGCTCGTGCACTCCTTGGCCGTGAAGGCGTCGAGCTGGCCGCCCATCGAGTCCACCTCCTGGGCGATGTCCTCGGCCGTCCGCGTGGTCGTGCCCTTGAAGACCATGTGCTCGGCGAAATGGGCCATCCCCGCCGCGGCGCCGCCCTCGTGCCGCGACCCGCGGGTCAGCCACACGCCGAGGCTGACCGAACGCACGTCCGGCATCGACTCGGTCAGCAGACAGAGCCCGTTGTCGTAGACGTCGCGCGAGATCATGTTCGAGAGAGCACCTTCGGGAGGCCCCGCCGGCCCGCGCCCCCGTCCCGGCCGCGAGCGCGGTACATGTTACCATCCGGGCGCCCGCCCCGCGGGCGCCCTCCCGCCATGACTGCCGCCACCCTGGACCTCGCCGAGCTCGAGCCGACCGAGCTGACGGACGCGGTCGTGGCGCGCGGCGGACAGCCGTTCAACGCCCGCCAGATGGCGCGCTGGATCTACCGCCGCGGCGTGACCGATTTCGAGCGGATGACCGACCTGCCGGCGGCCCTCCGCGCCACCCTGGCCGGCGACTGCGCCTGCTCGACGCCGACCGTGCTGCGCGCCGACCGGTCCAGCGACGGCACGGCCAAGCTGCTCCTGCGTCTCGCCGACGGCCTGCGCGTGGAAGCCGTGTTCATCCCCGACACGCCCCGCATGACGTTCTGCGTCTCGACCCAGGTGGGGTGCGCCATGCAGTGCGGCTTCTGCCTCACCGGCAGGATGGGACTGGCGCGCCACCTCTCGGCCGGGGAGATCGCCGCGCAGGTGCGCGTGCTGTCCCGGCGGTTCGAGCTGGCCGGCGCCGCGTTCAACGTCGTGCTGATGGGCATGGGCGAGCCGCTGCACAACTACGACGCGACCATGAAGGCGCTCCGCATCCTGACGGATCCGCACGGCCTCGCCATGCGCCCGCAGCGCATCACCCTGTCCACGGTGGGCGTGCTGCCCGCGCTGGAGCGGCTGGCCGGCGAGCCGCTGATGCCCAACCTGGCCGTCTCGCTGCACGCCGCCACCGACGAGCTGCGCAACGAGCTCGTGCCGCTCAACCGCAAGCACGGCCTCGACGCCCTGCTCGCGGCCTGCCGCCGCTTCCCCGTCGCGCGGCGGCGCCGGATCACGTTCGAGTACGTCCTGCTCGCCGGCGTCAACGACGCGCCGGCCGACGCCCGCCGGCTCGCCCGCCGGCTGGCGGGCATGCGCTCGAAGGTCAACGTGATCCCGCTCAACGAGGCGCCGGGCGTCCCGTACCGGCGGCCGTCCGACGCCCAGATCGACCGCTTCGCCCGCACCCTGGCCGCGCACGGCGCGACCGTCACGGTCCGCAAGAGCCGCGGCCGCGACATCCGCGCCGCCTGCGGCCAGCTCATCGTGGACGGCCCGCAGCGCTCGACCGCCCAGCAGCTCGCCACCGCGTTCGGCTAGCTTCCCATCAGACGGGGCTGCGCCCCGAACCCCGGAATGCCCGATGGTGTTAGTCTGAGGCACGGAAGCATGGGCGCCCGCCCGGCTCGGGCCTGCGGGGCGTGGCGCCCGGTGTGGGCAGCACGGCTGCCCGTCGGCCGCCCGCCGAGCCGCTCCGGCGGCGGGCGCAAAGGCAGGATGGAGAGGTCAGAATGCAGCAACGATCCCTCGTCGCCGTGTCGGCGCTCGCGGCCGCGGTGGCGCTGGCCCCGGGTCTGGCGGATGCGCAGTCGCAGTCTGCGGACGTTCCGCCCGCGCCCGGCTTCGACACCGCGCTGGGCGAGGCGGATGCCTCGGGCGCGGACTGGACCCTCGGTCGCACCGCGTGGGGCGACCCCGATCTGCAAGGCATCTGGAACAATGTGACGGCGACCCGGCTCGAGCGGCCCGACGACTTCGGCGGCCGCGCGGAGTTGACGGCCGAGGAGTCGGCCCAGTTCTCGGCCGAGCTCGCCGAGCAGCGGGCGGAGCGCGAGGCGCAGCCGCACACCGGATACGCCGCGAGCATCTGGTTCGAGTCGAGCGACCGGCTGGCCGGCGGTCGTACCGCCCTGCTCGTGGATCCGCCGGACGGTCGGCTGCCGCCGTTGACGTCGGTGGCGGCGCGGATGGCGGAGGTGGTGGCGGAGGCGCGCCGCGCCAGCCCCGCCGACACCTGGTGGGACCGCGGGCCCTACGAGCGGTGCGTGTCGCGC
>CAYGCV010000260.1:0-6552 GCA_964348425.1 uncultured Vicinamibacteraceae bacterium | reverse complement strand
CCGCTCGGGGGCGCGAAGATCTCCGGGCTGAGCGACGCCGAGACGATCCGGAACAGGCCGAGGCCGGTCGGGACCGCGACGTACTGCCTGCCGCCCACCGCGTAGGTAATGGGGTAGCCGTGCGCGGAGTGGCCGAGGCGGCGCTCCCAGAGGATCTCGCCGGTCTCCACGTCGAACGCCCGGAAGTAGCGGTCGAGATCGCCGACGAAGACCAGGCCGCCAGCCGTGGTCAGGGCCGACGTCAGGAACAGGGCGCGCTGCTGGTAGCTCCACCGCTCCTCGAATGTCCGCACGTCGAAGGCCGTGAGCCGGCCGATGTTGCCGTCCGACCCGGGCATCGGCTGCAGCTCGGCGATGCCCGCCTCGGTGCCGCTGCCCTCGACCAGCTCCACCGGCCGGCCGGTCAGCGTCATGCACGCCTGGACCAGGGGGAAGACGACCGCGGCGGTCTCCGGGCTGTAGGCCGAGGCCATCCAGTTGCGGCCGCCGAAGTAGCCGGGGCAGGCGGGCACGGGGTCGCCGACCTGCGCGTCCCGGATGTCCTGCCGGTAGGTGACCCGTCCGGTGTCGCGGTCGATGGAATCGAAGATGTCCTGGTAGACCATCTCCTTCACGTCGAGGAACCGCCCGTCGTCGCGGCGCAGCTTCCAGAGCAGCCCGTCCTTGCCGGCCGTCAGCAGCAGGGGGTCGCCGTCGACGTCGACGAGCATGCGCTCGTAGACGCTGTCGAGGTCGAGCGTCTCGCCCGGCACGTGCTGGAAGAACCACGCCACCTCGCCCGTCAGCGGGTCGAGCGCCAGCGTCGAGTTCGTGTAGAGCGCGTCGTGGGTCGTCGACATCCCGCGGCTGGCGGCCACCCACGGTTTGGCCTGCGCCGTGCCGATGTAGAAGAGGTCCAGGCCCGCGTCGTACGCGCCCGGTATCCACATGTCGGCCCCGCCCCGCAGATGCGGCGGGATGTCGCCCCAACTGCTGTTGTTGGGGTCGCCCGGCTGGGCGATGGTCGACGTGCGCCACAGCTCGGCGCCGGTGTCGGGGTCGTGCCCGGTGATGAAGCAGCCGGCGTCGGTGAACCGCTCGCAGCCGTTGATGCCGCTGACCACGACGCCGTTGGCGATGACCGGCGCGGAGGTGTGCGTGAAGCCCTCCGTGTAGTCGGCCTTGGTCGTCTGCCAGACCTGCTCGCCGGTGTGCATGTCGATGGCGACGATCGACGCGTCGTACGCCGCGAGGAACACCTTGTCGCCGTAGAGCGCGAGGCCGCGCGTGGCCCCGGTGCCCTTGAGCGCGTCGGGCGGGTAGCCGTAGCGGTACTCCCAGATCAGGTCGCCCGTGGCGGCGTCGATGGCCTGGACGACGTTGCCCGGGTTGGCCAGGAACATCACCCCGTCGTGCACGAGCGGCGCGGTCTGGTTCTGCCCCTCGCGCATCGCGAGCACCCAGGCCAGCTCGAGCTCGCCCACGTTCTCGCGCGTGATCTGGTCGAGCGGACTGTAGCCCTGGTTGTCGCGCGTGCGGCGCCAGGCCAGCCAGTCGTCCGCGGGCGGCTGCCGCAGCAGCTCGTCGGTGACCGCCGTCAGCGCGCCGGCGCCGCTGTCCCGGAACCGCGTCGTGCCGGTCTGGGGCGCCGCCGGCCCGAACCCCATGGCGTCCAGCACGGACGGATCCACCGCGCCGAGACCCCGAATCAGCTCGGCGATCTCCCGATAGGTCTCCGCCCCGAGCTGGCCCTCCCGGCCGGGCGGCATCTCGGCCCGGAGATACTCGACCAGCTCGTCGTCCGAACGCGCGTCCCATGCGCTGGTGAAGCTCGTCCCGGTCAGCGCCGGACCGTGGGCGCTCCCTTCCAGCCGCACGCCGTGGCACTCCGCGCACTCCGCCTGGTATGCCGCCGCACCGGGTATCTCCTGCGCGGCAGCCTGCATCGCGATCCCGGCGGTCGCCATCAGGGCCACCGCGGCAACAACCAGCATCCTTCGGCCTTCCGTCGTCTTCTCGATCACCACTTTGCCTCCGTTCCGAGCGTCCACAATAGCACCGGCCCGCCGGGCGGGTCACTAGACGGGATTGCAGGTGATGGGACCTTGACCTGCGTTCGGGTTTGTCTTAACCTTAAGTCAATATTTAGGAAATGGCGGTATTTGAGAACGGCGGTATGAGCATGAATTCCAGGGTATTCACGTCCAGACGGAGCGCGGCAAACGCCGCGAGAGAGGCTATTGATCATGACGGCGGCCGAGGCAAGCGACGAGATTCAACGGGCGCTGCTGAAGCGCGGGTTGGGTGCGATCAGCTTCACGCGACACGTTCGGGAGAGAGGCTCGCGTGGGAGGGATTTCAGTTCGCGTGACGTCGAGCACGTGCTGAGAAACGGGACCGTTGGCATCCCCACATGGGACGGGGGCTTCAAGAATTGGACCTGCCGGGTGAGCGGCACCGATCTGGACGGTGATGAACTGAGCGTCGTCGTTGCGCTGGATCCGGCGTGGGAGCGCATCACGGTCATCACGGGATTCTGAAAATGTCAGGCGCACGAGCACCTCGACGCTGCGCGGCGTGCGGGGACGTCCAGCGGCTCACGTACAGAACGATTGACTACCGCGAGTCGGGACTGGAGAACCTGGAGCTGGGCAACGCGCCGGTCTGGGAATGCGGCAACGGACATGAGGAGGTCGAGATCCCGCGCGCCGAGCAGCTCCACGCACTCCTGACGAACATGCTGATCAGGAAGCAGACCGTGCTGACGGGGGCGGAGCTCCGATTCCTGCGCAAGGAGCTTGCGATGAGCGGGAAGGCGTTCGCCAGGCAACTTGGGATGACCGCGGAGCACCTGTCGCGACTTGAGACGGGGCGCCGGGAGATCACCCGGACGACGGATCTGCTGGTGCGGTTGGCGGTGGCCTGGGAGCTGACCAGGCGGGAGCGGATCGAGTTCCCGTTGGATTTGCAGCCGTTCGTCAAGCGCCTCGCGGCAATGCCGGAAGCTGGCAAGCAGCGAGTGGAGCACCGAGACGACGCGCCCCCGAACAAGGAGTGGGTGTCGGTGTCAGGTTGAGGTTCCTGGCTCAGCTCGAATCCCGTCTCGCGTCGCGTCTGGTCACGGCCGGGAACCCGCCGGAGGAGATCATGCGTTCTCGATCGATCGTTGTTGGCCTGCTGGCGCTGCTGGTGGGCGTGACCTCGGCCGCAGGCGTCGCCGGGGCGGAGAACTGGCCGGCCTGGCGCGGGCCGACCGGGGACGGCGTCAGCACCGAGACGGACCTGCCGGTCGAGTGGGACACCGAGCGGAACATCGCCTGGAAGCTGCCGCTGCCCGCCCGGTCGGGATCCACGCCCATCGTGTGGCGCGACCGGATCTTCCTGAACGTGGCGGTCGACGACGACAACATCGAGCTCTGGTGCCTGGATCGCGACACGGGACAGCCGGTCTGGACGCGGGACCTGAGCGACGGCAACCGCCGGCTCCAGAAGCAGAATCTGTCGTCGCCGTCCCCGGTCACGGACGGCGAGCGCGTCTGGGTGATGACCGGCACGGGCATCCTCGCGGCGTTCGACCTCGACGGCAGCGAGCTCTGGCGGCGGGACATCCCGGCCTCGTACGGGCCCTTCGGGCTGAACTGGGGCTACGCCTCGTCGCCGCTGCTGCATGACGGGGCGCTCTTCGTGCAGGTGCTGCACGGCATGCGGACGGACGACCCGTCCTACGTCCTGCGGATCGACGCGCTCACCGGCGAGACCGTGTGGCGGGTCGAGCGGCCGACGCTGGCGGTGCGGGAGTCTCCCGACGCGTACTCGACGCCCGCGCTGCTGGAGTACGACGGGATCACGGAGATAGTCATCACGGGCGGCGACGCGGTGACCGGACACGATCCGGAGACCGGGCGGGAGCTGTGGCGGGCCGACGGACTCAACCCCACGCGCCAGCGCGACTACCGCATCGTGGCCTCGCCGCTCGTGCGGGACGGGGTGATCTACGCGCCGACGCGGGTGCGGCCGCTGCTCGCGCTGCGGCCCGGGGGCCGGGGCGACGTGCTCGACACGCACGTCATCTGGTCGACCGACGAAGGGCCCGACGTGCCGACGCCGGTCACCGACGGCCGCTACTTCTACGTCGTCAACGACCGCGGCATCGTCTACGTCACGGACGCCAGGACCGGCGCGCCGGTCTACGGCCCCGAGCGCATCCGCCGGGGTACCTACAGCGCGTCGCCGGTGCTCGCCGACGGCAGGATCTACGTGACCAGCGAGAGCGGCGTGACCACCGTCCTGCGGGCCGGACCCGAGTTCGAGGTGCTGGCGGAGAACGACCTCGACGACTACGTGCTGAGCTCGCCCGCGGTGTCCGAGGGGCAGATCTTCATCCGGACCACCGGCCATCTGCATGCGATCGGGGAGCGCCGGGAAGCGGCGGCCGCGCCGGAGCCGCTCGCGGCGGGAGCAGCCGCCGCGGCGGAGGAGCCGCCCGCCGCCCTCGACGAGCGGCAGCGGAACCCCGGCGAGGAGCATGGTGAAGCACCGCCCGCCGCGGAGGAGCAGGCCATGAGCGCGCAGCTGCTGGCGGCGGCCGCCGCGATCGTGCTGGCCGCCCTGCTGCTCGGACGCCGGCGCTGGCGCGCACGACAGCGCCAGGAGTCTGCGCCGTAGCCCAGTGCAGACTCCGCAAGCCGCGCACGGCGCGGCTCGGCGGGAGCGGCGCGGGGCTGCGGGTCCCCGCAAGCGGACGCCGGGGGCTTGGGGCGTAGCCCCGTCTTGATTGATTGACTTGGCGCCGCCGAAAGGTGACGCTATTCGCGAATCCGGTTGTCGAGCGGGAGGTGGTGACATGGCAAGAGGTATCAGGACGACGATGGCGCTCACGGCGGCGGTGGTTGGACTGGTCGCTCTCGCCGGCCCGGCGGCGGCGCAGGAGCCGCCGCGCACCGGGTGGGGCGATCCGGACCTGCAGGGAGTCTGGGACTTCCGGACCCTCACGCCGCTCGAGCGGCCGGAGGATCTGGGCGACAAGGCGTTCCTGACGGCCGAGGAGGCGACCGAGCGCGAGCAGGCCGAGTTCGACCGGAACCTCGAGCTGTGGGAGCAGGCGCGCCGCGAGACGGTTGCCGGCGGCAACGTCGGCGGCTACAACAACTTCTGGATGGACCGCGGCACCACGGTGATCGAGACGCGGCGCACGTCGCTCGTCATCGACCCGCCCAACGGACGCCTGCCCGAGCTGACGGAAGAGGGCCAGGCGCGGGCCGACATCCCCCTGGGCTCGTTCGCCGTCGAGTTTCCGGAGACCTACACGGACCTGAGCACCTACGACCGCTGCATCCAGGGGTTCAACGCCGGGCCGCCCATCACGCCGGCCGCCTACAACCAGAACGTGCAGATCTTCCAGACGCCCGGGCACATGGTCATGCTGACCGAGATGGTGCACACGGTGCGGGTCATCCCGCTCGACGGCCAGCCGCACCTCGACGAGCGGGTGCAGCAGTGGTCCGGCGATTCGCGAGGACGCTGGGAAGGCGACACGCTGGTGGTGGAGACGCGGAACTTCGCCGAGAAGCGAGCCTGGCGCGGGTCGAGCGACCGGATGACGCTGGTCGAGCGCTTCCGCCGGCTGAACGACGACACGCTCGAGTACGAGTACACCGTCACCGACCCCGGCACGTGGACGGCGCCCTGGACGGTCAACCTGCCGATGGTGAAGAGCGACCTGCCGCTGTTCGAGTACGCGTGTCACGAGGGGAACTACTCGATGATCAACATCCTCGGCGGCGCGCGCGCCCTCGAGGGGCAGGCGGACGGCCGGTAGGCCGCCGCCTCCCGGCGCCGGCAACGGCCGCTTCCGCCACGTCCACGGGTCATGGAGATCGTCGGCGTCGTCGTCTCGCTGCTGGGGCTGATGTATTTCGCCTACCGGGGGATCAGTGTCCTGGTCCTGGCCCCCGTGATGGCGTTGCTCGCCTGTCTGTTCCACGCTGACGCCCCGCTGCTCGCGTCCTACACGCAGGTCTTCATGCCCGCGCTGGGCGGCTATCTCCTGCAGTACTTCCCGGTCTTCCTGCTCGGCTCCATCTTCGGCAAGCTGATGAGCGACAGCGGCGCCGCCGCCGTCATCGGGCGCTACGTGGCGTTCAGGCTGGGCGCCGAACGCGGGGTGCTGGCGGTCATCGTGGCCTGCGCCGTGCTCACCTACGGCGGCGTCTCGCTGTTCGTCGTCGCGTTCAGCGTCTATCCGATCGCGGTGGAGCTGTTCCGGGCCGGGCAGATTCCGAAGCGGCTCATCCCGGCGTCGATCGCGCTGGGCTCGTTCACCTTCACCATGTCGGGGCTGCCGGGCACGCCGGCCATCCAGAACGCCATTCCCATGCCCTTCTTCGGCACGACGGCGTTCGCCGCGCCGGGGCTGGGCATGATCGGCGCCGTCGTGATGTTCGGCTTCGGCTACCTGTGGCTCGACGGCCGGGCCCGGAGGATGCAAAGCCGCGGGGAGGGCTACGGGGAGCCGCTCGACGACCCCGGCACCGTCGAGGAGACGGGCGAGGCTCGGCGAGCGCCGTCCGCGGC
>CAYGCV010000259.1:1849-6575 GCA_964348425.1 uncultured Vicinamibacteraceae bacterium | reverse complement strand
GCCTGGCACGACAACACGGCGGCCAACCGCAACAACCCCGACCCGCGCCAGTGGGTCGCCTACGGGCCGCGGACGGTCGACGAGATGGCGCACTCGAACAGCCAGATCATCTTCATCACCGAGGCCGACTACGAGCGCATGTCCGCCGAGCGGCAGGCGCGGCAGAGCCAGAACCAGAACCAGGACTGAAATCGCGCGACCGCGCCGGAACCAGCCGCGGTCGTGGGGCTGCTCATCGCTTTCGGCGCGCCGCCATCGTCGCTGGCGTCAGGTGTCGCCACGGGAGCGGCCGGCCAGGATCGCGTCGGCCACCCGTTGGGCGAGGCGGCGCGAGCGGTCGTTGACCTCGGCCGGTGCGCGGCTGGCCAGCAGGCGATCGAGGGCGTCCCGCGCCAGTCCCGGCAGGACGACGCTGCGGCTGGCGGACCGGAATCCGCGGGGGGCCTGCGGATCGGCAATCCAGAGGCGCGCGCCGTCGCGGCGGCTCCAGGTCCAGGCCTCGCGGACCCCCATTCGGAAGTAGGGCGCGAGCTTGTCGCGCGACGCGACGCTGCGATCGATCTCGACCACCAGGTCCGGCGCCGGGTGCCCGGCGTGGACATCGAGGTATCCGTCGACCTGCATCGCCGCGCAGGCCTTCGCCGGGTCGGTGAAGAGGCTCTCGTCCGGCTCGAACGCGCCGTCGTCGCTCAGGAGGCGGCTGGCGCGGGCGATCAGAAGCGACGATGCAGGCGCCCGCGCCTCGAGCAGGTCGGCAATCCGGCCCAGCAGCCGCGACACCGCCGACGCGCGCCATTCGTGCGGGACGCCCGGCTCGGCCACGAACTCCGCCCGCCCGGTCGCGGTCTCGTAGCGGCAGAGCGGCGCCCCAGCGTGGCCGGTCAGCCGCTCGTAGAGATGGCGCGGCATCGCCATCTCGGTCCGGACCGGCGCGTCCGGGCCGGCCTGCGGCGCCGCGCCGGACGGAATCGACCGCGCGCCCGCGGGATCCGGCGCGGCGTGGCCGGCGGGCGGTGCGTCCGGCCGGACGGCAGTCTTCATGCGCCGCGGCCCGCGCCGCTACCGCACGGTGCGGAAGAAGGTGCGGATGTCCTCCAGGAGCAGCTCGGGCTCCTCGAGCGCCGCGAAGTGGCCGCCGCGCGGCATGATCGTGTGCTGGGTCAGGTTGTACTGCGCTTCGAGCCAGCGGCGCGGCGTGAACGAGATTTCCTTGGGGAACGCAGCGCAGGCGAGCGGCACGCCGCCGGCGCCGCTGCGCAGCAGGCCGGCCGGCTCCCGCCGCACCTCGTAGTAGATGCGCGCCGCCGAGGTGGCGGTTCGGGTCAGCCAGTAGACCATGACGTTGGTGAGCATCTCGTCCTTCGTGAACTTGCTCTCCACGTCGCCGTTCACGTCGCTCAGGGCGCGGAACTTCTCCACGATCCAGGCGGCCTGGCCCACCGGCGAGTCGTTGAGCACGTAGCCGATGGTCTGCGGCTTGGTGCCCTGAATGGCGCTGTAGCCGCGCTCCTCGTCCGTCCAGAACGCCTGGCGGTCGCGCATCAGCGCCAGCTCCGCGGGCGGTACGCCGGCGGTCGGGTCCTCGACGCCCGGCGGCGGTCCGCTGCTGCACAGGTTCAGGTGGATGCCGGCGACGTGCTCCGCGTCGAGGCCGCCCATGACGCGGCTGATCAGCGAGCCGTAGTCGCCCCCCTGCAGGCCGTAGCGCGTGTAGCCCAGCCGGCCCATCAGCTTCACGAAGACCTCCGCCATCCGGGCCGGGCCGTACCCCGCCTCGCCGGGCCGGTCCGAGAAGCCGAACCCGGGCAGCGACGGGATGACCAGGTGGAAGGCGTCGGCCGGGTCGCCCCCGTGGGCGGCCGGGTCGCTGAGCGGCTCGATGATCTTGTGGAACTCGACGAACGAGCCGGGCCAGCCGTGGATGACCATCAGCGGCAGCGCATCGGGGTTGGCGGCGCGCTGGTGGATGAAGTGAATGTCGAGGCCGTCGATGCGGGTCTTGAAGTGATCGAAGCGGTTGAGCTGCCACTCCTGTTCCCGCCAGTCGTACCCGTCGCGCCAGTACGCCACCAGCTCGCGCATGTAGGCGAGGTCGGCGCCGTAGGTCCAGCCGGCGCCGTCCAGCTCGTCCGGGAAGCGGGCGTCCGCCAGCCGCGCCCGCAGATCGTCGAGAACGGCGTCCGGCACGTCGATCGTGAACGGCACGACGGCGTCGTCGGCCGTCTGCGCAAAGGCCGGGCCGGCTCCGGCCAGCCACGCCGCGCCGGCGAGCAGCACCGGGAGGAAGAGGCGCGTCCGCATCTGCATCGTCAGTCCTCCGTCTGCCGCAGGACGATCACGTCGCCGTCGTCCTGGGAATGCGAGCCGCGGCGGATCGTGCCGTCGAGGACCAGCACGGCCGTCTCGGCGACGGCCACGTCCCGCGCGGAGTTTCGCGTCTGGTACGTGCCGACCACCTGGGGCGCCTCCGGCGCCGACAGGTCAACGACCGAGAGTCCGGCCGGGCCGTCGGCCACGTAGGCCCGCGTGCCTTCGATCTCGGCCCGCTGCGCGTCGCCCGGGGTGGCGAACGTCGTGACCAGCAGCGGCGCCGCGGGGTCCGAGACGTCGTAGAGCTGCAGCGTCCCGCGCGGGTCGTCGGGCGCGGCATCCCGCAGCGAACGGAGCGGGTCGTACGGCACGCCGCCCACCAGGACGGCGATGCCGGGCGTGGCCGCCACGACCTCGACGTGCCGCGGCGCGGAGGCGGACTGCAGCGAGCCGACCGGCTCGAGCGGGTCCGCCAGCGTCATGTCGAGCACGTAGAAGCCGGCCGGGTGGTCGACGCCGTACGCCCGCGAGCCGAACATCGCGACGTCCCGCGCGTAGCCGTCGGTGTAGACCGAGCCGACGGCGGCCGGTGCGTCGATGTCGGAGATGTCGATGACGTCGATCCCCGACATGTGATCGGCCACCACTGCCCGCGCGCCCGACACCGCCACGTTCTTGGCCTGGCCCGGCGTCTTGAGCGACCCCCGCAGCACGGGCGCGTCCGGATCCGAGACGTCCAGGACCCAGAACCCCGAGTGGCCCGCGGCGACGTACGCCAGCGAGCCCGTCACGGTGAAGCCCCACACCTTCTCGGGGAACGCGTGCGACCCGCGCCGCGCCGGCGCCGCCGGATTCGACAGGTCGAACACGGTCAGCGTCTCGCCGCGGGTGACGTAGGCGAATGCGCCGCTGGCCCGGACCAGATCGATCGGACCGGAGATGGAGCTGGCCGGCGTGAACCTCAGCGTCTGCGCGGGAGCGGACGCGGGACCCGCCGCCAGCGCCAGCCCCAGCGCGAGCGGCAGGATGGCGCGCCACGGCGTCATGCGGCCCGCCATCACCGGCCACCTCCGCGGGAGAGGCAGTACAGCTTCGACTGCGTCCTGATGAGCAGCTTGCCGCCCGCGACGGCCGGCGTCGCCAGCGTCATCTCGTCGAGCGGGTTCGTCCCCAGGATCTCGAACTCGGGACCGGCCCTGATGACGTAGGTGTCGCCGTCCTCGCTCAGCACGAAGACCTTGCCGTTGTAGGCCCACGGCGACGCCGTGAAGCCGCTGCCCGGGCGCAGGCGCCTGCGCCCGTAGATCTCGCTCCCCGTCCGGGCGTCGTGCGCCAGCATCAGCCCCCGGTCCAGCAGCGTGTAGTAGGTGCCCTGATAGACGAGCGCCGAGGTGACGTAGGTGCCCAGCAGCGGCTGGAACCAGGCGATGTACGGGTGGTCGGTCGGGTTGTCCGGATCGAGCGAGATGTCGCCGGCGCCGCCCGGCCGGACCGCGTACACGGGCCGCACCGACGAGCCCGGATAGCCCGAGCTGAGATACACCAGGCCGTCCCTGGCGAACGGCGTGGGCGCGACGTTGCCGGTCATGCCCCGCAGCTCCCACAGCACGTTGCCGTCGAGATCGTAGGAGCGGACCCGCCGGCGCGCCGTGATCACGAGCTCGGTGCGCAGGTCGTTCTCCCAGACGAGCGGCGTGGACCAGTTCTCGGTCTCGTCCCGCACGACGCGCCAGAGCTGCTCGCCGGTCGCCGCGTCGAAGGCGATGAGGAACGACTCGGTCGTGTTGTCGTTGACGATGTACAGACGGCCGTCGTGCAGCACCGGCGAGGCGGCCGGCGCGAACTCCTGGTGGCCGTTGAACGCGCCGACGTCGCGCGTCCAGACCACCTCGCCGGCCATGTCCAGGGCCGCGACCAGCCCGATGCTGCCGAAGTACACGTAGACGCGCTCGCCGTCGGTGACCGGCGTCTCGGAGGCGAAGCTGGCCTTGAGGTGCCGCTTGATGATCGGCACGGCAGCCCGCAGCTCCGTTGCCCAGCGGACGTCCCCGGTCTCGAGGTCGAGGTCGTACACCAGCCAGCGGTGGCTCGCCACGGCATCCCGCTTGCCGTGCTCGTCGCCGGGGTCGTACAGTCCCTTGACCGGCTGCGGCTCGTCGCCCTCGCTGACGGCCGTCGTGACGAAGACGTGGTCGCCCCAGACGATGGGCGAGCTCCAGCCCAGGCCGGGGATGTCGGCCTTCCAGACGACGTTGTCGGTCTGGCTCCAGCGGTCCGGCAGATCGGGATGATCGGCGGCGACGCCGGCCTCGGCACCCCGGAACTGGGGCCACTCGTCGTTGGCCGCTGCCGCCGGCAGCGCCAGCAGCAGGAGCGCAGCGGTGATGGGCACGATCCTGTTCATCGCTATCCTCGC
>CAYGCV010000259.1:0-1749 GCA_964348425.1 uncultured Vicinamibacteraceae bacterium | reverse complement strand
CTGGCGACGGCGCTGCTGGCGGTGGCCCTGGTGCTGGCGTCCCTGTGGCAGGGCTGGCTGTCCGCGTGGTGGCTGGCCGCCCCGGCCGGGTTGTTCGCCGTCCTGGTCGTCGTGCACAACCGGGTGATCCGCCTGCTGCAAGCCGCGTCCCGGCGCGTCCACTGGCACGAGCTCGGGCTGGCGCGGCTGGAGGATCGCTGGGTGGGCCGCGGCGAAACGGGCGCACGGTTCCAGGCTGGCGACCACCCGTATGCGCTCGATCTGGACATCCTCGGCGACGGCTCGCTGTTCCAATTGCTCACGACGGGCCAGACCGCCGCCGGGGAGGAGACGCTGGCGCGCTGGCTGCTGGAAGGGAGCGATGCCGCCACCGTGCGGCGGCGGCAGGCAGCCGTCCGGGATCTCGCCTCGCGCCCGTTGTTCCGGGAGGAGCTGTACACCCTGGGCGCCGACGTGCGGGCGGCCGTCGATTCGAGGCGTCTGGCCGACTGGGCCACCGCCCCGGCGCAGCTCGACACCGGCTGGCTGCGGCTGGCCGCGGCCGCGCTGTCGGCGGCGGCCGTCGCGGCGCTGGCCGCCTGGCTGACGGGGCTCGCGCCCGGGGCGCTGCCAGCCGTGCTGGTCCTCGTGAACGTCCTGGTGGGCGGGTTCCGCCGCGGGGTCGTCAGCCGCGTGCTGCACGGCGCCGCCGAGCCGGCGCGCGAGCTCGCGGTCCTGGGGGCGATTGTCGGGCGCGTGCGCGGGGAGTCGTTCGCGGCCGACCGGCTGCGGCAGCTCGCCGCCGACCTCGGCGAAACGGGCGACCCGGTGCGCACGGTCCGGCAACTCGGCAGGCTGATCGAGATGCACGACTGGCAGCACAACATCCTGTTCGCGCCGATCGCCGCCTGCGTCCTCTGGGGCCTGCACTGCGCGACGGCCGTCGAGGCGTGGCGCGGACGTCACGGGCAGGCCGTGACGGCGCGGCTGCGGATTGCCGGCGAGATCGAGGCGCTCGCGTCGCTCGCGACCTACCACTTCGGGCGGCCGCACCACCCCTTTCCGGAGCTGACGGCAGGCGAGACGCCGGTCTACGAAGGCGAGAGGCTGGCGCATCCGCTGCTGCCGGCGGGGGCGGTGGCCAACGACGTGGCGCTCGGCGCCCGGCCGCAACTGCTGGTCGTGAGCGGCTCGAACATGGCCGGGAAGACGACGCTGCTGCGCACGGTGGGCGTCAATGCCGTGCTGGCGCTGGCGGGTGCGCCCGTGCGGGCGCATCGCCTGCGGCTCACGCCGCTGGCGATCGGCGGCACGCTGCGCGTGCAGGATTCGCTGCTGGACGGGCGGTCGCGCTTCTACGCCGAGATCACCCGCCTGCGCCGGCTCGTCGACATGGCCCGGGGCCCGACGCCCGTGCTGTTCCTGCTCGACGAGCTGTTTCACGGCACCAACTCGAGCGACCGGCTGGACGGCGCGCATGGCGTGCTGCGGTATCTCCTGGAGCTGCGCGCCGTCGGCCTGATCACGACGCACGACCTGGCCCTGGCCGGCCTGGCCGACCGCCTCGCGCCGGCGGCGGCCAACGTGCACTTCGAGGATCAGCTCGCCGGCGGCGCGATGACGTTCGACTACCGGCTGCGCCCCGGCCGCTCGACCGGCACGAACGCCCTGGCCCTGATGGCGGCGGTCGGTCTCGAGGTGTCCTGATGGATAGCGTAAGGGTCCGCGCAAAAATAACTTCCTGCAAATGGCTGTAGTGTCACAGTAAAG
>CAYGCV010000258.1:0-6604 GCA_964348425.1 uncultured Vicinamibacteraceae bacterium | reverse complement strand
CGACCACCTCGAGTACGGGCGGGCCGAGCAGCGCCTCGCCGCCGGCCACGCCGACGATGCACTCGGTTCGCATGGCCAGGTCGCCGATCTCGACGGTTACCGGCCCTGCGACCGGCCTCTGGCCGCGTCGCTCGTCGGCGTAGACGACAGTCCGCGTGCCGACGCGCTCGAGCCCCAGCGCGTCGACCACCTCCTCCGGCAGCACGTGGTCTCCGGGGCGGGTGTCGAGGATCGGGTCTATGGTCGTCGGGCGCACGTTCGCCTCGACGTCGAGGCCGCGGCTCACGAGCCCGTGGTCGGTGGTGTTCTCGAGCGTGACGCTCGCCTGGATTTCTCCCATGGCGGTGGCTCTATCGTAGCCCCGCCAGCCATCCTAGCCAGCCGGCGCGGTGTCCTTGATGGGAACGACCGCCGGCACGGGCGCCGCGTCCGGCTCGACCGGCGACTCGACGAGGCGCCAGGCGTCGGTCGCCTCGAGGATCCGCCTGGCGAAGCTGGCGTGCAGCGCGTGGCCGCCGCGGTGGGCCACGAGGTGGCCAATCAGCGGGTGCCCCAGCAGCGCGAGATCGCCGATCACATCCAGGATCTTGTGGCGGACGAACTCGTCCTCGAAGCGCAGCGAGGTGTTCAGAACGCCCGTTTCGCCCAGCACCACCGCGTTGTCGAGCGACCCGCCGAGCGCCAGCCCCTTGCGGCGCAGCAGCTCGACCTCCTTCAGAAAGCCGAACGTCCGGGCGGGTGCGATCTCGTCGACGAACGACTCCTCGGTCAGCCGCAGCGTGCGCGCCTGATGCCGCACCAGCGGGTGGTCGAAGCCGATGCTGTAGGTGACCCTGAAATGGTCCGACGGATACAGCGCGATCCGTTTCTCGCCGCGGGACAGCGAGACGGGCCTGACGACCTTCAGAAAGCGGCGCGGCACGGCCAGGGACCTGACGCCGGCCTCGTGCACCAGATAGACGAACGAGGCGGCGCTGCCGTCCATGATCGGGACTTCGGCCTGGTTCAGCTCGACGACGGCGTTGTCGATCCCCAGGCTGAAGAGCGCGGCCAGCAGGTGCTCGACGGTCTCCACGGCCGCATCGTCGCGGGCCAGACCGGTGGCGTAGCTCATGCTGACCACGTAACCGATCCGTGCCGGGATCTCGAGCCCGTTCAAGTCGAGCCGCTTGAAGACGATGCCGTGGTCGGCAGGGGCGGGCCTCAGCCGCAGCGTCCCCTTGTGACCGGAGTGCAGCCCGATCCCGGAGCACGAAACCGGGCGGCGGACCGTCTGCTGGGTACGTGTCCGAACCTGCGCGTTCGTTCTCACGACGTCCTGACTATGGGCGAGATCGGTGCCGGTACAAGGGAATGCAAGGATGTCACGGGAGACGCATACGGCAACGATAGCATCTTTCAGGCCCCGCTGCCGGCTGCCGCGGGCAGCACCCGGCGCAGGAAGCGGCCGGTGTGCGAGCCGCCGACCTCCATGACATCCTCCGGCGTGCCCGCGGCGACGAGCCTGCCGCCGGCGTCGCCGCCTTCCGGCCCCAGGTCGACGACGTGGTCGGCCGTCTTGATGACGTCCAGGTGGTGCTCGATGACGACCACGGTGTTCCCCTGCTCGACCAACTGGTTGAGGACGTCGAGCAGCCGCCGGGTGTCCTCGAAGTGCAACCCGGTCGTCGGCTCGTCGAGAATGTAGAGCGTGCGCCCCGTGCCCCGCCGCGAGAGCTCCTTCGCGAGCTTGACGCGCTGCGCCTCGCCTCCGCTGAGCGTCGTGGCCGACTGGCCCAGCTTGACGTAGCCCAGCCCCACGTCCTGCAGCGTGCGCAGCTTGCGGGCAATGGGCGGAAAGTGCTCCAGGAGCTCCATCGACTGGTCCACGGTCAGGTTCAGCACCTCCCCGACCGAGGCGCCCCGGTAGGTGATGTCCAGCGTCTCCCGGTTGTACCGGCGGCCCTTGCACTGCTCGCAGGCAACGTAGACATCCGGCAGGAAGTGCATCTCGATCGCGATGACCCCGCCGCCCTGGCAGGTCTCGCAGCGCCCGCCCTTGACGTTGAACGAGAAGCGACCCGGGCGGTAACCCCGCGCGCGCGACTCCGGCAGCATCGAGAAGAGCTCCCGGATGAAGGTGAACACGCCGGTGTAGGTCGCCGGGTTCGACCGCGGGGTGCGGCCTATCGGCGACTGATCGATCTGAATCACCTTGTCGACCAGGTCCGTGCCGTCCACCTGCCGGTGCGCCCCGGGCTCGTCGGCCGCGCGGTACAGCTCCCGCGCCAGCGCGCGGAACAGGATGTCGTTGACGAGCGTCGACTTGCCGGAGCCGCTGACGCCCGTCACGGCAATCAGCAGGCCCAGCGGCAGGCGGACATCGAGGTCCTTGAGGTTGTTGGCGCGCGCGCCGCGAATGACGATCTCGCCCCGGAGCGCCGGCCGGCGCGCGCTCGGGGTGGGAATGGTGCGCTCCGCGCGCAGGTACTGACCGGTCAGCGACCGGCTGCCGTTCGCCAGCAGCTTCGCCGGCGGGCCCTGGAAGATCACGTGGCCGCCGTGCTCGCCCGCTCCCGGCCCCAGGTCGATCAGGTAGTCCGCCGAGCGGATGGTCTCCTCGTCGTGCTCGACCACCACGACCGTGTTGCCGAGATCGCGCAGACGGCCCAGCGTGTCGAGCAGCAGCCGGTTGTCGCGCTGGTGCAGCCCGATGGACGGCTCGTCGAGGACGTACAGCACGCCGGTCAGGTTCGCGCCGATCTGCGTGGCGAGCCGGATCCGTTGCGCCTCGCCGCCGGACAGGGTGGCGGCGCCGCGCGCCAGGGTGAGATAGCCGACGCCGACGTTGGCGAGGAAGGCCAGGCGATCTCGAATCTCGCGCAGCACGCGCTCGGCCACCAGCCGTTCGCGCCCCGTCAGCTCCAGCGCCTCGAAGACCTGCCGCGCCTCGGCGATCGGCAGCTCGACGTAGTCGGCCAGCGTGCGTCCGTGCACCCGCACCGCCCGGCTCTCCGCCCGCAGCCGGGCGCCCTCGCACGCCTGACACACGCGCAGCGAGCGGTAGGCCTCGAGCTCCTCCTGCTGGGTCCACGTACCGGTCCGATAGCGGCGGCGCAGGTTGGGAATGACGCCCTCGAAGTCGCGGCCGAACGGATCCGGCGGCGCCGCGGCGCGGCGCCGCCCGGCGGGCGTCCGGCGGGTGCCGTCCGGTCCGTACAGCAGGAGCCTGCGCTTCTTCTGCGACAGGCGTCTGAACGGTGTCTCGATGTCGATCTCGTAGTACGCCGCCAGCTTGGCGAGCGCCTCGCGCACCGGCCTGGCGTCCGCGCGACCCCAGGGTTGGACGGCGCCGTCGGCGAGCGACCGGCTGTCGTCCGGAACGACGCGCAGCGGGTCGAAGTCCTCGACCGCGCCCAGTCCCTGGCAGTCGCTGCACGCGCCGTGCGGCGAGTTGAAGGAGAAGATGCGCGGCGTCAGCTCCGGCATGTTGATCCCGCAGTGGACGCAGGCCAGCCGTCTCGAGAACAGGCGGTCGCCGCCCCCCAGGGTGTTGACCGTCACGACGCCGTCGGCCAGCGCCAGCGCCAGCTCGATCGACCGCGTGAGCCGGCGCTCCGCGCCCGGCCTGACGACGAGCCGGTCGACAACCGCCTCGATCCAGTGGTTCTTGCGCCGGTCCAGCCGCGGCTCGTCCTCGAGCGACCGCACCTCGCCGTCCACCCGGGCCTTCAGCAGCCCCTTGGCTCTCAGCGCCGCCAGCTCCTTCTTGAACTCCCCCTTCCGCCCGCGCACGATGGGCGCGAGCAGGTTGATGCGCTCCTCCGTCGGACCCGACATGACCGCGTCGACGATCTGCTCCACCGACTGGGAGGTCACCGCGCGCCCGCAGGACGGACAGTGGGGCACGCCGACATTGGCGAACAACAGGCGGAGGTAGTCGTGGATCTCGGTGACCGTGCCGACGGTGGAGCGCGGATTGGAGCCGGTGGTGCGCTGCTCGATGGAGATGGCGGGGGACAGGCCGTCGATCTGGTCGACGTCCGGCTTCTCCACCTGCTCGAGGAACTGGCGGGCGTAGGCGGAGAGCGACTCCACGTAGCGCCGCTGACCCTCGGCATAGATGGTGTCGAAGGCCAGCGACGACTTGCCGGATCCCGACAGGCCGGTGACCACGACGAACCGATCACGCGGGATCCGGACGTCGATGTTCTTGAGGTTGTGCACGCGGGCGCCGCGTACATCGATCCATCGGTGCGGCATCTGCACGGTCCGGGACCGCCGCTACGGCCCGAATCCACGATGCTATCACGACCGCCCCGCCCAAGCCGCGCGCACTCGCCCGGCCGCCGCCGCCGGAGTAGAATCGCCGCTGCCGGTCCCACCGCGGGACCGGCTCACGAATCACCACCCAGGGGGAAGGCATGACGGATCGGATCGCGGCCGGGAGGCTCCAGGTCGACAAGCGGTTGTACGACTTCATCAACGACGAGGCACTGCCGGGCACCGGGGTCGCTCCGGAGACGTTCTGGCCCGCCTTCGACCGGCTGGTCCACGACCTGGCGCCGCGCAACCGCCGCCTGCTCGCGAAGCGCGACGAGCTGCAGCGGCGGCTCGACGCCTGGTACCGGGAGAACCGCGACGAGCCGATCGACCTCGCCGAGTACAAGGCCGTCCTGCAGGAGATCGGCTACCTGGTGCCCGAGGGGGACGACTTCGCGGCGCGCACGGCCAACCTCGACCCCGAGATCTCGACCGTCGCGGGACCGCAGCTCGTCGTCCCGCTGACCAACGCGCGCTACGCGCTGAACGCGGCCAACGCGCGCTGGGGCAGCCTGTACGACGCCCTCTACGGCACCGACGTCATCCCCGAAGACGCCGGCGCGGCGCGCACCGCCGACTACAACCCCGTGCGCGGGGCCCGCGTGATCGCCTACGCCCGCGAGTTCCTGGACGCGGTCGTGCCGCTGGCCGCCGGCAGCCACGCGGACGTGGCGTCCTACGCCGTGGCCGGCGGCGCCCTGGCCGCCAGCCTGCGGAACGGCGCGACGACCGGTCTGGCCGACGCGTCGAAGCTCGCCGGCTACCGCGGCGAGCCCGGCGCGCCTGCCGCCGTCCTGCTCCGGAACCACGGCCTCCACATCGAGATCGCGATCGACCGCGAGCATCCCGTCGGCCGGGACGACGCGGCCGGCATCAGGGACATCGTGCTGGAGGCGGCGACGACGACCATCATGGATCTCGAGGACTCGGTGGCCACGGTCGACGGCGAGGACAAGGTGCTCGCCTACCGCCACTGGCTGGGCCTGATCAAGGGCGACCTGACCGCCCGCTTCGAGAAGGGCGGCCGCACGGTCGACCGGGCCATGAGCCCGCCGCGCGAGTACACGGCGCCGGACGGCTCGCGCCTCACCCTGCCGGGCATCAGCCTGATGCTGATCCGCAACGTCGGACACCTGATGACCAATCCGGCGGTGCTCGACGGGGACGGCAACGAGGCGCCGGAAGGCGTCCTCGACGCGCTGATCTCGTCGCTGATCGCCGTCCACGATCTCCGCGACCGCCGCAACAGCCGGGCCGGGTCCGTCTACATCGTGAAGCCGAAGCTGCACGGACCGGAGGAGGTGGCCTTCACGGACGAGATGCTGGCCCAGGTCGAGGACGCCCTCGGCCTGGACCGCTTCACCCTCAAGATCGGCATCATGGACGAGGAGCGGCGCACCACGGTCAACCTGAAGGAGTGCGTGCGCGCCGCGCGCGACCGCGTCTTCTTCATCAACACCGGCTTCCTCGATCGGACCGGCGACGAGATGCACACCGCGATGGAAGCCGGGCCGATGATTCGCAAGAAGGAGATGAAGACCGCCGACTGGATGGTCACCTACGAGGACTGGAACGTCGACGTCGGCCTGGCCTGCGGCCTGCCCGGCCACGCCCAGATCGGCAAGGGGATGTGGGCCATGCCGGACCGGATGGCCGACATGCTGCGCGAGAAGATCGGACACCCCGAGGCCGGCGCCGACACGGCCTGGGTGCCCTCCCCCACCGCGGCCACGCTGCACGCCACGCACTACCACCGGGTCGACGTCAGGGCGCGTCAGGACACCCTGCGCACGCGCCCGCCGGCCGACCTGGACCGGATCCTGACGATTCCACGCGCCGAGCGGCCGCACTGGTCGCCCGCGGAAATCCAGCAGGAGCTCGACAACAACGCCCAGGGCATCCTGGGCTACGTCGTGCGCTGGATCGATCAGGGCATCGGCTGCTCCAAGGTGCCCGACATCAACAACGTGGGGCTGATGGAGGATCGGGCGACGCTGCGCATCTCCAGCCAGCACATCGCCAACTGGCTGCACCACGGGATCTGCAGCGAGGCGCAGGTGCGCGAGACGCTGCAGCGGATGGCGGCGGTCGTGGACGGGCAGAATGCCGGCGACCCCCACTACCGGCCGATGGCGCCCGACTTCGATGGCAGCGTGGCCTTTCAGGCTGCCTGCGACCTGGTGTTCAAGGGACGCGAGCAGCCCAGCGGCTACACCGAGCCGATCCTGCATGCGCGGCGGCAGGAGGCCAAGGCGCGGTTCGGCAGCAAGCCGCCGGCTGCATAAATCAGACGGGGCTGCGC
>CAYGCV010000257.1:0-6625 GCA_964348425.1 uncultured Vicinamibacteraceae bacterium | reverse complement strand
GAGTCTGCGCTGGCACGAACCGCTCCATGGCACGTTTCTGCGGCGCAGACTCCTAACGCCGCCAAGCTCCTAGGCCCGGGAACGGCCCGCGAGCAGGATATTGTCGATGCGCGTATTGATGGCGCGCACGTCGGTTTCCAGCGCATCGACGCGGCCCGCCAGCCTCGCGATCTGCCAGCCGTTGAAGAGCGCCCCGGCCGCGGCCAGAGCCGACGTGATCGCGGTCACGACCGCCAGCGCTTCCATGCAGGCATCGTAGCCGATCGGGTTTGGCGCTAGCCCTCGCGCAGCGTCGTGAGGGGGTCGGCCGCCGCGGCGCGCCGTGCCGGCACCAGGCACGCAAGCAGCGCCACGGCCGCCAGCAGCATGCCCGCGACGCCCAGCACGGCGGGGGGGGTCGCCCGGTCTGATGTCGAAAAGAAAACCGGCCGTCAGCCGCGCGGCCGCGACCGCCGCGACCGCGCCGAACGCCAGTCCGAGCGTCGTGAGCACGATGCCCCGACCGAGCGCCAGCCGGATGATGGCGGCGGTGCTGGCGCCGAGGGCGGCGCGAATCCCGAACTCCTGCTGCCGCTGGGCCACGGCATGCGACACGACGCCGTAGAGCCCCACGGCGGCGAGCAGCAGGCCGAGCAGCCCGAACGCGCCGACGACCGCGGCGCCGCCGCGCGCGAGGGCCAGCATCCCCAACGAGCGCACCACGGTGTCCATGCCGCCGGCCTCCAGTATGGCCAGGGTCGGCTCGTGCCGGCGGACCGTCTCGGCGATCGTCGGGAGCAGGGCGCCCGGCGCTCCGTCCACGTGCACGTGCAGCGTGGCCGACCCCGCCAGACGCGGCCCGAACGGATAGAGGACGAACGGCGGCTGCTCGAACGGCGACCTCGACATGTGCGCGTCACGTGCGACTCCGATCACTTCGAACGGCGCGCCGCCCGTCGTGGCGTCGACGATCCGTCGGCCGACCGCCTCCTGTCCCGGCCAGAGCTCCCGGGCCGCGCGTTCGCTGACGACCGCCACCCGCCGGTCGTTCGCTCCATCTTCTTCGCGGAAACCGCGGCCCTGGAGCACCGGGACGCCCACGGTGTGGAAGAAGCCGGGGTCGACGTAGTTCCTGGCGACCGTTGCCGCGTCGGGCTCCGGAGCGGTGCCGCCGTCCCGGGTGAACACCCGGCCCCAGATCCCGCCCGGCCTCACCGGCGCCCGGCGCGCCCAGCTCGCCGACCTGACGCCGGGCAGGGCGCCGACCTCGGCGGCGATTTCCTGGTACAGGGCACGGGCCCGGTCCCGGTCGTACCCCTGCGCGAGCGGATCGACGGACAGCACCAGGAGATCGTCGGTTCGGAAACCGAAGTCGGTCGCGTCGGCGTTCCTGCTGCTCTGCACGAAGAGGCCCGCGCAGACCAGCAGCAGCATGGACACCGCGACCTGCATCACTACGAGCCCGTTCGTGAGGCGCCGTCCCGGCGATCCTGCGCCCGTGCCCCGGCCGCCGGAGCCGATGGCGCGCGCGAGGTCGATCCGGGTCGAGCGCAACGCCGGCGCGAGGCCGGCGAGCAGGCCCGCGACGATCGCAATCGTCGCGGTGAAGCCGAAGATCCGCCAGTCCATCGGCAGGTCGCGCGCCGGCATCGAGCGGGCGAGTTCCGTCGCGGCACGGGCCGCCACGAGATCGGCGGCCCAGAGCGCGACGAGCACGCCGCCGGCTCCGCCCACCAGCGCCAGCAGCACGCTCTCGGTGGTCAACTGCCGCACGAGCCGCCGCCGCGTCGCACCGAGACCCGCGCGCAGGGCCATCTCCTGCCGCCGCGCGATGCCACGCCCTACCAGAAGGGTTCCGACGTTGGCGACGGCAATGAGCAGCACGAGAGAGGCCAGGCCCATCATCACGGTCATCAGGGGGGCGATGTGTCGCGACGCGCCGGGGTAGGGTCTCGAGTCGCGCTCGGACACGACATGGAGCTCGCTGTGGCGGCTGGCATCCGGGTGCTCCGCGGCCAGCGCCGCGGCGAGCACGTCGAGCTGCGCAGCAGCTTCCGCGAAGGTGACGTCCGTCCGCAGGCGTCCGGTCAGGAAGAACATCTCCTCCAGCCGATCCGTCAGAAGCTCCGTCCATCGCGGCTCGACGAGCGCGGCCTCCGTCGCAGGGACGAACGCCTCGACGGGGACCAGGCCGTTGACTCCAACGAACGGCTCCGGCGCAATCCCGATCACGGTCATGCTGGCCCGCCCCAGGCGCACGGCCCTTCCGAGGACGCTGGCGTCCCCTCCGAACCGCGTCTGCCACGAGTGGTGCGTCAGCACGACGAAGGGCGCATCGCCGGGCCGCAGGCCTTCGTCGGCAAGGAACGTGCGGCCGAGCTCGGCGTCCAGCTGCAGGACCTCGAAGTAGTTGCCGCTCACGTATTCGATCCGGATCCGCTCGGCCGCTCCGCCGTCGACCGACAACAGCCCCTCCGCCATGGCGTAGGCGGCCAGGCCCTCGAAGACGTCGCTGCGCTCCCGGTAGTCGAGGTACTCGGGATACGACAGCTCGTGCGGGAACTCGGCGGTGTGCTCGTCGAGCTGCGCCACGACGACGAGCTCCTCGGGGTCGGGCACCGGCAACGGCTGCAAGAGCAGCCCGTTCGTCCACGTGGCGACCGCCGCCGTCGCCCCGATGCCGATCGCGAGCGTCAGCGCCGCCGTCGCCGTGAACCCGGGTCGCCGGGCCAGGCCGCGCAAGCCGATCCGCAGATCGGTCCGCACGTCGTCGAGCCACGGCAGCCCGCGCTGGTCGCGCAGCGCCTCCAGGGCCTGGGGCACGCCGCCCAGACGCACGCGGGCCATCCGCGCAGCCTCGGCCCGCGGGTGGCCCTTCGCGCGGAGCTCTTCCTCGGCCAGCTCCAGGTGAAAGCGCAGCTCGCGCTCGAGATCGGGATCGGCAGGGTCGGGCCGGAGCATGCCCCGGAGGCGTTGCCAGAACTCGCGCAGGACGGCCATGTGCTTCCTCCAGGTCCGCTCACGCCGGCTGTTCGAACAGGGCGTCGATGATCGACACCATCCGGTCCAGGCTCCGCTTCTCGGCCGCCAGGTGACGCCGCCCGGCGGCGGTGACGCCGTAGAACCGGGCCCGCCGGTTGTTCTCGGTCATCCCCCACTCGGCGCGGACGAGCCCCCGCTGCTCCAGCCGCATCAGGCCGGGATAGAGGGTGCCCATGTTGAGGACGAGGGCCCCTCCCGACACCTGCTCGAGCCGGGCCGCGATCGCGTAGCCGTGCGACGGCCCGAGCAGAACCAGTGTCTGGAGCACCATCAGGTCCAGCGTGCCGCGCAGGACCTCCGTCCTGGAAGGGTCTCTATTTGCCATCCCAATGAAAGTAGTCAAACTCCGTTGGCATGTCAAATGGAAAGCAGATCGAGGGCGTCGTCGCGCGACCGCGACCCCACCGAGGGCGTTGATGGGGAGCGGCCGCGTCGTGTAGGATTCGACATTCTCGGTGTCTTCTGTCCGGTGATCGGTAGCGGCGGATGGCGGCCCGTGCTCGGGTCGCCGGCCGCCGGTTCGTGACGGGGAACGCACCATGCAGCACCAACAAGGGCTCGCGTCGCCGATCCTCCTCTTCGTCTTCATGGCCGGGGCCGTTCTCTCTGCCGCGGAGCCCGACGCGCGCTTGCCGGAGCTGGCGCGCTCGGGAGATCGGGCGGCAGTTGCGAGCCTGCTCGCCGCCGGCGACGTCGACGTCGACTCCCCGGGGGTCGACGGCACGACGGCGCTCCACTGGGCGGCGTATGCGGACGACGCCGATCTGGCGAGCCTGCTGCTCGAGGCGGGCGCCGACCCCAACGCCGCGAACCGGAACGGCGCCACCCCCCTCACCCTTGCGTGCACGAACGCCAACCCGGCCCTGATCGAGGCGCTGCTCGAAGCTGGCGCGGATCCGAGCCTGGCGCCGAACGGCGAGCCGCCGATCCTCGGCTGCGCGCGGACCGGCCGCGTGGCCGCGTTGCGGGCGCTGCTGCGGTACGGCGCGAGCATCGACGCGGCCGACACGTGGCGCGGCCAGACCGCGCTCATGTGGGCCGCGGCCGAGAATCACGCCCCGATCCTGAATGTGCTGCTCGAGAACGGTGCGGCCGTCGACACGCCGTCGACCGGCGGGTTCAACGCGCTCATGTTCGCCGTGCGGCAGGACGCGCACGACGCGGCGCGGCTGCTGATCGCCGCCGGCGCCGACGTGAACGTGCATCTGCCGGGTGCACGCAGGGGCACGCGGCCCGCCGTACCGGGCCCGAGCCTGCTGAGCATGGCGGTGACGAACGGGCACTACACGATGGCCGCGAGGCTGCTCGAGGCCGGCGCCGACCCCGACGCGCGCGACGCGCGGGGGAACAGCATCCTCCACAACCTGGTGCAGCGCCGCTCGCCGCAGCGGCACCTGGCCAACCAGTTCGTCGACTCCTACGGCTTCGACCCGACGCAGCTCGACAGCCTGGAGCTGATGCGGATGCTGGTCGCCCGCGGCGCCGACCCCAACGCCCGCACCGAGCCGACCCCGATCCGCCACGAACGCTGGACCGACGAGGGGATCTTCAGCGCCGGGCGGCCGTACATGGACAACGGCGTCAACCTGGGCGGCGCGACCCCGTACATCCTGGCCGCGCAGGGCGCCGACGTCGAGGCGATGCGCGAGCTGACCGCGCTCGGCGCGGACCCGCGCCTGGCGACGTACGCGAACAACACGGCGGTGATGATGGCGGCCGGCATCGGTCACATCGAGGGCTCCCGGCGCTTCCGGCCCGAGGCGGACGCGCTCGATGCCGTCGAACTGGCCCTGGCCGCGGGCGTCGACGTCAACGCGAGCAACGCCAACGGACAGACGGCACTCCACGGCGCCGGCTACCGGGCCGCCACCACAATCATCGAGCACCTCGTCGAGGCGGGAGCGCGCACCGACTTCGAGGACGAACTGGACCGAAGCGCGCTGGACCTGGCGGAGCAGGGCTTCAACCAGATCGCCAGCGTGATCCGGCGCGACGGCGCGGCAGCGTTGCTCCGCAGCCTCGGCGCGGTGGCGACGCCGGATGGCCGGACCGTGCCGGCCGACCAGCGCTGAGTCGCATCGCTCAGCGCACGTCAGGGCGGGCTGCGGAACGGCGGACGGCGGCACACAGCGGCGGACAAAACGGAGGCTCTTGATGAAGACCGGACGGCGCGTGGGACGTGTCGGTGGTTTCGTGCTGGCGGCATTCGTCGGCGGCCTGCTGACCGGCGTCGCCGCCGCGCAGGCACCGGCGGTCGTTGCATCGGCGTCCGGCACGGTCGGGGAACCCGCCTCGGGCGGTGCGCCGCGGGCCGCGTCGGCCGAGGCCGCCGAGTACGGTGCGCTCCTCGAGCGCTACTGCGTCGCCTGCCACAACAGCCGGCTGCTCACGGCGGGGCTGTCGCTCGACGACGTGGAGGTCAGCGAGGCGCACGTGGCCGCCGACGCGGAGCGGTGGGAGAAGGTGGTCCAGAAGCTGCGGAGCAGGACGATGCCGCCGCCGCGGCGCCCGCGCCCCGACGACGACACCTACACGGCGTTCGCGACCTGGCTGGAGACCTCGCTCGACCGGGCCGCCGCCGCGGCCCCGAACCCGGGGCGGCCGCAACTCCACCGGATGAACCGCGCGGAGTACCGCAACGCCGTCCGGGACCTGCTGGCGCTCGACGCGGACGTGAGCGCGCTCCCGGCGGACGACTCGACGTTCGGCTTCGACAACATCGCGGACGCCCTCGGCGTCTCGCCCCTGCTGCTCGAGAGCTACGTCACGACGGCGCGGAAGATCGCTCGTCTCGCCGTCGGGAGCCCCGTCATCCCGACCGTGACGACGACCTACAAGACCCCGGAGGACCTGACGCAGGACTACCACCTGCGCGAGTTGCCGCTCGGCACCCGCGGCGGCATCCGGGTTGCGGAGTACTTCCCGGTCGACGCCGAGTACGAAATCCGCGTGCGGCTGCGCCGAACCGCCATCGGGACCATCCGCGGCATCAGCGAGGAACACGACCTGGAGCTCACCCTCGACGGCGAGCGGATCGGCCTGTTCCCCATCGGCAGCGAGGACGCGTACACGGCGCTCGTGGTGAACGAGCAGAACCCCGGCCAGACCGTGAGCCGGGCGTTCACGGCGGATGAGGGGATGCGGGTGCGGCTGCCGATCCCCGCCGGGCGCCACGAGATCGTCGCCGCCTTCGTCGGGACGCCCGCCGCGCTGTCCGAGGAGACCCGCAAGCCCTTCATCAGAAGCTACGTCGCGTCGAACAGCCGGCGGGGCCTGCCGGACGTGGACAGCGTGTTGATCGCCGGCCCGTTCGACCCGCAGCGCCCCGACGACACCCCGAGCCGGCAACGCATCTTCACCTGCCGCCCCAAGGCATCCGACGATGCCGCGTCCGACGATGCCGCGCCCGGCGACGGCGTGCCCTGCGCCCGCTCGATTCTCTCGCGCCTGGGCCGGCAGGCCTACCGCCGTCCGCTGGAGACGCCCGAGATCGACCGGCTCCTGTCGTTCTACGAGGCAGGCAGCCGCGACGGCGGCTTCGAGTCCGGGATCGAGCTCGCCCTGCGCTTCATGCTCGCCAGCCCGCAGTTCATCTTCCGGCTCG
>CAYGCV010000256.1:0-6692 GCA_964348425.1 uncultured Vicinamibacteraceae bacterium | reverse complement strand
GAGTTCTCGCCTATGATTGTCGCACCGATTTTCTACGGCGCAGACTCCTAGCGCGCGCAGTCGAGCTGCCATTCCTCTGTGGTGCGCCGCACGGACAGCCCGTCCCGCGGCCGCTCGAGAGCCAGCATCAACAGGCGGTACTGGCCGGCGTCGCGCCCTGGATTGCCGCAGACCGTGAGCCGGTCGCCCGGACGCAGCGTGCGGCTGTTCACGCCGAGCTGGCGCAGCCTGGCGGCTCCCTCGAGCTCGACGGCCCAGGTCAGAGGGCGGCCGCGGCGCCCCGGCACCTGCAGGTGCACGAAGGAATGGGGATCCTGGTAGACGAAGCGGTCGACCCAACCCTCGATGGTCTCCGTGCGGCCGACGTCGTAGACCTCGGTGATCAAGTGATGCGCGCCGGCCTGCACACCCGGGACCGAACAGCCGGCAAGCACGACGGCTAGCGCGAGTGCGTGGCCCCTCATGCTGCTCCCTACTCTATCAAGAGACCCGCGACAGCCAAAAGCACCGCCGGGACGTTTGCACTAGAGTTGTGCAAGGCACTCGATGCTTGCCAGCGACGAAACCTCCACAGCGTCCGGAAGCGGACACCAGCGGCGGCGGCTCCTGGTCGTCGAGGACGAGCAGAAGGTGGCGGAGGCCCTGCGGGAAGGCCTGGAGGGCGAGGGCTACGAGGTCACCGTCGAAACGACGGGCGAGGCCGCGTTCTTCCGCAGCAGCACGGAGACGTTCGACCTCGTCCTGCTCGACCTGGGACTGCCCGGCCGGGACGGGCTCGACATTCTCAGGGCGCTCCGCGACGGCGGCGTGGACACGTCCGTGCTGGTCCTGACGGCCCGCGACACGATCGCCGACCGGGTCGGCGGCCTGAACGCGGGCGCCGACGACTATCTGGTCAAGCCGTTCGCGTTCGAGGAGCTGCTCGCGCGGATACAGGCCGTCGTGCGGCGCGGGCGCGTGTCGACGCCGCCGCGCCTGGGCGTCGCCGACCTGCAGGTGGACCTGACGACGCGCCGGGTCGCGCGCGCCGGCCGGCCGATAGAGCTGACAGCCAAGGAGTTCGACCTGCTCGAGTACCTGCTGCGCTGCGAGCGCCGGGTCGTCTCCCGGGACACGCTGGCGCGCGAGGTCTGGCGCGACACGTACCGCAGCACGACGCTGGCCAACGTCATCGACGTCCACGTGTCGCGGCTGCGCCGCAAGGTCGATCGCGAGGGCCTGGTCAAGTTGATCCACACGGTGCGCGGCGTCGGCTTCGTCGTGCGGGAGGGTGAGCCATGACCCGCTGGTGGTTTCCGCGCAGCCTGCGCGTGCGTCTGACCGTGTCCCACGTGGCGGCCATGCTGCTGGTGCTGATGGTGTACGTCGCCGCCGTCTTCGCCCTCGTCGCCCGCAACGCCTCGCAGAGCCTCGACGACCGGTTGCGCGGCGACTTCCGCTGGGCCGCCGAGATGGCCCAGCAGGGCCCGGACGGCACGCTCACGTGGTTCGAGGGCGAGGACTGGGCCGAAGACAACCCCTGGCTCGTCGTCTCCCGCGAGGACGGGGCGCCCGTCTTTCGGACGGCCGTGGCCAGGCGGCTGCCGGTGCCGGGCAGCGAGGCCCTGGCGCACGATCCGGATGGCGGCATCGCCGCGCTGCCGACCGAGCTCGTCCCGTTCAGGATCCTCAGCGGCCGGGCGACGGTCGCGGGCCAGCCGGTGGTCATCCAGGTCGGCCGCTCCGAGGCGCTGATGCGGCAGGAGCTGTCCTCGCTCATGCTCGTCCTCGTTCTCGGCCTGCCCCTGAGCGTGGCCGTCGCCGGCCTGGGAGGCTACTGGCTCGCCAGGGGCGCGCTGGCGCCGGTCGAGCGCATGGCGGATCGCGCGCGCGCGATCACGGCGGAGCGGCTCGGCGAGCGCCTGCCGGTCGACAACCCGCGCGACGAGCTGGGGCGGCTGGCGGCGGTGTTCAACGCCACGCTGGGACGGCTCGAATCGTCCTTCGACCAGATGCGGCAGTTCACCGCCGACGTCTCGCACGAGCTCCGGACGCCGCTCACCGCCATCCGGAGCGTCGGCGAGGTGGGACTGCGGGAACGGCGGGACGAGGCCGGGTACCGAGCCATCATCGGCAGCATGCTCGAGGACGCGGGCCGTCTGGCCAGCCTCGTCGATCGCCTCCTCACGCTCTCGCGCGCCGACCTGGGCGAGGTCGAGCTCTCGAGCGACGTGATCGAGCTGGGCGAGCTGGCCGACAACGTCGCCGCGGACCTCGGCGTGCTGGCCGAGGAGAAGAATCAGTCGCTGGCGGTCGACCGGCCGGGCCGGGCCCGCTGTCTCGGGGACCGGCTCGTGCTGCGGCAGGCGCTGCTCAATCTGGTGGAGAACGCGATCAAGTACACGCCGGCCGGCGGCAGCGTCTACCTGCGTGCCTCGACGGTGCGCGAGCAGGCGGTAATCGAGGTCTGCGATACCGGTCCGGGCATCCCCGCCGAGCGCCGCCGACGCGTCTTCGACCGCTTCTACCGCGGCAGCCACCATCGATCGGGCGAAGCCGGGGCGGGTCTCGGCCTGGCGATCGCGAAGTGGGCCGTCGAAGCCAGCGGCGGCGAGCTGACGTACGAGCCGGCGGCCGGCGGCGGCAGCCGCTTCTGCATCCGGCTGCCCGCCACCCACGCCGAGCAGGCAACAGCCTGAGCCGGTTTACTGCGGGTCGGGGTTGTCGCTGCGCACGCGCCCGCGATCCTCGTCGCCCACCCAGTAGAGGTTGTGGCAGCGGTCGCACGAGCGGTACAGCGTCTCGCCGAGCTCGAAGACCAGCTCGGCGTCCCGGGCCGCCGCCGCCTCGTGAACGAGCATGGCCGCGTCGGACATGTCCTGCGAGAGCTGCATCCAGCCCTCCTGGTCCCGCGCGCGGTCGCCGATCATCAGCAGGTTGGCCCCCTCGATGATGGTCATCGCCCCGTTCGCGACGACCGCCCAATCCTCTTCGGTCTCGGGCTCCCACTCGTGACGGCCCTCGGCGGTGATGATCGTGCCCGACGAATCCCACACCGCATCGGCCGCAGGATCGAGAATCATGCTCATGAGCTCGGCGACGTTGGCCACCGGCCGCAGAGGCGACTCGGCCGGCTCTGAGCCGCAGCCGGCGACCAGGAACGTGCTGACCGCTACCAGTATCGGAAACCTTCGCATGCTCGTATCCCCATCCCCGTGTGTGACCACCCGTATTCGACGCGGCGGCATCGGCCGGCCGCCGCAGAATTGTACACTGGCGGCCCCGCCGGGCAACCCCATCCCGGAGGAGAGCAACATGATCGGACACAGCCCGGCGTCGAACCTCGGCCGGCGAGCGCGCCTGACGGCGGCCGCCCTGCTGGTCGTCCTGGCGGCGGTCGGGCTGCCGCCGGCCGCCGCCGCGCAGGCCGCCGGGCACTGGGTGGGCACGTGGGCCACCGGTCTGCAGGCCCAGGCGCCGCCCGACCCGGCGTCCGGTCAGGACCCGGGCCAGGACCCGGGCCAGGACCTGTTCGGACCGCTGGCGCGCGTGCGCAATCAGACGCTGCGGCAGATCGTGCGGGCGACGGTCGGCGGCTCCCGCCTGCGGGTCGCGCTCACCAACGTCTTCGGCACGCGGCCGCTCGAGGTCGGCGCGGCCCACGCGGCCGTGCGCGCCGCCGGCGCGGCCATCGAGCCGGGCAGCGGGGCAGCCCTCACGTTCGGCGGCCGGGCCTCGGTCACCATCGAGGCGGGCTCGACGGTCCTCAGCGACGCCGTCGACCTCGCGGTGCCGGCGCTCGGGCACCTTGCCGTCGACCTGTATCTGCCCGGCGACAACTGGGAGACGAGCTCGCCGGCGTCGACGCTCCGCGGCGCCTGGACGACCGGCTACGTCTCCCCCGCCGGCGATCACAGCGGCGCGGCGGAGATGCCGGTCGAGGCCACGCTCCGGTCCTGGCTGTACCTGTCAAGGGTGGAGGTCGCGGCGCGGGCCGCGACCCGGGTCGTGGTCACCCTCGGCGACTCCATCACCGAAGGCTTCGGCTCGACCGCGGACGCCGACCGCCGCTGGCCGGACGTCCTCGCCGAACGGCTCGGCGCGGAGCTCGGCGCCGATGCGCCGGCGGTGCTCAACGTCGCCATCTCCGGAAACCGCCTGTTGCGGGGCAACGACGGTGCGTTCGGGACGGCGGGCGGCAGCGACGCCGGCCCGCCGAATCCGAACGCCGGCTTCGGCCCGAGCGCGCTCAGCCGCTTCGATCGCGACGTCCTGCTCCAGCCGGGCGTGACGCACGTGGTCGTTCTCGAATCGATCAACGACATCGGGATGGCCGGGGACGCGGCGGCGCCGACCGTGGAGGAGCTGATCGCCGGGCACCGTGCGCTGATCCAGCGCGCGCGCTCGCACGGCCTCACGATCTACGGCGGCACGCTGACGCCCTTCGAGGGCGCCCTGTACTTCACCGAGGCCGGCGAAGCCAAGCGGCAGGCCGTGAACGAGTGGATCCGCAACGGCGGGGAGTACGACGCGGTCATCGACTTCGATGCCGTGGTGCGGGACTCCGCCGACCCGCGCCGTTTCCTGCCCATGTACCACCCCGGCGACTGGCTCCATCCGAACGACGAGGGCTACCGCGCGATGGGCGAGGCGATCGACCTGACGCTCTTCACCGCGCCGCGCTGACGGCCCGCGCGCGCCGGCGGCGGGGCGGGTCACCCGGGCGGGCCATCGTGGCCGTGCGCCGCCATTGCCCGCCCGGGCGGCCGGGCTCCCGGTCTCTCAGTTGCCGGCAATTCTGAACTTCTGGACGCGCCGGTTGCGCCCCACCTCGGCGCCGAACACGTTGCCCCGCGAATCGACGGCGATGTGGTGCAGGTTCGTGAGCTGGCCCGGCTCGCTGCCCAGCGACCCGAACTCGCCGACCGTCTCGAGGGTCCGGCGGTCGATCAGCCACACCTTCCCGTTGTTGAAGTCGTTGGCGTAGATGAGCCGCTGCTCGGCATCGGGCGAGAACGCGATCCGCGCCACGGTGCTGGGTCCGGGACCGCTCCGATTGACGAAGCCCTGCATCACGTAGTCCCCGGCCACGGTGAAGACCTGGATCCGCCGGTTGCCGCGGTCGGCCACGTACACGTGGCCGTCGTTCGACACCCCGAGGCCGTGGACGATGCCGAACTGCTCCGGCCCGGTTCCCATCGTCACCAGCGGGTCCTCCCGCGGCGCGGGGGCCGGCCGCGCCACGCCGATCGCGTACGCGTCCTCGGGCGCGTTGCCGAAGGCGCCCCACTGACGCTTGTAGGCGCCGCTGTCCGCGTCGAGCACCCACACCCGGCGGTTGCCGTAGCCGTCCGCGACGAACGCCTCGTTGGTCGGGGCGTACACCGACACGTCCGCCGGCTGGCGCGGATTGTCGGTGTCGGCGTTGCCGCCGCTCGCGCCGTAGCTGCCCTTCTGGAACAGGAACTCCCCGTCGCGGGTGAACTTGAGGATCATGTCGTCCGCCCGGTCCGACACGTTGTTGCCCGCGCGCGGGTTGATGCCGGTGATCCAGACGTTGTCCTGGTGATCGACGAAGATGCCGTGCTCGGTGTCCGGCCAGTCGTAGCCCTCGGCCGGCCCGCCCCAACCCTGGACGAACGCCCCGTTCGCGTCGAACTCCATCACCGCGGGCGCCGCGTTCGCGGACTGCTCTTCCGGCACGGTCCGGGGCCGCGAGAGCACCCACACGTGGTCGCGCGCGTCGACCGCGACCGACGTCGGAACGCCCATGACCCAGCCGTTGGGCAGCGCGGGCGGGAACGACGGATCGAGCTCGTAGGCCGGCACGCCGGCCGCCGGCCCCTGGCCGGCCTCTGCCGCGCCCGGGCCGGCGCCGGCAGCGGCCACGGCCGCGGCGATCACGAGCGGGAGCCGCGCGAGACGCAACATCGTCGTCATGCATTGGAACATTCTTCTTCTCCTCGATTTGCCGGCCGCGTTCAATCCGTCACAGGCGATGGGGTGCGCCGCCGCATGCCGCTTGCGGCGGAAAGGGCGTAATACTATAGAATACCGCCCCGAAAGCACGGTCCCGTTCACAGTCAGGAATCCCCGCATGGAACGCATCGCTGCCACCGCCGCCCTCCTGCTCGTGTCTGCCGCGCTCGCCGGCGCGCAGGCTCCGGAGGGCATGCTCGAGTGGCCCTACGTCGGCTCCGAGCAGGCGCACACCAAGTACTCCGCTGCCGGCGAGATCACGGCCGCCAACGTGGGCGAGCTGCAGATCGTCTGGCGCTGGGAGCCGAACGAGATGCCGCTCCCGGAGTACGGCACGCGGCCGGGCGCATTCCAGGCGACCCCCATCATGGTCGACAACATTCTGTACCTGTCGACCATGTACACGCGCGTCGCGGCCCTCGACGCGGAAACGGGCGCCGAGCTGTGGACGTTCGATCCCGGGGCCTACGAAGGGGGACCCCGAGGCGCCGGGCCGGGGGGCTTCAAGCACCGGGGCATCGCGTACTGGCGCGACGACGGCGACGCCCGGATCTTCCTCAACAGCCGCGACCGGCTCTACGCCATCGATGCCGCGACGGGTGAGCTGGACGCCGGGTTCGGCGCGGACGGCAGCGTCCTGCTGACCGCGGGCCACGGCCGGCCGGTCACCCGCTTCGACTTCGACCAGACGTCGCCGCCGGTGGTGTTCGAGGACCTGGTGATCGTGGGCAGCC
>CAYGCV010000255.1:0-6769 GCA_964348425.1 uncultured Vicinamibacteraceae bacterium | reverse complement strand
GGCTGTACGACCACGACCACCAGCCCTTCACGTTGTGGCCGCAGATGATGAACTGCTGTCCCAGCTCCCTCGCGACGAGGTCCATGTTGATGAAGACCTGGCCTGTTTCGGGATCGATGTCACTGATGACGAACCGCTCCGTGCTGGTGTAGGGGAACGGCGTGGCCCACAGGAACTCGCCGGTCTCGCGGTCGAGCACGAACAGGCCGCCGGGCTCGCCCATGGTCACCACGACCTTCCGCTCTTCGGCCGTGCCGGCGATCTTCGGGTTGATCCACATCACCGCGTCCGGGTCCGGGTTCACCACGGTGTCAATCAGGGTCCGTTCCTGCACGAAGTCCATGTCCCAGTCATCGCAGGGCAGGTGCTGGTAGTACCACTCGAGCTCGCCGGTGTTCACATCCAGGGCCACGGTCGAGTTGGAGTAGAGCTCGCACGGCGTGCCGTCTCCGACATCCCACGTGCCGCGACGCATGATCCGCGTGAATGGCAGGGGCACCGCGATGCCCCAGTAGGCGAGGCCGAGGGCGGGATCGTAGCTTCCGGGGACTCCCCAAGGGGATACGTGCCCGCGCCGGGAGGTCGGCACGTTGCCCCAGGTCTGGCCGCCGGGCTCGTCCGCGCCGGCCGCCGTGTACATGCGCCACAGCTCGGTGCCGTCGTTCGAGTCGTGCGCGGCGATGAAGCAGCGCGACGTGAGGTTGGCCGAGCTGCAGGCACGACCGCTCAGCACCTTGCCCTCGAGAACCGTCGGCCCCGAGGAGTGCGTGATGCCGTCACGGTAGTCGGCCAACCGGCTCTCCCAGGCCAGCTCGCCGGTCTGCGCATCCAGCGCGATGAGATGGGCGTCTGCCGTCAGGTGCAGGATGTGGCTGCCGTAGATGGAGATGCTCCGCGTCCGATTTCCCACCGTCGCGTACTGCCGGAGATCTTCGGGAGCCTGGCGCGTAAAGTCCCAGACCAAATCGCCGGTCGTCGCATCCAGAGCCTGAAGATGGTCACTGCCGGCATGGGCGATGTACATCACGCCGTCGTAGACGAGGGGGCGGATCTCCTGCGGACCCGCATCCATTGCCCGTATCCAGACCAGTTGCAGTTGATCGACGTTGTCCCGCGTGATCTGGTCCAGCGGGCTGTACCCCTGAAAGTCGTACGTGCGATGGATCATCAGCCAATCGTCGGGATCGGGGTTGCGCAGCACCGCGTCCGTAACGGGCGCGAACGGTCTGACTTCACGGGTGGTGGTTTGATTCTGTTGGGCGCCCAGGTCCGCCGGGGAAGCAAGCAACATCAGGACCAGGACCGCGCTCGAGACGACCACGTGCTGCTTCGCCATCTTCGTTCCTCCTGCGTTTCGGGCGGACTCGACTCGGCGCAACCTGGTGCCCTGGCGAGAATCCATTATCGACGCATTGGTCCTGGAAAGCGACACCAGCCGGCGCCGCGCGCCTTGTCCCAACGTCACAGGCGGAACAGCCGGTTGATCTTGACGACGAAGCCGCGGTTGCGGAGGAAGGTCGTGCGGTCGGGCCGCAGCCCCAGCGTGTCGCGGTCTTCCGTGTAGACGACGAACAGCTCGCTGCCGGGGCTGTACTCCCAGCGGAACCTGAGGTTCGCGCCGACGGTGTCGGTGCTCGAGTTGTACTGCAGCAGCCCGGCGAAGAACATCCGCGGCGTGAACGTGTAGTTGACGCGCGCCACGGTCAGGTCGGTGCGGAACGAGCCCTGGGGCAGATCGATCCAGTTGAACGAGACGGTCGGCTCGATGGACAGGTGCCGGGTGAGCTCCACGTACCCGCTCGTGAAGTCGACCGAGGTGATGTCCCCGTTGAAGTAGCCGCCCCGGCGCACCGCGACCTGCCCGTTGGCCCGGTGCTGCTGGCCGAGCAGGTAGGTCACCGAGTACTCCGTGAAGTCGTAGCCGCCGATCGGCAGCGTCACGTCCTTGGCCGGCGAGAACGGCTCGCGCAGCAGCTCGTAATTGTCCATCCTGGTGAGCGTCAGCCGGTCGCCGTTCTCGAACTCCATCTCGCCGCCGAGGATGAACCTGCGTGTCTCGAGCTGCGACGTATCGGCCGTCAGGGTGTAGTCCAGGTTGCCGCCGGTCCGGAACTGGCGGATGGCGTCGATGTCGGGACGCGGACTGATCCGCCACTGGAGGGTCGACTGGCGGAAGTTGTCGCGCCGGACGAAGCCCACGTCGGGGATGAAGTGGTCCTCGACCAGCAGATGGTTGACCATGACGCCGAACAGGTCGCCCGTGTAGTCGAACTTCCCCTGGTAGCTCAGGTTCCGGTCGGGGTAGCCCGGCGTGTCCGTGCGGGCCGCGTACCCCAGCAGATGGATGTTGTCGTGGAAGCTGAACGTGCCGTCGACGCCGTAGGTGCGCGCTGCGCCGTGACCGTGCGTGGAAACCGAGCGGTTGGTGAAGAGGGCGCCGATGCTGCTCCGGCGCAGGATGTCGCGCTTGATCCGCGCCACGCTGAAGTTGGTCTCCACGGCGCCGGAGATCGCCTCCCGGTCGGTCTGGATGCTCAGCGCGCCGACGTCGAAGTCGCCGACCTTGCCGGTCAGGCGCCCGCCGCCGACGATGGGCACGACGTGGTTGGCCTGCAGGCCGATGCGGCGGCTGTAGAAGAGGATGGGGGCGTTGGGATCGCGGAACCCCCCGCCGCCGGAGACCGCCGCGCCGGTGGCGAACTCGAAGATGCCCCGTCCCTCGAGGAAGAACTCGCGCTTCTCGGGGAAGAACAGGTTGAACCGCGTGAGGTTCACCTGCTGCTCGTCGACCTCGACCTGCGCGAAGTCGGTCCGGTAGGTGAAGTCGGCGGTCAGGTTCTGCGTGAGGCCGACCTTCACGTCCAGGCCGCCGTTCCCCGAGCGGGCGTTCTCCCGGGCCGGGCTGGCCTCGAGGTCGGTGACGACGCCGCCGATGGCGTACGGCTTGATCTCGATCGTGCGGCCGCCCTGCGGCGCCTCGAGGCCGACCAGCGTGGCCGCGTCCGACACGCGGAAGATGCCGGCGATCGCCCCGCCGCGCACGACGGCGGAGATGGGCAGTTGCGTCAGGTAGGAGCCCTCGTTCTTGCGCCGCACGACCCGCCGCATCTGGAACCCCCACACCTGCGCGGCGCCGGGGCGGTAGCGGAGCGACTTGAACGGGATCTCCATCTCGGCCGTCCAGCCGCCCTCGAACCGGCCGGTGCGGACGTCCCACACCGGATTCCAGTCGCTGTTCGGGTTGCCCTCGTTGGTGATGGCGAAGTCGGCCCGCGCGCCGAGCGGGTTCGTGTAGAAGGCCACGCCGTTGCGCCGGTCGTAGAAGGTGTCGAAGATCACGGCCACGGTGTCGTTCTGGCGCAGTTGCGGCGTGTCGCGGCGCATGTCGTTGGCGACCCATTGGCCGGGCGGCGCCGAGTCGTGGGCACGGACGCCGACGTAGATGTTCTCGTCGTCGAACAGCAGCCACGCCTCGGTCCGCTCGGTGGCCGGCGCGCCCTCGTCCGGAACCTGCTGGATGAAGTCGGTCAGCGGCGCGACGGTCTCGTAGACCTCCTCGTCCAGCCGGCCGTCGAGGCGGAGCCGTTCCGCCACCCGGACGGCGCGGACGGTGGCCCGTCCCAGCTCGTCGCGCGCCATGACCGCGGGCGGCGACGGCGGCGGCGGACCGTCGATGGCGGGGGCGCCGGCCAGGCTGAAGCCCGCACCGGCGCGCGCACCGGCGCGGGCCGGCGGGGCCGCGGCAGCGGGCAGCGGCGGTGGCCCGGCAGGGCGAAGCGGTTGCCTGCCGCCCGTCGGCGGTCCCGCGGCTCGCGGCCTCGGCCCGGCCGGGACGGCGGCCGCCCCCGGGACCAGCTCCGATGCGAGCCGGTCCTGCAGCTCGAACAGATCGGCGAGCGGTCCCTCGACCCGGGAACCGCGCGTGACGTCGCCGGTCGCAACCTCGATGAGGCGGCCGGTGATGACGATGCGCCCGCCGAGCTGCGCATGACTGCCGGAGACCACCCAGCGCGCCCCGAGGCTGCGACCGATCTCCTGGACGCGGGGCACGGCGACCGGGGCCTCGCCGCCGGCCAGCGCCGCGCCGACCCGCTGCCGCGGCAGCACGTCCAGGCGCGGCGCGAGGCGGCGCCCGAGGTCGTTGATCAGGGACGCCGCGATGCCGTCGCCGATCCAGTCGCGGCCCGGATCGCCGCCGAGGTTGGCGAACGGCAGCACGGCGACGGTGCCGCGCAGGGCGTCCGGCTGCGACGGTGTGGCGGAGGTCTGCTGGGCTCGCGCCGGGGCGGCGGCCAGCAGGGCGACCAACGCGAGCGACCCGCACCGGTACGGTGTCACGACCCTGCCGCAGTCCCGTATCGCGCCGGTCCGTGCTGTGCGCGTTGACCCGGTGCGCCCATGCCGTCCAGATTGTAGCGTGTCCACGGCGCCGGACGGGTTCGGCCGTATAATCGCAGGCAGAGCGGGCAGTGAGCCAGCACGGGTCCCCGCAAGCGGACGCCGGGGGTTCGGGGCGCAGCCCCGCCTGATTGAAGCCTGATCGAAGCCAGGGGGGCATCCAATGGCGGTCTACGTCGTCGCACAGGGACGCATCGAGAATCCGGAAGCGCTGGCGCAGTACGTCGAGAAGGCGATTCCGACCATCGGCGCCCACGGCGGCCGCATCGTGGCGTTCGACGAGACGCCGGAAGTCGTCGAGGGGACCGTGGACTTCCCCCGCACCGTGATCGTGGAGTTTCCGACGCGCGAGGCGTTCCGCGCCTGGTACGACTCGCCGGAGTACCAAGCCATCCTGCCGATGCGCCTGGACGCGGCGCCCGGCACCCTGATCGTGGCGAACGGACTGGAGGCGCGATGACATCCCATCCCGCGTGGAACGGCCCGTTGGCGTGGCGCCGGCTGGTCGCGTGCGTGGCCGCCGCGTTGCTCGTCGCGTGGCTGGCGGTAGCTCCGGCCGTCGCCCAGGCCCAGGAGGCCCGCTGGATCGGCACCTGGGCGACCGGTCCCGTGTCGTTGCCGCCCCCGGCGGGAGGCTCGGCGGAGCAGGGCAGCGCGCCGCAGCGCATCGCCGACCAGACCGTGCGGCAGCTCGTGCACACGAGCATCGGCGGCTCGCAGGTGCGCGTGCTGTTCAGCAACCAGTACGGCACCGAGCCGCTGGCGATCGGCGGCGCGCACGTCGCGCTGCGCGACGCCGGCCCCGCCATCACGGCCGGGTCCGGCCGCCGGCTGACGTTCGACGGCGAGCCGGCGGCAGCCATCGAGCGCGGCGCGACGCTGCTCAGCGATGCGGTCGACCTGGCGGTGCCGCCGCTCAGCGACCTGGCGATCGATCTCTACCTGCCGGGCGACACCTGGGAGACGACGTCGCCGGCGACCACGCACGGAACCGGCCTGTCGACCACCTATCTGTCCACGCCGGGCGACCACACCGGCGCGGCCGAGCTGCCGGTCGACTCGACCGCGCTGTCGTGGTTCTTCCTGTCGCGCGTCGAGGTCGCGACCCGCACCGCCCGCGGCGCCATCGTGACGATTGGCGACTCGATCACCGACGGCACGGCGTCGACGCCCGACACCAACAGCCGCTGGCCCGACTTCCTCGCGGCGCGGCTGGTCGCGGCGCACGGCGAGACGGCGCCGGGCGTGCTCAACGTCGGCATCGGCGGCAACCGCGTCCTGAGCCACAACGGCGGGATGGAGACCATCCTGCGGCGCGGCGCGCCGTTCGGTCCGGACGAGCCGCCGCCCGACCCGGACGCGTTCTTCGGCCCGTCGGCGCTCTCGCGCTTCGACCGCGACGTCCTGCTGCAGCCCGGCGTCACCCACGTCATCGTCCTCGAGTCGATCAACGACATCGGCTTCGCGTTCGACAACGCCTGGCCGGCGGTCGAGGACCTGATCGCGGGGCACACCGCCCTGGTGCAGCGGGCCCATGCGCGGGGCCTGCGGATCTACGGCGGCACCCTGACGCCGTTCGAGGGCGCCATCACGTTCTCCGAGACCGGCGAGACGAAGCGGCAGGCGTTCAATGCGTGGCTTCGCACCGCGAGTCCGTACGACGCGGTGATCGACTTCGACGCCGCCATTCGCGACCCGGATCATCCGCGGCGCATCCTGCCGGCATACGATCCCGGCGACGCGATTCACGGCAACGACGCCGGCTACCGCGCGATGGCCGAGGCGGTCGACCTCGCCCTGTTCGAGGCGCAGCCGGTGGCTGCCGCCGCCGCGCGCTGACCGCCGCGGAAACCACGCCGCCCGGGACCGAGGGAATCCGGGCCGGCCACCGCGCCCGGGAGCGGGCGGCGGCGGCCAGCGCGCGGTAGGGGGGCGGGGACCGGCGGCTACTCGCCGCTGGCCTCGAGCTCGTCGACGATCACCTGGATGTTGCGCCGGACGCCCGCGGCGTTGGGCGCATCGTAGTGCGCGTAGGCGGCCGGCAGCGACCAGGCGCCGGCGATCTCGTCGACCGACTGGCCCGCGGCCCGGCCATCCCGCACCATCTGCAGGAAGTCGCGGTTGAAGGCGGCCCACTCGTTCAGGTCGGCCCACGTCATCTGCGAGCTGTGCCCGGTGATGATGGTGTCGATGCCCTCGATGTTGTCGTGCGCCCCCTGCAGCGTGTCGGGGATGTCGACGCCGCTGCCGCCGTTGGCTGCATCGAGGAACGGCACCCGCTGTCCCAGGAAGACGTCGCCGGCGTGCAGCGTCCGCAGCGCCGGGAACGCGATCCAGGCGTCGCCGCCGGTGTGGCCGCGGCCGAAGTAGT
>CAYGCV010000254.1:0-6809 GCA_964348425.1 uncultured Vicinamibacteraceae bacterium | reverse complement strand
AAGTAGGTCTGGGCTAGCAGTATCACTATTCTGATACGGCACGTAATGTCCATTACAGGAGGTAAGCACTGTATTTGCTTGGCTGTTCCTGCTCTGTGTCTGGGGACGGTACATGCGGTAGCTATACCCCTGCCTTGCGGAAATAGCGTCCAGCTTGGGGAGTATGGAGTCCATAAGCTCACTGGCATGAACCAACGTGTCACGCTCTGCAGGTTAGGCTGGGCCAGTAATCGATATATCAGCCCCTTCCATAGCGCTGGGCTGCCACTGTACGGTAGAACCCTACCTGGAATCACAGTGTGTGCGCTCTCTATCCAGATTATGTTGGTCCTGCCTACGGCCACCTTGGCAAGGGGGCGGTGGTCCAGTCTCCTGTGGACACACACAGTCCCAAGACTCCCCTCATTGGGAGCAGCAGGGAGAGGCACACGGGGCAAAGCCACCGTGCTCCTGAGCGTGTCAATCAGCCATTGGACACTCGGCCCTCATACACTGGCTATGGAGCAACAGGGGTCACTGCAGATCACTCTGATTTGACTGACTCCAAGATGGACTCTCAGAAGGGTGCTTCAATGGCCCATGATCAGGCTCCAGATGAGTACAACAGACAGCAACAAAACATTGTGGTAAAGCCATTATTGTTGGTCTTTCAGACTGTTTCTACATGCACACATTTCTGTACTAATGTACACACTCTAATAGTATACTGACTTGCACAGGGCCAAGCTCTGCTGCAGTCCTCATTGTGGTTTCCACACCCTTCCTGCAGATGGTTCAGGACATTCCCATTGTGCAGCCGAGCCCCCAGCAGCATCCACGGTCCACCTAGCCCCCGCGGGGGGCGCCGGCCCCCCGGCGGCTTGAGGCGCGGGAGCCGGCGGGGGCCGAGCGCGCCGCACCCCTGCCGCGGCCGCCGGGCGGCCCGGCCGCGCGGCCGGCCGCCCCCGCCCACGAGGTCCATCGACGTGCGGTCGGGATCGTTGACGAGCCCCGCGATCGTCGGGTTGGTGATCGAGGCCACGTACAGGATGCCGGTCTCGGCGTCGACGGCGCCGCCCTGCCAGTTCGCGCCGCCGGTCATGTGCGGCAGCATCAGCAGGCCCCGCAAGCCGTCCTGCCCGGCCAGAATCGGCGGCGTGTAGAGCGGCCCCTGCTTGTACTCCCCGCCGATGCGCCGGGCCTCGGCCGCGATCTCGGCCGTGAAGTCGAGGAAGTCCTCCTCGGACACCCCCTGGCGGTCGAAGGCCGGCGGCCGCGTGGGGAACGGCTGGGTGGCGGCCGACTGCTCGCCCGGCACGTCCGACTGCGGAACCGGCCGTTCCTCGATGGGCCACAGCGGCTCGCCGGTGGCGCGGTCGAAGACGTACGTGAACGCCTGCTTCGTGATCTGGGCGACGGCCTTGATCACGCGGCCGTTCACGTTGAGATCGATCAGCGTCGGCGGGGTAGGAATGTCGTAGTCCCAGATACCGTGGTGGATGAACTGGAAGTGCCAGATGCGCTCGCCGGTGCGGGCGTCCAGGCAGACGATGCTCTCGGCGAACAGGTTGTCGCCCGGGCGGTGGCCGCCGTACAGGTCGTTCGTCGGCGTCTCGACCGGCACGTAGACGTAGCCGAGCTCCTCGTCGCCCGACATCGGCGCCCACGCCCCGGTGTTGCCCGTGTAGGCCCACGAGCCGTCCTCCCAGGTGTCGTTGCCGAACTCGCCGGGCTGCGGGATCGTGTGGAAGACCCAGAGCTGCTCGCCGGTACGCACATCGAAGCCGCGGACGAAGCCGGCCGGGAACTCCCTGGCGGGCGCCACGGCGCGCAGCGCCGCGCCGACGACGACGACGTCGTTGACGACGGTGGCCGGCGAGTTCAGGCCGATCTGGCCGTCCTCGATGGCGGGCCGGTCGAGGCCGTCGTAGAGGCCGTTGTAGAGATCGACGATGCCGTCCTCGCCGAACGTCGGCACCGGCTGCCCCGTCTCCCGGTCCAGCGCGACGAGGTGGTAGCCCTGGGTGACGTGGATGATGCGGTCGTCGCCCTGCCCGTCGCTCCAGTGCGCCACGCCGCGGCCGGAGCTGGCGCGCAGCGGCGCCACCTCGCCGCGCCGGCCCTCGTCGTGGCGGAACATCCACAGCGTCTCGCCGGTGGCGGCGTCGATGGCGACCACGTTTCGCCGGCGGCCGGCCGTCGTGTAGAGCACGCCGTCGATCATCAACGGCGTCGCCTGGAAGTTGAAGTCCAGGCGCGGTCCGAAGTTGTCGGTCTTCCAGCGCCAGGCAATCTCGAGGTCGGCGACGTTGTCCCGGTTGATCTGATCCAGCGGCGAGTACTTGGTGCTGCCCAGGTCGCCCCCGTAGTAGCGCCACTCGCCGTCCTGCGCACCCTGCTGCGCCGCGGCGGGCAACCCGGCGCCCAGGGCCACGGCGGCGACGAGCGCGATGCTCACGACGAACCGACCGGTGTCTCTTGACATTTCCCTCTCCCGTTGCCCGTCAGGCCTGCAGTCCGTCACGCGCGCGTGGCGGATAGCCGGCGTCCTCAGCGTGCGAATCAGAAGGTCGCAATCGGGTTGATCGGCGACCCGGTACCGCCCCAGACGGCCAGCGGCGCGGCCGTCAGCAGGAACTCCCAGCGGCCCTGCTCGGCCGCCGCGTCGCCGAGCGCCTCCAGGTCGGCGTTGTCGAACAGGTGGATGCCGAGGTGCACCAGCGCGAAGTCGTGCGCGGCGCCCGGCAGCTCGGAGGGCGCTACGCTCAGGGCGCCGTCGCTGCCGAGCAGCGCGACGTCGCGCTCGCGGAGCCACGGAATGACCGACGCGTGCAGGCCGGCCGCGGTCCCGATGCGGCCGATGATGAACGGCCCGAGCACCTCGCGGGCCGCCCAGCGCCCGGTGCGGATGAACACCGCGTCGCCCGGGCCCGCGCGCACGCCCGCGCGGGCTTCCCAGGCCTCCAGGTCCTCGACGTAGATCGGCGTCTCGGGCTGGAGGTACGGGACGCCCTTCAGGCGCGGGATGTCCATGAGGATGCCGCGCGTGAAAATGCCGTTCTTGAGGTTGTGGATGGAGTTCCGCGCGTGCCCCCCGGCTTCCAGCACTGCGGCCTCGTCGGGCCGGTAGCCGTTGTACATCCGCCCCTCGTCGTCGTCCACGTGCGCCAGCGCGTCCAGGTGGGTGTGCGCCCAGCCGTGGTAGCGGACGGCGAACGTGTCCGAGCCCACGCCGTGCATGGTGTGCTCGAACGGCCGCGGGTTGTCGACGGCCTCCTCCTTCAGCACGTCCCGCGCCAGCGAGACGCTGACGCCGGCGCGCACGAGCCCCGCCGCCTCGCGGCGCTTCTCGGGCGTGATGAGGTTGATGGTCCCGATCTCGTCGTCGGCCCCCCAGCGTCCCCAGTTGGACAGCTCCGTCTGCCACCGCTCGAGATCGGCCGCGGTCGCCGCACGATTCGCCGCGCCCTCCTGCGCCGGCGCCAGCGCACCCGCCGTCACCACGACGAGCGCCGTCACCGCGACTGCCGTCACTCTCAGCATGGCTGCCTCCCTCCGCGCCCGATCAGGGTACAGAGTTGCCCGCCCGGAAACCAGAGGGAAGATGGTGTGGTCCCCGCCCAGGGGTCTGCGCCGTAGAACGGCGCGGACTCCTGCAGGGTTGGTTGGGCGCCGAGCGGAGCCGTCAGGCGACGATTGGCGGGCTACGCTCGATAGCGGGCCACGGCTGCCTCGTCCCAGTCCAGGCCGAGGCCCGGGCCGCGCGCCGTGACGCAGCCGTCCGCGGGCCGCGGGGGATCGGCCAGCACGGCGCCGGCCAGGTCCAGGAACTCCAGGTAGTGCGCGAGCGGCGTGACGGGCAGGACGTGGGCGCTGGCCTCGACGAACAGGTGGCTCGAGACCGGCACGGCGGCGGCCTTGGCCTGCCCCATGGCGTGCAGCCAGCCGGTCACGCCGCCCATCTTCATCAGGTCCGGCATGCACAGGTCGCAGGCGCCGGCGGCGAGGGCGCGCGCCATGTCGTGGCCGAACCACCAGTTCTCGCCGGTCTGGACCGGGACAGGCGAGCCGGCGCGGACGCGGGCATGGCCGGCGAGATCCTCGGCCGGGACCGGCTCCTCGACCCATTCGAGGTCGAAGCGCGCCAGCGCGCGGATGCGGCGCAGGGCCTCCGGCGCGGTCAGCGACTGGTTGTCGTCGACCATCAAGCGCACGTTCGGGCCGAGCACCTCGCGCACGCCGGCCACGTTCCGCATGTCCCAGGCCAGGTCCGCGACCCCGATCTTGATCTTGACGGCGCGGAAGCCCCGCTCGACGCTGCGCTCGAGGGCCGCGGCGTCCGCGGTGGGATCGACGATGCCGTAGCTGTCGTAGGCGGGGACGGGCGCCGCCCGTCCGCCGAGCAGCTCGATCACCGGCCGCCCGAGCGCGCGGCCCTGCAGGTCCCAGAGCGCCATGTCCAGGCCGGCGAGCGCCATGCCCAGCAGTCCTTGGCGTCCCAGCAGCCGGAAGCGGGCCGCGAGCTCGTCCGCGACGACCGCCGGAGCGGCCGGCCGCCCGCGGACGACCTCGGCGAGGTCGGCGAGGAGGGCATGGAGCGCACGCAGCGTGAGGGTCGTGTAGCCGAAGACGTAGGCCCGGCCCGCCGGACCCTCCTCGGACTGGACGTCGATGAGCAGGAGCGGCGACACCGGGATGTCGCCGGAGGCCGTGCGGAGCGGCCGGGCCAGCGGCGCCGCAACGGCGCGCGCGGCCAGCGACCGGATGGTCAGCGCAGGGCTCGACATGATGGCTTCTCCGGGACAAGGGCTGCGGCGATTCGCGCAACGAGGCGGCGTGCCGTTTGCGGAGACTATCTTCTCCTGTTCACACGATTCGGTCGAGCGATGCGCCGCGCGATGCACGCGGCGGACCAGGAGCGCGGCGGCCGGCGACGGGTGCAGCCGGAGCCGCGACTCATGTGGTCCGATGTGACCGGAAGTGGTCTAATCAGGTCGTGAAGACCGTGACAGTGTCGGAGCTCAAGGCCGGGCTGAGCCGATACTTGGCTCAGGTGCGCCGCGGTGCGACGGTGACGGTGTGCGATCGCCGCACGCCAATCGCGAGGCTCGTCCCGTGCGAGGGTGATGCCGGTGGCCTCGAGGTGCGGGAGGCGGTCGACGTCCGTGGCCTGCCGACGGCGACGCGCATCGCGCTTCGAAAGCCCGTCGATCCGATTGCCCTGCTGCGCGCGGACAGGGAGCACCGTTGACAATCTATCTCGACACGAGCGTCGTGCTGCGTGCGCTGCTCGCAACCGGCGAGGCGTCGCCGGCGTGGGGCGACCGGCGTTGGGGGGCCGCCCGGCGCATTGACATCCCGGCCGGCGCGGGCCAACGTGCCATATCCGGACAGGGATACCGATATGGCTGAGAAGATGACCAGGAAGGCGACGATCCTCTTTCCGCCAGCGCTCTACAAGGAGGTGGAGGAGGAGGCGCAGCGCCAGGGGCGATCCGTCGGGGAGGAGGCGCCGTACGGAGACACGGACGATCGTCAGCTACGACCGGCATTTCGACGCGATCCCCGGCATCGATCGCGTCACGCCCGGCGAAGTGCTTTGAGCACGTGATGGCAGCGGGCTGCCGGCACGCGGCGGGCGGCCAAGCAAAGGGGAGGGCGGCATGCGTGAACGGCACCGAGGATTCGTCGTGGCGCTGGCGGTGGCCGGGGTGGTCGCCCTGGCCGGCGGCGTGCAGGGCCAGGAAGCCGGCGAGGACCGCAGCGGCTATCCGGGCGGGGAATGGCCGCTGGTCGGCGGCAACTGGTCCAGCTCGCGCTACTCGACGCTCGCCGACGTCACGCTCGACACGGTCGATCGGCTCGGCGGAGCGTGGGTGACGCCGCTGCCCGGAGGCGCGGCGTCGCGGGCGACGCCGGTCGTCCGGGACGGCGTCCTGTACCTGACGGGCGGGGCCAACGTGTTCGCCGTCGACGCCCGCACGGGCGAGTTGCGCTGGCGCTGGCAGCCGCCGCCGGACCGGCCGCTGAGGGTGCCGTCCTGGCAGGGCGTCGGCTTGGGGGCGGGCCTGGTCTTCGTGGGGCTCGGCAGCGCCGAGGTGGCCGCCCTGCGGCAGGAAAGCGGCGAGCTGGCGTGGGTCACCCCGGTGGGCAGCGTCCCGCGGGGCGAGGGCGAGCGGGTGACCACGGCGCCGATGTACGCGCGCGGCCAGGTCTTCGTCGGGGTGTCGAACGGCGACAGCGGGGGACAGGGGCGCATCGTCGCGCTCGACGCGGCGACGGGCGCCGTCGAGTGGACGTTCTTCATCGTGCCGCGGCCCGGGGAGTTCGGCCACGACACCTGGCCGCAGGACAACGAGTCGTGGCGGCTCGGCGGCGGCGGCGTGTGGCTGGTCGGGACGGTCGACCCCGACCTGGGGCTGGTCTACTTCTCGACCGGCAACGCCGTGCCGATGTTCGGCGGCGAGCTCCGCGCGGGCGACAACCTGTTCACGGCCTCGGTGCTCGCGCTCGACATGGCGACGGGCGAGCGGCGCTGGCACTACCAGGTGGTCCGGCACGACGTATGGGACGCGGACATCGCCACGCCGCTGCTGCTGTACGAGGCGGAGGTGGACGGGCAGCCGCGCAAGGCGCTGGCGGCGATGCGGGCCGACGGTTACCTGTTCCTGTTCGATCGCGCGACGGGCGAGCCGCTCGTGCCGCTCGAGGAGCGGCCGGTGCCGCAGGACGCGTTCCTGCACACGGCGCCCACGCAGCCGTATCCGGTCGGCGCCGAGAGCATCCTGCCCGACTGCTCCTTCTGGCGCGACCGGGTGCCGCCGCCGTTC
>CAYGCV010000253.1:0-6867 GCA_964348425.1 uncultured Vicinamibacteraceae bacterium | reverse complement strand
TGTTCGGACTGACGGACGGCACGGAAGGCACCGGCGTGCGCTACCACATCTCGTTCTCGCGGGGCGTTCCGACCGTCCGCGACCTGCCCCTCCTGAAGCCGCCCTACGGCCGCATCACCGCGATCGACCTGACCGCCGGCGAGATGCTGTGGCAGATCCCGCACGGCGACACGCCCGAGTACATCCGGCAGCATCCGGACCTGCAGGGCGTGGACGTGCCGCCGACCGGCATTCAGACGCAGAGCTCGGGATTGCTGGTGACGTCCACCCTGCTGTTCGCGGGCGAGGGACAGCGTGGGGCGCCGGTCCTGCGTGCCTTCGACAAGCGCACGGGCGACGTCGTCCACGAGATCCCGCTTCCGGGCGGACCGACCACCGGGTTCCCGATCACGTACCTGGCGGGCGGCCGGCAGCACCTCGTCGTCGCGGCCCTGGACGAGGAGAGAATCGCCGAGATCGTCGCCTTCACCCTGCCGTGACCGAAACCACGGCCAGCCCCGCCTTCCCGGCGCTGGCCGTGGTTTCGCCTGCGGCCGGCTCGTGCTAGGCTGCTTGCATGAGCAGCGACACCAAGTGGGTCATCGGCACAGTCATCGGCACCGGACTGGCCATCGTGACGGCTGTGCTGACTGTCGCCGGTCTGCTGTTCGCGCAGTTCGGCGGGCTCAACAACCGCATCGACGACGTGAACAACCGCATCGACGACGTGAACACGCGAATCGACGACCTGCGCGGCGAGGTGCAGGACTTCCGTACCGAGGTGCGAGGCTTCCGCACCGAGGTGAACGACCGCATGGAGGGATTCGACACGCGCCTGCGCAACGTCGAGATCGCATTCGGCAAGGTCGACCAGCGGCTGCTCATCATCGAGCGCTTCGTCCTGCCCACGCCCGAGCAACCGGCGGAGTAGCTGCGGATCGGCGGCAGCCTCAGCCGACGCCGGCGCGGCGCGACTCCTCGGCCCGGCGGCGGGCCTGCTCGAAGTTGGCCACGTTGGCGCTCGAGAGCACGCGGCTGTAGCGGCGGTAGTAGTCGACGGCCGACCAGAGCGCCGTCGCCAGCACCGCCCACAGGGCAATCAGGCCGGGAACCTGGAACAGCCACACCCGCTCGCTGAGCATCAGCAGCAGGATCGCGACCACCTGGCTGACCATCTTCACCTTGCCGAGCCGAGAGGCGGGGATGGTCACGCCGCGCGAGTGCACCAGGCTGCGCAGCACGGTGACGCCGAGCTCGCGGCCGAGAATGACGGCCACCATCCAGGCCGGCGCCAGCCCCATCTGCACCAGCGAGATGAACGCCGCGGTGATCAGCAGCTTGTCGGCGAGCGGGTCCATCAATTGACCGAGCGCCGTCACCTGGCGGCGGCGGCGGGCCAGGAAGCCGTCGAGCCAGTCGGTCAGGGCGGCGAGGCCGAAGATGGCGGCCCCGATCACTTCCTTGGGCACGCCGAGGATGAGCTGCCCCTCGAAGCGCGTGAGCAGCACGACGACCAGCAGCGGTACCAGGAAGATGCGCGCCAGGGTGAGGGCGTTGGGCAGGTTCATCGCACACTCCGGTCGGCCGACCGCGCCGCGTGCCGGCCGTATTGTACCCTGATCGCGTGCAGGCCATCGTGCTGGCCGGCGGATTCGGAACCCGGCTGCGTCCGCTGACCCTCCATACGCCCAAGGCCGTCGTGCCGATCTTCGACCGGCCGCTGCTGCGCTACCAGATCGACCTGCTGCGCCAACTGCCGGAGATCGACGAGGTCATCCTGAGCCTCAACTACCGGCCGGACGCGGTCGAGCGCGTGCTCGGCGACGGCGGCGGAAGCGGCCCGCGCATCCGCTACGCGGTCGAGCCGCAGCCGCTGGGCACCGGCGGCGCCATCCGCTTCTGCGCACCGTACCTCGACGGCACGGTCGTGGTGTTCAACGGCGACGTGCTGACCGCCCTCGACCTGCGGGCGGTCGTCGACCGGCACCGCGAGCGCGGCGCGCGGGCGACGATCGTGCTGGCGCCGGTCGACGACCCGGCGGCCTACGGGCTGGTCGAGACGGACGCCGCGGGCAACGTGCGCGCCTTCCGCGAGAAGCCGCCGCCCGACGCGATCACCTGCAACACGATCAACGCGGGCATCTACGTGCTCGAGCCCGACACCTTCGACCGCATTCCGGCCGGAACGAAGTACTCCATCGAGCGCCGCTACTTTCCGTCGCTCGTCGAGCGGGGGGAAGCGTTCGTCGCCTACGTCGAACGGGGCTACTGGATCGACATCGGGACCACGGCGAAGTACGTGCAGGCGCACCGGGACATCATGCGCGGCCGCTACGCGGCGGCCCCGTTCGCCGGACGCGCGGGCGAGCCGCTCGTGGATTCGACCGCCGCGGTCGACCCGGGCGCGCGGCTCGAGGCCCCCTGCTTCGTCGGCGCCGGCGCGCGCGTGGCCGGCGGGACGGAGGTCCTGGCCGACAGCGTGATCGGCGCGCGCGCCACGGTCGGCGCCGACGCCGTGGTCGACGGCGCCATCCTCTGGCCGGACAGCAGGGTCGATGCCGACGCCGTGGTGCGCGACGCCGTCATCGGCCGGCGAGCAAGGGTCGAGGCACACGCCGTGGTGGGACCGGGAACCGTTCTGGGTGACGATTCGGTCGTCACCGCTTTCAGCCAGATGTGATGACCACAATCGATCCAGGCATCTTCAAGGCATACGACGTCCGCGGCCTCTACCCGGAGCAGCTCGACGAGGATCTCGCCCACCGCATCGGGCGCGCGTTCGTGGCCTACCTCGGGGCGCGCCGCATCGCGGTGTCGCGCGACATGCGGCTCTCGTCGCCGTCGCTCGCCGCCGCGTTCACCGCCGGCGCGCTGGCGCAGGGCGCCGACGTCGTGGACTTCGGCATGCTCGGCACCGACATGCTCTACTACGCGGTCGCCCGCGACGAGCTCGACGGGGGCGCGCAGATCACGGCCTCCCACAATCCCAGGCAGTACAACGGCATGAAGCTGGTGCGGAGCCAGGCCCTGCCGCTGAGCGGCGACGCCGGCATCAGCGACATCCGGGCCATGATTCTCGACGACCGGATTCCCGCCGGCGGCGCCCGCGGGCAGCGGACCGAGGCGCACCTGCTCGACGACTACGTCGACCACGTCCTCTCGTTCGTCGACTCGTCGGCGATCCGGCCGTTCAACCTGGTCCTCGACGCCGGCAGCGGGATGGGCGGCCTGGTCGCGCCCCCGCTGTTCGACCGGCTGCCCTGCCGCACCAGCCGCCTCTGCTTCGAGATCGACGGCACGTTCCCCCACCACCAGGCGAACCCGCTGCTCGCGGAGAACCGGCGCGACCTGGTCGCGCGGGTCGTGGCGGAGGGGGCCGACGCGGGCGTGGCGTGGGACGGCGACGCGGACCGCTGCTTCTTCGTCGACGGACAGGGCGAGTTCATCGCCGGCGACTTCATCACGGCGCTCCTTGCGGAGGCGTTTCTCCGCAAGGAGCCGGGCGCGTCGATCGTCTACGACGTCCGCGCCAGCCATGCCGTGAAGGACGTCGTGGCCGCCGGCGGCGGCGTCGCGCTCATGAACCGCGTCGGCCATGCGTTCTTCAAGAAGCGGATGCGCGACGAGAACGCGGCGTTCGGCGGCGAGGTGACGGGGCACTACTACTTCCGCGACAACTTCTTCGCCGACAACGGCTTCATCCCCGCGCTGCTGATCCTCGAGCTGATGTCGCTGAAGGGACGGACGCTCGGCGAGCTGCTCGCGCCGTTGCGGGAACGGTATTTCATCTCGGGCGAGATCAACACGGAGATGGGCGACATGGCCGCCGTGCGCGCCACGCTCGACGCGCTCGCCGCGCGCTACCGCGACGCGCACGTCTACCACCTGGACGGCGTGTCGGTCGAGTACCCGGCCTGGCACTTCAACGTGCGCCCGTCGAACACCGAGCCGCTCCTGCGCCTCAACCTCGAGGGCGACACGCCCGAGCTGATGGCGGCGAAGCGCGACGAGGTGCTGTCGTTCATCCGCGGGCAGCGGCAGGAGTCCGCGCCGTAGCGACGATTGGCGGGCCGGCCGCGAGCGGACACCGGCTCACGCCGGGCCGCCGCGCAGCGACCGCCAGCGGTAGAGCCGGGAGAGGGCGGGCAGGTCGAGATCGCACGCCGAGTCGAGATAGGCGCTCAGGCGGTACAGCGACGGCAGCACGAACAGCGTCAGCAGGGTCGAGGTCACCAGCCCCCCGATGACGACCGTGGCCAGCGGCCGCTGCACCTCCGCGCCGGCGCTGGTCGCCAGCGCCATCGGCACGAACCCCAGGCTGGCCACCAGCGCCGTCATCAGCACCGGCCGCATCCGGCGCTCGGCGCCCTGGCGGACCGCCTCCTCCACCGGCAGCCCCTGCTGCTGCAGGTCGCGGATGTGCGACAGCAGCACCACGCCGTTCAGCACGGCCACGCCCGAGAGGGCGATGAAGCCGATGCCGGCCGAGATGCTCAGCGGCATGCCGCGCACGAACAGCGCCAGGATGCCGCCGGTGGCCGCGGCGGGAATGTTGAAGTAGATGAGCAGCGCCGGCCGGACGGCGCCGAAGGCCGTGTAGAGCAGCAGGAAGATCAGGAACAGCGCCAGCGGCACGACGAGCGCCAGGCGGCGGCTGGCGCGCTCCAGGTTCTCGAACTGCCCGCCGTACTCCACCGCATAGCCCGGCGGCAGGTCGACGTCCGCGGCCACCGCCGCCTGCACGTCCGCGGCGAAGCGCCCGAGGTCGCGGTCGCGGACGTTGGCCTCGACCGTGAGGCGCCGCTGGACGCGCTCGCGGCTGATCTGCGCCGGGCCCTCCTCGACCCGGATCGTGGCGAGCTGCGACAGCGGGAGCACCTGCCCGCTGGAGGTGGACACCCGGATGCTCCCGACCCCGTCGAGGTCGCTGCGCGTGTCGGCGCCGAAGCGCACCTGCAGGGGGAACCGTGCCTGGCCCTCCAGCACCTCGCCGACCACCGTGCCGCCCAGCGCCTCGACCACGGCCAGCACCTCCGCTGCGTTGATGCCGTGGCGGGCGATCGCGCCGCGGTCCACCTGCACGCGCAGCGACGGCAGGCCGGCCGTCTGCTCCGCCTTGACGTCGGCGGCGCCCGGCACGCCGGCAACCACCCGCTGGACCGCGTCCCCGAGCCGGCGCAGCTCGTCGAGGTCGGGTCCGTAGATGGTGACCGCCAGATCGGAGCGGACGCCCGCCGTCATCTCCTGCACGCGCAGCTCGATTGGCTGGGAGTAGCTGAAGATGTTGCCCGGCACGCGGCGCTCGAGCGCAACGTGCATCGCCTCGATGAGTCCCTCGCGGGTGGCGGCAGTCTCCCAGTCGCGCTCGTCGGTGAGGATGGCGTAGATGTCGCTCGTCTCGACCCCCATCGGATCGGTCGGGATCTCCGCCTGGCCCGTGCGCGACACGACCGTCCGGACCTCCGGGAACTCCAGCAGGGCCTGCTCGATGAGGGTTGTGCTCTTGATGGACTCCGACAGCGCCACGCTCGGCAGGCGCCAGGCCTGGACGGCGATCGCCCCCTCGTTGAGCCGCGGCAGGAACTCCGCGCCCATGAAGGGCACCAGCCCCAGCGACGCCGCGAAGAGCGCCGCCGCGACGAGGCCGGTCACGCCCGGGCGCGACATCGCCCAGGCCAGGAGGGGGCGATAGCGGCGCCTCAGCCAGGAGACCAGGCGCGGCTCGCGGCTCGCGGCGCCGCGCCGGAAGGCCAGCGAGGCCAGCACCGGCATCAGCGTCAGGGCCAGCACCAGCGACGCCAGCAGCGCGAAGACGACGGTCAGCGCCATGGGGCGGAACATCTTCCCCTCGACGCCCTGCAGGGTGAGGATCGGCAGGTAGACGACGGTGATGATCATCACCGCGAAGAACACCGGCCGCGCCACCTCCCGGCCCGCCTCGGCGATCACCGCGTGGCGGGCGCGTCCCTCCGGCGCCCGGTCGAGGCGCCGCACGATGTTCTCGATCATGACCACCGAGCCGTCGACGATCAGGCCGAAGTCGATCGCGCCCAGGCTCATCAGGTTGCCGGAGATGCCGGCCCGCACCATCCCGGTGAAGGCGAACAGCATCGACAGCGGGATGGCCGCGGCGACGATCAGCCCGCCGCGCACGTTGCCGAGAAACAGGAGCAGCACGGCGATGACCAGCAGGCCGCCCTCCGCCAGGTTCCGCTGCACGGTGGCGATCGTGCGCTGGACCAGCTCGTTGCGGTCGTAGTAGGTCTCGATCTCGACGCCGGGGGGCAGCGTCCGCGCGATGCGCGCCAGCTCCTCGTCGACGCGGCGCGCGACGACGCGCGGGTTCTCGCCCATCAGCATCATGACCACGCCGGTCACCACCTCGCCGCGCCCGTCGCGGGTGACGGCGCCCTGGCGCACCATCGGGGCGAAGGCCACGCGGCCGAGGTTGCGCACGGTGACGGGCGTGCCGTCCGCGGCGGCCGTGACGACGATGTTGCCGACGTCCTCGAGGGTCGCGACGAGACCCTCCCCGCGCACCACGTACTGCTCCTGGGCGCGCTCGATGTAGGCGCCGCCGGTGTTCGCGTTGTTCTCGCGCAGCGCGTCGACGACCATGCCCAGCGACACGCCGTACGCGACGAGGCGGCTCGGATCGAGCTGGATCTCGTACCTCTTCAGCTCGCCGCCGTAGGAGTTCACCTCGACGACGCCCGGCACCGAGCGCAGCCTGAAGCCGATCTCCCAGTCGAGCAGGGTGCGCAGATCCATGGCCGAATGGCCGTCGCCGCGGACCTCGAACTGGTAGATCTCGCCCAGCCCCGTGCTGATCGGGCCTAGTGTGCCGTCCCGGAAATGCGCATTGCAATACGCGCCACCTTGTCGATG
>CAYGCV010000252.1:0-6880 GCA_964348425.1 uncultured Vicinamibacteraceae bacterium | reverse complement strand
GTGAACTGACGACCCGTTTCGTGCCGCAAATCTCCTACGGCGCAGACTCCTAGCGCCGGTCGGCGGGTACGACGCGGCCCATCCAGTCGGCCAGGACGTCGACGACCTCCGCCGCCACCCGCCGCTCGAGCAACTGGCTGTAGTCGTCGACGGTCGGCGTCCCGGCCGCGAGCAGGCGGTGGTCGATGCCCGGCAGCCGGGCGATCTCCACGGTGGCCTCGCGCCGCCGGCGGGCCTCGGCCAGCGCCAGCAGCCGGTCGGCGTGCCGCACCGGGATTTCCCGGTCGGCCTCGCCGTGCAGGATGAGCGCGGGCTGGCGCGTGCGCCGCACGACGTCGGCCGGATCGAACTCCAGGAAGCTGCGGAACCAGCGCGTGTCGGCGCGCTCGCGCAGGTCCTCGGGAATGTCTGCCCAGGCGGCCGCGTCCCTGTCCTCGTCCAGCACGGCCGCGATGATGCGGGTCTGCAGGGCGATCTGCGCGTCGCGCTCGCCCCCGGGGGTCTGGAGCTGATCGAGCCGGTTGCGCTGGCGCTCGAGCACCAGCTCCGCGCCGGGAACGCCCGGCGCGGCCAGCAGCGCGTAGGCATCGATGCGCCGCTCGCGCGCGGCGGCGTAGAGCGCGATCCAGCTCCCTTCGCCGTGCGCGACCACGACGATGCGGTCGCGGTCGACGTCGTCGCGCCGCTCCAGGTAGCGGACCATGGTCCGGACGTCGTCCGCGTACTCCTCGACCCCGGCCGACTCCGGCCGCCCGCCGCTCTGGCCCATGCCGCGCTTGTCGTAGCGCAGCACCAGGTACCCGGCCTCGGCCAGGCCGCCGGCCAGCTCCCCGTAGACGGGGATGCCGCCCAGGTTCTCGTCGCGGTCGACCAGGCCCGTCCCGGGCACCAGCAGCACCGCCGGCCAGCCGTCCGCGGGCGGCTGCCGGCCGGACGGCACGGTGACGCTGCCCGCCAGGCTGAAGCCGGGCGCGGGGACGCGCACGTCGGTTTCGCCCGGATTGCGCGTGCCGGTCAGGCGCGTGGACACGAGCGCGAGGTCCTGCCGCGCGACGTCGAGCTGGACGGCCGGCAGGTTCACCCGCAGCAGGCGGTCGTTCTGGTCGATCCAGATGGCGCCCTCCAGGCGCTGCTCGCCGTACTCGAACACCGTGTCGTAGATGCGCGCCGACACCTGGCCCTGCGCGGTCTGGATGACCTGGCGGCCGATGTCCCGGACGACGGCCGTCACCTCCCGGCGCGGCGCGACGTACACGGGTATCGCGGCGCCCGGCCCGCTCGCGCCCAGCCTGGCCGCCAGCGCCTCGTACGCCCCGAAGAAGAAGTCGGGCAGCGCCACGGCGTCGGCCGCCACCGGCAGCGTGCTGGTGAGCCGGTCCTCGCCCTGCTGCACGTCGTTGGTGGCGGTGCCGTCGGCGAAGCTCGCGTCGAGGCGGTACGTGGCCCCGTTGCGCACGCTGTCGATGGCCAGCCGGCGCGGCCGCCACGCCGCGTCGTACTCCGCCTCGAACGAGCGGATGTCGAGATCGATGGGCATCCCGATCTGCCCGATGGACTCGATGCGCCAGCCCGTCTCGGTGCGCGAGACGGCCACGCGCTCGACGCCAATCGGCGTGGAGCGGGCGAACACCGTGAAGATGGCCCCGCCCTCGGCCGGCTCGCCGCGCTGCGGCGCCTGCGCGGCGGCGGGCGCCGCCAGCGTCAACAACAGGATGCAGAGGACGAACGGAAGGGCCAGACGGGCGGGGAAGTGCTGCACGACTTTCAGCATATCATTTGAGGCGCTGCCGCCATGCTGCTCGAACACTACCGCGCCCTGCGTCGCGCCGCCGGCGTCGTCGAGCGCGCCGCGCGCACCTGCATCGCCGTCGGCGGCGCCGACCGCGCGGACTATCTGCAGGGCCTGCTGAGCAACGACGTGGCGGCGCTCGCGCCCGGGGCGGGCTGCTACGCGGTCTACCTGACGCCGCAGGGCCGGCTCATCGCGGACATGGACGTGTTCAACCTCGGCGAGCGGCTGCTGCTGGACGTGGACGCCGGCGTCGGGCCGCTGCTGCTCGCGCGTTTCGACGAGCTCATCTTCGCCGAGGACGTGACCATCGCCGACTGGGACGAGACCTGCGCCGGCTACGGCGTCCACGGCCCCGCGGCCCTGGACGTCGCGGCCGCCGCGCTCGACGCGCTGGGCATCGCCTGCGACACGCCGGCCGGCGTCCGCGACCTCGCGCCCCACGGCTGCTGCCGGCCGGCGGCAGAGGGCGGGACGACGGCGGTCCTGCGCACCGACGCGCTCGGCGAGCCTGGCGTCGCCGTGGTCGTCCCGCGCGAGCGCGCCGCGGCGCTGCACGCGGCCCTGCTGGCGGCCGGCGGCGCCGACGTCGACGCCGCGGCGGCCGAGACCGTGCGCGTCGAGTCGGGGCGGCCCCGGTTTCCCGCCGACATGGACGGCGAGACCATTCCGCTGGAGGCCGGCATCGAGGATCGCGCGATCAGCTTCGACAAGGGCTGCTACGTCGGCCAGGAGGTGATCGTCCGCATCCTGCACCGGGGCGGCGGGCGGGTGGCGCGGCGGCTGGTCGGGCTCGCGCTCGGTCCCGCGGTTGGCAACGCGGGCGCGGCGGTTCCGGAACCGGGCGCGGCGCTGCGGCACGAGGGCGAGCCGGTGGGCCGCGTCACCAGCGCGGCGGCGTCGCCCGTGCTGGGGCAGGTGATCGCCCTGGGCTACCTGCCCCGCGACCTGAGCGGGACGGGAACACGCGTGGAGGTCGACCTGCCGGCCGGGCGGCGCGCGGGCGTCGTCACCGCGACGCCGTTCGTCGAGCCGTCGTCCGCCGGCGCCCGGCAGGCCTGAGGCGGCCGCCGGGGCGGCCGCCTCAGGCGCGCCGGCAGTCACGACGCCGGTCCGGGAGCGTCCCGGTCGCAGGCCGCAATCGCCTGGCTGACCTTCTCGAAGATGCGCCGCGCGAGCTCCTGGGAGACGTGCTCGCGAATGGCGCCGCAGGCCACCACGACCGTATCCTCCGCCGTCTCGATCGCGACGTCCCAGGCGGCGCGCTCGTGCACCTCTGGCATCCCGGCGGACGCCGCCGGGCCGGCCGCCTCCGCCCCGCCGAAGCGGCGCGCCCGGGCCGTCGAGAGCGGCACGTCGCCGAAACGGACCTCGACCGCCCGGATGTCGGGCTTCGGGATGCGCCGCTCGTCCCAGTAGAACGCGCCGGCGTCCTCGGCAAAGAACAGGAGACCGTCGGGCACGGGCACCTCGGCGACGATCGAGCGCCCCGCGGTGTCGAGCCGCTCGCGCCGCTGCTCGTGACCCCGGCGGTAGCCCTGCAGCGCCGTCGCCATGCGCAGCGCGGCGAAGACGAGCACGACGACGACGGCGATCCCGATCAGATCGCGCATGCGGGGAATTATGCTATAGCGCCGGCCGGCGGCGGACAGAGAGGCATGGAATCGGTCATCGTCCACTATCAGGAGATCGCCCTCAAGGGCAGGAACCGCCCCTGGTTCGTCGAGCGCCTCGTCACGAACCTGCGGGAGGCCCTGGCCGGACTCGACGTCCTGCGCGTCCGGGCGCTGATGGGACGCATCGAGGTGGTGCTGGGGCCGGACGCCGACTGGGACGAGGTCCGCGCGCGGCTCGGCCGCGTCTTCGGCGTGGCCAACTTCGCGCGCGCCCGCCGCACCGGCCGCGACCTCGACGAGCTGACCGCCGCCATCCTGGCCGACCTCGACGGCCGCACGCCGCGCAGCTTCCGCGTCACCGCGCGGCGCGCCGACAAGACCTACGCGCTCAAGTCGCCCGAGATAGAGCGCCGCGTGGGCGGGCTGATTCACCAGGCCCGCGGCTGGCCGGTCGACCTCGGCAACCCCGAGCTCAACGTGCGCATCGAGATCCTGCCGCGCGAGGCCTTCTACGCGCTCGACCGGCACCCCGGACCCGGCGGCCTGCCGTCGGGGGCGAGCGGGCGCGTGCTGTGCCTGCTGTCGGGCGGCATCGACTCGCCGGTGGCCGCCTACCGCCTGATGAAGCGCGGCTGCCGCGTGCGGTTCCTGCACTTCCACAGCTACCCCATCCTGTCGCACGCGTCGCGCGACAAGGTGCGCGACATCGCCCGGCTGCTGACGCAGTACCAGCTCGGCTCGCGCCTCTACATGGTGGCGTTCGGCGACCTCCAGCGGCAGGTGGTGGTCTCGGCCCCGCCGCCGCTGCGGGTGGTGCTCTACCGCCGGCTGATGATGCGCATCGCCGAACGGCTGGCGCGGGCGGCCGGCGCGGGGGCGCTGGTCACCGGCGAGGCCCTCGGCCAGGTGGCGTCGCAAACGCTCGAGAACATGGCCGTCATCGACTCGGTGGTGTCGGACCTGCCGATCCTGCGGCCGCTGGTCGGCTCCGACAAGAACGAGATCTCCGACGAGGCGGCCGCGCTGGGCACGTACCCCATCTCGATCATCCCCGACCAGGACTGCTGCCAGCTCTTCACGCCGCGCCATCCGGTGACGAAGGCCCGGCGCGGCGAGGTCGAGGCGGCGGAGGCGGGGCTGCCCATCGACGCCATGGTCGCCCACGCGCTGGAGAATGCCGAGCGCGAGGACTTCAGCTTTCCGGCAGATGCGGGTGCAGGATCCCCCTGAGGTAGTCGCGCAGCGCATCCCCGGTGCTGCGGAAGGCGAGCTCCCCCCAGGGAATGGCGTCCACCGGGAACCAGGCGGCCTCGAGCGACTCGTCGTCCGCCCGCAGTTCGCCCCCCACGGCGGTCGCGGCGTAGACGACGATGATGGGCGCGCGCCCCGCGTAGGAATAGAGGTTGATCAGGCCGTCCAGGCGGATGCGCAGGTTGGCCTCCTCCAGCGCCTCGCGGCCGGCCGCCGCCGCGAGCACCTCGCCGCGGTCCACGTAGCCCCCGGGGAAGACCCACTTGCCGTAGCCGGGCTCGATGGAGCGCCGCACGAGGGCCAGCTCGCCGTCAGCGTTGCGGATGACCGTGCCGACCGCAATCTTCGGGTCGAGGTAGACGACGTGGCCGCAACCCCCGCAGACGGGCCGCTCGGGCTCGCCGGCCTTGATCACCCGCGGCTCGAGCCCGCCCCCGCACAGGGGGCAGAAGCGGTAGGGCGCGTCGTGCTGGTGGGCCGGCATCGGCAGACCGACGCTACCGTATAATCGAGGGGCATGTCTATCCTGAAGGTGGCGCGCATGGGGCACCCCGTGCTGCGCACCCCGGCGCAGCCCCTGGAGCCGTCGGCGATCGACACGCCGGCCGTCCAGCGCCTCATCGACGACATGTTCGAGACCATGCGCGAGTACCGCGGCATCGGCCTCGCCGCGCCGCAGGTGCACGAGAGCCTGCGCCTGTTCGTGGCCGGCGTCGACGACCCCGACTCCAGCATGCCGCCCGTGGTGCTGATCAACCCGGTGGTCGAGCCCGTCGGCGCCGCGACCGCGGAGGACTGGGAGGGCTGCCTCAGCATCCCCGACCTGCGCGGCCGCGTCCCGCGCGCGACCGACATCCGCGTGACCGCCTTCGACCGCTTCGGCATCCAGGTCTCGATGACCGCCTCGGGCTTCCCGGCGCGCGTCATCCAGCACGAGACCGACCACCTCGACGGCGTGCTCTTCCTCGACCGCATGGACTCGTTCGAGAGCCTGACCTTCCTCCAGGAGTACGGCCGCTACTGGGACAAGGAGGACGCCGCGGTATCCGGGGCGTAGTCCCATGGACTTCGACGCCGGAGCCCACCTCGCCGCCGTCGAACGCGCCACGTTGCTGCTGGAGCGCGACGGCCGGCCCGCCCGCACGGTCACGCTCGCGCGCAGCTACCCGACGACGGTCGACGACCTGTGGGACGCCGTAACCAACGCCGAGCGCATCCCGCGCTGGTTCGCGCCGATCAGCGGCCAGCTTGAGCTGGGAGGCCACTATCAGATCGAGGGCAACGCCGGCGGCACGGTCACCGCCTGCCGGCGGCCGTCGAGCTTCGCGCTGACCTGGGAGTTCGGCGGGCAGGTGAGCTGGGTGGAGGTGCGCCTCACGGACGACGGCGCCGGCGGCGCACGGCTGGCGCTCACGCACACCTCGCACCGCGCGCCACCCTTCGACCAGTTCGGGCCGGGGGCGACCGGCGTGGGCTGGGAGATGGCGCTCGCCGGGCTCGCGCTACACCTCGCGCAGCCGACCGCGCCGAAGCCGGACGAGGTCGCGTTCGCCGCCTCGCCGGAGGGCAGGGCGTTCATCATCGGCAGCAGCGAGGGGTGGGAGCAGGCGGCCGTCGCGGCCGGCGAGGACGCCGACGCCGCGCGGGCGGCGGCCCGGCGCACGGCCGCGTTCTACACGGGCGAGGCGGCCGAATCGGACGAGTCAACTGAGCCGGGCTGAGGGGTGGGCGCGTTCAAGACCAAGGAGCCGCGAATCGTGTCCACCGTCGAAGATCGCCTGGCCGCCCTCGGCCTCGAGCTGCCGCCGGCAGCCAGCCCCGTCGCCAACTACGTCCCGACCGTGCGCACCGGCAACCTGCTGTTCGTCGCGGGGCAGATACCCCGTGATGCCAACGGCCGGCTGATCACCGGCCGGGTCGGCGACACGATGGACGTCGACGCGGCCTACCAGGCGGCGCGCTCGTGCGCCCTGCAGGCGCTCGCGGCGGTGAAGGACGCCGTTGGCGACCTGGACCGGGTCGTGCGGGTCGTGCGCGTGATGGGGTTGGTGAACGCCGGTCCCGACTTTGGGGAGCAGCCGGCGGTGATCAACGGGTTCTCCGATCTGATGGTCGAGGCGTTCGGGGATGCGGGGCGGCACGCGCGGGTGGCGTACGGGGCGGGGTCGTTACCCATAGGCGCTAACTTGTTTTCGGAACGAGACCGGCGTATCCTGACATGCGC
>CAYGCV010000251.1:0-6903 GCA_964348425.1 uncultured Vicinamibacteraceae bacterium | reverse complement strand
GCGCGGCCGCCGCCGCGCCGGGCGTGGACGACGGCGCCGTCGTGATTGCCGCCATCACGAGCTGCACGAACACCTCGAACCCGAGCGTCATGATCGCCGCGGGGCTGGTGGCCCGGCGCGCGGCGGCGCTCGGCCTGCGCCCGCGGCCGTGGGTCAAGACCAGCCTGGCGCCCGGCTCGCTCGTCGTCACCGAGTACCTGCGCGCGGCCGGCCTGCTCGAGCCGCTCGAGCAGCTCGGCTTCGGCCTGGTCGGCTACGGCTGCACCACCTGCATCGGCAACAGCGGACCCCTGCCCGCCGAGGTGGCCGCGGCGGTGCGCGAGCGCGACCTCGTCGTGACGTCCGTGCTCAGCGGCAACCGCAACTTCGAGGGGCGCGTGCAGCCGCTCGTGCGCGCCAACTATCTCGCGTCGCCGCCGCTCGTGGTTGCCTACGCGCTCGCCGGCCGCATGACGGTCGACCTGACGACCGAGCCGCTCGGGCGCGGCGCGAACGGCGAGGACGTCTATCTGAAGGACCTGTGGCCGTCGGCGGCCGAGGTGCAGGAGGCCCTGGCCGCCGCGCTGCGGACCGAGCAGTTCACCGCCAAGTACGGCGCCGTGTTCGACGGCGACGAGCGCTGGCGCGGCCTGTTCGCGCCCGGGGGCGACCGCTTCGCCTGGACCGACGAGTCGACCTACGTGCGCCACCCGCCGTTCTTCCAGACCCTCGAGGCCGAGCCGGCGCCGCCGGGCGACATCGCCGGCGCGCGGGTGCTGGCGCTGCTCGGCGACAGCGTCACTACCGACCACATCTCGCCGGCGGGCGCCATCCCGCCCGACGGCCCCGCCGGGCGCTACCTGATCGCCCAGGGCGTGGACCCGCGCGACTTCAACTCGTTCGGCAGCCGCCGCGGCAACCACGAGGTGATGATGCGCGGCACGTTCGCCAACATCCGGCTGCGGAACCGGCTGGCCCCCGGCACCGAGGGCGGCTGGACCCGGCATCAGCCCGGCGGTGAGCAGATGACCATCTACGACGCCGCCATGCGCTACCAGGCCGAGGGCACCCCGCTCGTGGTGCTCGCCGGCAAGGAGTACGGCTCCGGGTCATCGCGCGACTGGGCCGCCAAGGGCACGCTGCTGCTCGGCGTCCGCGCCGTCATCGCCGAGAGCTTCGAGCGCATCCACCGCAGCAACCTGGTGTTCATGGGCGTGCTGCCCCTGGTGTTCGGGGACGGCCAGAGCGCGGCCGGCCTCGGGCTGACCGGCGCGGAGTCGTACGAGCTCGGCGGCATCGCCGACGGGCTGGCGCCGCGCAGCGACGTCCGCGTCCTTGCCACGGCAGCCGACGGGTCGACAACGGAGTTCGTCGCGACGGCCCGCATCGACACGCCCGAGGAGCTGCACTACTACCGCCACGGCGGCATCCTGCCCTACGTCCTCCGCCAGCTCGCCGCCGCGTAGGGGGGGCGCCCTACAGCGCCGCCGGGATGAGCAGCATCGCGATCACGCTGGTGATCGTGCACACGACCGCGACGATGCCCGTGTAGCCCAGCACGTCGCCGAAGCGCAGGCCGGTGACGGTCAGGATCGGGATGGCCCAGAAGGGCTGGATCAGGTTCGTCGTCGAGTCGCCGTAGGCGTACGCCAGGACGGTGGTCGTGGCCGACACGCCGAGCTCCTGCGCGGCCGGCAGCAGGTAGGGCGCCTCGATGAGCCACTTCGAGCCGGCCGACGGCACGAACAGGTTCATGAAGCCCGAGTAGAAGTAGACCACCAGCGGGTAGCTCTCGGTGGTGGCGAAGCGCACGAACAGGTCGCCCAGCCAGCTCCCGAGATCGGTGTTGTTGATGACGCCGAAGATGCCGGCGTAGAACGGGAACTGCAGGATCACCCCCGACGCGGTGCGCGCGCCGTTGGCGAAGGCGCGCACCAGGTTGGCCGGCCGGGCCTGCAGCAGCAGGGCCGAGACGAGGAACACGGCGTTGTAGGCGTTGATCGTCCAGCTCGCCCCGAAGCCGCGCGTGACGATGGAATGGCCGAGCGGGTAGCCGATCAGGATCGCCGCCAGCCAGATCCAGCCGGGGAATCCTTCCAGGCGCCTGGCCGGCGTCGTCCGCTCGTCGGTCTCCGGCAGCCGCGGCATGATGCGGTCGATCTGCTCGGCGGTCAGCGTCCGCGGCCTGCCGCGCGGATGGAGCACGGCGATGGTGCCGAGCGCCACCAGGAACAGGACGACCACGTAGGTCAGGTTGAACGGGTTGAACAGGCTCTCGGTCACCGGGATGAGCCGGTCGATGACCGGCTCGCCCGAGCCCGGCTCGAGCAGCGGGTTGCCGGGCGTGGCCAGGATCAGCGGCGCCGAGCCGGACAGGCCGCCGTGCCAGATCGTGCCCACCCCCAGATAGGCCGCCCCGATCAGCACGCGGATGTCCGCGTTCGGGTTGCGCCGCGCCACGAACGGCACGAACAGCGCCGAGGCCACCAGGCTGAGGGCCCAGTTCACGTAGCCGATGGTCATCGAGAAGACCGCCAGCATTACCACCGCCTGCACCGGGCGCTGCTTGTCGGGGAGGTTGGCGAGCCGGTCCAGCATGTTGAACACGGGCCGCGACGACACGCAGGCATGGGCGGCGATCATGGCGATGCTGAACTGCATGGCCAGCTCCAGGAGCTGCCACATGCCGCCGCCCCAGGCGAGCACCGCCTCGTTGAGGGTGGCGCTGGCGCCGAACATGGCCAGCACGATCGCCATCACCGTCAGGATCATGCAGACGACCCACGAGTCCGGGATCCAGCGCTGGGTGAAATCGGACAACCGCTCGCCGAGGTTGCCGACCGCTCTCACGACCGCAGATGAAGTGCCGTCCGCCACGCGCCACACCCTCCAGACCGCCAAGAAATGCAGCCGCTTTTGTTGACCACTCGGCCGCGAGAAGCTAGGCTTTCACAATTCTTTCACACCCGGACCGACCATGAACCGATGGCTCGTTGTCGTTGGCGGCGTGTTGATGAATCTGGCGCTCGGCGTCATCTACGCCTGGAGCGTCTTCGTCGCGCCGTTCGACGCCGACTTCGGGTGGACGCGCACGCAGGTCTCCGTCGTCTTCACCATCGCCATCCTCTCGATCGGCTCCTGGTTCGTCGTGGCCGGCTTCCTGCAGGACCGCTTCGGGCCGCGGCGCGGCGCCGCGGCGGGCGGCATCCTCTACGCGCTGGGCTTCTTCCTGGCCAGCCAGACCGAGTCGCTGCTGTGGCTCTACGTCACGTTCGGGGCGCTGGCGGGCGCCGGGAACGGCTTCGGCTACGCCATCCCGATCCCGGTCTGCTCGAAGTGGTTTCCCGACCGCCGCGGCCTCGCGATCGGCCTCGTCGTGGGCGGCTACGGGGCGGGCTCCGGCATCTACGGTCCCCTGGCCCGCGAGGTGCTGATTCCGGCCTACGGCTGGCAGGGGACGATGCAGATCTCCGGCGCGATCTTCCTGGTCATGACGCTCGTGGCGGCCTGGCTGCTGCGGAATCCGCCGGAGGGCTACCGGCCCCCGACCGCGGCGCCCGCGCCGGCGGCCGGCGGCGCCGCGCCCCGGGCGGCGGCGGCGGGGCGCGACTTCGCCACGCGCGAGATGGTGCGCACGCGCACCTTCTACCTGCTGTGGATCGCCTACTGCCTCGGGTCGGCCGCCGGGCTGATGGTGATCAGTCAGCTCGTGCCCGTGGGCGAGGCGGCGGGCCTCGGCGCCGCCGCCGGCCTCGGCCTGACGATCGGCGCGATCGGCAACACCGGCGGGCGCGTCCTGTCGGGGTGGATGTCCGACACGTTCGGCCGGCTCAACACGTTGCGGCTGATGGTGCTGGTCTCGGCCGCGGCGCTGCCCGTCTTCTACAGCTTCGCCGGGCAGGTGGCGCTCTTCTACCTCCTGCTCGTCGTGATCTACTACTGCTACGGCACGCTGTTGTCGGTCTTCGCCTCCACCTGCGCCGACTTCTACGGCACGCGGCACATGGGGGTTAACTACGGCCTGCTGTTCTCGGCCTGGGGTGTCGCCGGCATCGTCGGTCCGGTGATTGCCGGCCGCGTCTTCGACGCCACGGGCGACTACCGGCAGGCGTTCTTCATCGCCTCCGGTCTCGCGGTCGTGGCGCTGGTGTCGTTGGCCCTGGCGCGGCCGCCCGGCCGCGCCGCCACCGCGTAGCCGCGCCGGCCGGCCGATTCCGGATGCCCGGCAGCGCCGCGATGCCGGGGTGTCCATGCGGCGGAAGGAGTTGCGACGGAACATGCGCACGGACGTGCCCAGCGCGGCGGGCCGGCTGGCTGCCTGCCTGCTCGGCGGCCTGCTCCTGGTCTCCGGGAGCGCGGCCGGCGCCGCGGCGCAGGGTTCGGGCGGCACGCTCGAGGGGACGGTGCGGGACGACAGCGGCGCCGTGCTGCCGGGCGTCACGGTCACCGTGACCAGCGCGGACAGCGGCCGCTCGCGGAGCGTGGTGACCGACAGCCGGGGCGAGTACCGCATGGTCGGGCTCGCGGCGGGCGACTACACCGTGCAGGGCATCCTGCCCGGCTTCCGGACCGAGCCGCGGGCGGTGACGCTCGGCGACGGCGCGCTCGCCCACGACATCGTGCTCGGCATCGCGCCGCTCGCGGAGACGGTCACCGTCACCCGCACGGACCAGGTGCTCGAGCTCGTGCCCACCTCCGTCACGGTCGTGCAGCGCGACACGATCGAGGTCGGGCAGCGCCGCGCGTCGCTCGACGAGGCGCTGCGCGGCATTCCCGGGCTGTTCGTGCAGAACCGGCGCAACTACGGCCTGTCGGGCGGCATCGGCCTGAGCATCCGGGCGCCGGAGCCGCGCTTCGGCCTGCGCGGGCTGGCCATCCTCCAGGACGGCATCCCGATCACGACGGCCGACGGCACGACCGAGCCGGGCAACGTCGACCTGGGCTCGGTCGGCCGCATCGACGTCATCCGCGGCCCCAGCTCGGTGCTCTACGGCAACTCGGCGGGCGGCGTCATCAACCTGGAGACCACCTTCGACACGTCGCGCCGGCTGACGATCACGCCCGACATCCAGTTCGGCAGCCACGGCTACAACCGGCAGCAGGTGCGCCTGGACGGCGGCAACACCGGCACGCAGTTCATGGCCAGCATCAGCCGCTTCGAGACCGACGGCTTCCGCCAGAACGCCCACGCCGAGATCACGCAGGCCAACTTCGTCGTGCGGCGCGAGCTGACGGCCGACACCGAGATCCGCGGCATCTTCAACCTGTACGACGCGCCGTTCGCCCAGAGCCCGAGCTTCCTCAACCGCGAGGACGCGCGCACGGCGCCGCAGCGCGGCGCCGACGGCGACTGCATTGCCGGCGCCTGCCTGGCGCGCGGCATCGCGGCCGCCCGCGGCTGGGGCGAGGGCGCGAGCCAGGGCCAGGGCGGCGTGACGCTGGAGCACCGCTTCAGCGACACGCAGCGATTCCGCGCCACCGGCTGGGGCATGTGGCGCGACCTGGACGCCATCGGCGCCTTCCGCAACATCGAGCTGGGCCGCACGGGGTTCGGGTTCCGCTCCGAGTACGTGGGCGCGGCCGAGGCCGGGGCGGTGACCATCGACTGGGCGGCCGGCGTGGACGTGGCGACCCAGAACGACGACCGCATGGAGTTCGGGCAGGCCGGCGACGGCTCGTCCACCGACCTGCGCGTCGACCAGACCGAGGACGTCATGTCGGCCGGTCCGTTCGCCCAGATCGGCATCGCGCCGACCGACCGCGTGCGGTTCACCGCCGGCGTGCGCTGGAACTACTATGATTTCCGGGCCGGCGACCGGAAGCTGGACGACGGCGACCAGACCGGCGACCGAACGATGGACGCGGTCAGCCCGTCGGTCGGCGTGACCGTGGCCGCGACGGAGAACATGAACCTGTTCGCGAACCTGTCGACCGCCTACGAGACGCCGACGACGGTCGAGCTGTCGAACACGCCGACGGGGGAGGGCGGGTTCAACCAGGACCTCGAGCCCGAGGACCTGACCAGCTTCGAGTTCGGCATCCGGGGCCTCGCCGAGCCGGCCCGCCTGCGCTACGAGGTGGCCTTCTACACGGCCAACGTGACCAACGCGTTCGTGCCGGTGCAGCGCCCCGACGACGAGATCTTCCAGGTCAACGCCGGCGAGACCTCGCGCAACGGGGTCGAGATGCTGGTCGAGTGGGTGCCCGACTCCACGTTCAGCGCGCGCCTGGCCTACACCTACCAGGACTTCATGTTCGACCGCTTCGTCCTGAACGGCACCGACTACGGCGGCTTCATGGAGCCGGGCGCGCCGCCGCACCGCGTGTTCGGCGGCGTGACCCACCGCGCGCCCTTCGGCATGACGTCGATGGCGACGGTGCGCTGGGTCGACGAGTACACGCTCAACAACGCGAACACCGCCCACAACTGGGCCTACACCGTAGTGGACCTGCGCTTCGCCTTCGACACGAAGGGTGGCGACGCCGACTTCCGGCCGTTCGTCGGAATCGACAACCTCTTCGGTGAACGCTACAACTCCTCGACGATCACGAACGCCTTCGGCGGACGCTACTACGAGCCCTCGCCGGGCCGGGAAGTCTACGTGGGCATGACGGTCGGTTTCGGGGTGCGCTGACGAGGAGGAGACCTCGATGTCCGTCGACATGAAGCCCGAAGGCAATCCCGAGACGCAGACCGCCGCGCAGCCGCAGACGCCGCCCGCCCCGCAGCCGGCGGCGGCTGCTCCGCCCGCCGAGGCGGGCAACGGCAGCGCCGCGGCGGCGCCCGCGGTGCAGACCGGGGCGCGGCCGCAGCCCGATCCCAAGCCCGTGATCGACATCGACCGCGCCCAGGAGGTGGTCAACCGCTTCCAGAGCGAGTCGACCAAGTGGCTCTACGGCCTCGACGACGCGGCGCGCATCCTG
>CAYGCV010000250.1:0-6904 GCA_964348425.1 uncultured Vicinamibacteraceae bacterium | reverse complement strand
CGCCGAGCCGCGCCAGCAGCTCCACCGTGCCGGGCCGCGCGACGAACGACATCCCGCCGCCCTTGTGGCCCTGGGCGATCCGGTACGGGGTGCGCCCGGCGAAGTCCTGCGCGTTCAGGTCGGCGCCTTGCGCGACGAGATAGTCGGCGGCGGCCTCCGCACCGACGAACGCGGTGCCGTGCAGCGCGGTGAACCCCGCGTCGTTGGCCGCGTTGACGTCGGCGCCCCGCTCGACGAGGAGCTCGACCGCCTCGCGTGCTGCCCCTGCCGACCAGAACTTCTCGTAGCGGTCGCCGGCGTGGCCGAGGCCGGCGGCGACCATCAGCGGCGTGGTGCCGTCCTCCGTGGTCACGGGCGGATCGGCACCGGCGTCGAGCAGCAGCTCGAGGAGGGTGACGTCTGCCTTGTGCGCGGCGACCCAGAAGGGGGACGCGCCGATCCAGCTCCGCGCCACGCCGAAGTTGTCGGGATCGGTGGGGCCGCGGTCGAAGCCGGACGCCTGCCCGTCGGGGGAGTAGACGCGCGCGCCGGCCTCGGGCACGCCCCGCCGGCGGTTGGGGTCGGCTCCGGCGGCCAGCAGATCGCGGACGAGGTCCAGCTTGTCGGGCGGCTCGTACACCACCGCGTCGGGATCGTAGCCGAGCTGCCGGCCGCCGATGGCGAAGGCGGCGGCGAGCGGCGTGCTGCCGTTGTGCATCACGATGTCCGGGTCGGCGCCCCGCTCGAGCAGGAAGCGGGCGAACGGCACGCGCCCGTGCTCGATCGCGACCACCAGGGGCGCCGGCCCCGGGCCGTCGCGGTCCACCGGGACGCCGGCGTCCAGCAGCATCGCGGCGATGGCCACGTCGCCCTGCCGGGCGGCGAACAGCAGCGGGGTGTAGTGCCCGTGCGACCGGTCTCGCACGTCGGCGCCGCGCGCGATCAGCTCGCGGGCGGCGGCGGCGTGGCTCTCCGCGACCGCCCACATCAGGGCGGTCTGCCCGGACCGGACCGCGCGCGCGTGCGGATCCGCGCCGCGGTCGAGGAGCATCCTCACGAGGGCGGCGCTGCCCGAGTGCGCCGCCCGCATGAGCACGGTCTCGCCGTCCGCCGGCAGCGTCGCGGACGCGTCGGCCCCTGCCGCCAGCAGGCGCTCGGCCACCGGCGCGCTCCCGTTCTCGGCGGCGAGAAACAGGGGCGTGACGCCGTGGTCGTTGGCCGCGTCGACATCCGCGCCGGCCTGCAGCAGCGTCTCCACCGCCGCCAGGGCGTCCCAGTGCGCGGCCCAGTGCAGCGCCGTGGCGCCGTCGGCCTGGGCCGTGTTCACGCCGGCCCCTGCCGCCAGCAGGGCGTGCAGGGCGCGCCAGTCCTGGCGCTCGGCGGCGGCCGCGAGCGGCAGATCGTCGCTCGCCGTCGGAGCCGCTGCCGCCAACAGCGCGAGCGTCCCCGCGGCCAGCATCGTCCGGCCGCCGTTGCGACATCTCGAGATCACGGCCAACTCCTTATGAATGCAGGCGTTTCCGGCTACGATAGCCGAATCGGAAGCGGCTTGTAAACGGTCCGGCAGGCGGGTAAACTGGCTTGGCCGAATGTACAGACGAGCAAACGGGCGAAGGTGGTGGGCGCCCTGCGCGGCAGCCGTCCTCCTGGCCATTGCCGCGCTGCCGCGGGCGGCAGGCGCGGCGGCGGCGGCGGCCGCCGATCGCCGCCAGTTGCTGGACACCTACTGCATCGCGTGCCACAACGAGCGGCTCGAGACCGCGGGGCTGGTGCTCGAGTCGACGGCGGTGGACGTCGCGGACATCGCCGCGAACACGGCCGTGTGGGAGAAGGTGCTGCGCAAGGTCCGCAGCGGCCAGATGCCGCCGGCAGGCCGGCCCCGCCCCGCCGGCGCTGCCGCCGGACGGTTTGCGAGCGAGCTTGCGTCCGCCCTCGATGCCGTCGCCGCGGCCGCGCCCGATCCCGGCCGCCCCGCGGTGCACCGCCTGAACCGCACCGAGTACGTCAACGTCATCCGCGACCTGCTGGCGCTCGAGATCGACGGGCGGGCGCTGCTGCCGGCGGACGACTCGGGCTTCGGATTCGACAACAACGCCGACGTGCTGACGATGTCGCCGGCGCTCCTGGACCGCTACCTGGCGGCGGCGACCAGGATCGGGCGGCTGGCAATCGGCGACCCGCTGCTGCGTCCGGCCAGCACCCGTTACGATGCACCCCGGCGCGCGAGGCAGCAGGAGCGGACGAGCGAGGCGCTGCCGTTCGGCACCCGCGGCGGATTGTCGGTGAGGCACACCTTTCCGCTCGACGGCGAGTACCTGATCAAGGTGCGCCTGCGGCGGGACGGCGACTACGGCATCGCGGGGCTCGATCGGGGCGACCGGCTGGAGATCCGCCTGGACCGCCGGCGGATCAGGACGTTCACCGTCGGCAGCGACGAGGCGCTGAAGGGGCTCACCTACGACAGCCAGGAGCCGATCCCGCCGGACCGGCCCGATCTGCTCAGGCGCAAGATCTACGACAACACCGCCGACGAGGGGCTGGCGGTGCGGCTGCCGGTGCCGGCCGGGACCCGCCTGGTCGGGGTGACCTTTGCCAGGTACGCCGGCGTCACCGAGGCAGGCGGCCGGCTGAGCCGCAGTCCGGCGGTGGAGTCGGTCGAGATTCTGGGGCCGTACGCGGCGTCGCCGCCCGCCGACACGCCGAGCCGGCGGCGGATCTTCACGTGCCGCCCGGAGCGGCCCGAGGAGGAGACGCCCTGCGCCCGGGAGATTCTCTCGGCGCTGGCCCGGCGGGCGTTCCGGCGGCCCGTTGCGGCGGCCGACATCGACGCCCTGCTCGAATTCCATGCGGCCGGCCGGGCCGCTGGCACGTTCGACAGCGGCATTCAGGCCGCGCTCGAGCGTCTGCTCGTCGACCCGGAGTTCCTGTTCCGCGTCGAGCACGACCCGCCCGGGCTGGCCGCCGGCACGGTGCACGCGCTGAGCGACGTCGAGCTGGCCTCGCGGCTGTCGTTCTTCCTGTGGAGCAGCATGCCGGACGACGAGCTGCTGGCGGTGGCGGAGCGCGGCGCGCTCGGCAGCCCCGGCGTGCTGGAGGCCCAGGTGCGCCGCATGCTGGCCGACCCCCGCGCGGCGGCGCTGGTCGACAACTTCGCCAGCCAGTGGCTGCTGGTGCGCAACGTGCGCTTCGCCGAGCCGGACCGCGCGCTCTTTCCCGGTTTCGACGGCGACCTGCGGGAGGCGCTCGCGCGCGAGACCGAGCTGTTCTTCCACGATCAGTTCCGGCGCGACCGCAGCGTGCTCGACCTGCTGCGGGCCGATTATACGTTCGTCAACAGCCGCCTGGCGGAGCACTACGGCATTCCTGACGTCTATGGCGGTCATTTCCGGCGGGTGGCGCTGGCGGACGAGCGGCGGCACGGCCTGCTCGGCCACGGCAGCGTGCTCACCGTGACGTCGTATCCCAACCGGACCTCGCCGGTCCTGCGCGGCAAGTGGGTGCTCGAGAATCTGCTGGGCGCGCCCCCGCCCCCGCCCCCGCCCGACGTGCCGTCGCTCGAGGAGGGCTCGCGAACCACGCCGACGACCGTGCGCGAGCGGCTCGAGCAGCATCGCGCGAATCCGGTCTGCGCGAGCTGCCACGCCCGGATGGATCCGCTCGGCTTCGCCCTGGAGAACTTCGATCCGATCGGCCGCTGGCGCGACGCGGAGGCCGGCCTGCCCATCGACGCCAGCGCCGATCTGCCCGACGGCTCGAGGGTGGACGGCCCGGTGGCCTTTCGCCGGGCGCTGCTGGAGCGGCAGGAGGAGTTCGTCGGCAACTTCAGCGAGAAGCTGATGACGTACGCGCTGGGACGCGGCGTCGAGCATCACGACGCGCCGGCCGTGCGGGCCATCGTGCGCGACGCGGCGGCGACCAGCTATCGCTGGTCGGACATCGTCCTGGGCATCGTGGAGAGCGTTCCGTTTCGGATGCGCAAGGTGCCGGAATCATGATCATCACCAGGAAGCACTTGCCGCGGCGTACGTTGCTGCGGGGCATCGGCGCCTCGCTCGCCCTGCCGCTGCTCGACGGGATGGTGCCGGCGCTGACGGCGCTGGGCCGGACCGCGGCCGCGCCCGTGCGCCGCATCGGCTTCTTCTACGTGCCCAACGGCATGGCGATGAAGTACTGGGTGCCCGCGGCCGAAGGGGCCGGGTTCGACCTGCCGCGGACGCTCGCGCCGCTGGCGCCGCACCGGGGCGAGCTGACGGTGCTGTCAGGGCTGGCCGCCATGGAGGCGTACCCGCGTCCGGGCGAGGGCGGCGGTGACCACGCCCGGGCCGCCGGCAGCTACCTGACCGGCATGCACATCAAGCGCACGACGGCCGCGGACGTGCTGGCCGGGATATCGGCGGACCAGATTGCCGCCCGCGAGCTGGCCGCCGACACGCAACTGGCCTCGCTGGAGCTGGCCCTCGAGTCCGTCGAGCTGCTGGGCGCCTGCGACGGCACCTACGCGTGCGCCTACACCAACACCATCGCCTGGCGGACGCCGACCACGCCGCTGCCGATGGAGAACGACCCGCGCGCCCTGTTCGAGCGGATGTTCGGCGCGGCCGTCAGCACCGAGCCGGCCGCGCGGCTGGCCCGCCTGCGCCGCGATCGCAGCATTCTCGATTCCGTCTCCGACAAGGCGGCGGCGCTCGAGCTGCGCCTGGCTCCCGGCGACCGGGTCAAGCTCACGGAGTACCTGGACGCGGTGCGCGACGTGGAGCGCCGCATCCAGATGGCCGAGGCGCAGAGCGGCCGGGAGATGCCGGTCGTGGAGCAGCCACCCGGGATCCCGAACGACTTCGCCGCGCACGCGAAGCTGATGTTCGACCTGCTGGCGCTGGCGTACCAGACCGATCTGACGCGCGTGGCCACGTTCATGATCGGCCGCGAGGTGAGCAGCCGCCCGTATCCGGAGATCGGCATCTCCGACTCGCACCACCCGCTGTCGCACCACGAGAACGATCCGGTCAAGATCGACGATCTCGGCCAGGTGAACCGCTACCACGTGGAGCAGTTCGCGCACCTGGTGGACCGGCTCGCGTCGACGCCCGACGGCGACGGCTCGCTGCTGGATCAGTCGCTGCTGGTGTACGGGGCCGGCATCAGCGACAGCAACACGCATTTCCACGACAATCTGCCGATTGCGCTGGTCGGCGGCCGGGCGGCCGGGCTGCGCAGCGGACGCCACGTCCGCTACCCGGACGAGACGCCGGTCACCAACCTGTGGATGACGCTGCTCGACAGGATGGGCGTGCCGGCCGAGCGGCTCGGCGACAGCACGGGCCGGGTGACGCAGCTCTGGGACCTGTAGCCGCTGCTATAATTCGCGGGGCGTCTGCGTCGGACGTTCCTGTTGCGGGAGGTGTGATGTGAAGAGTGGGAACTGGTGCGGCGGGACCGCGGCGTCCCGTCTGTTCGGATGCGCGGCCATGCTGCTGCTGTTGCTGCTGGGTGGGGCGCCCGCGCTGGCGCAGACCGCGGCCGCCGACGGCGAGGCGACGTTCACCAGGGACGTGCTGCCGATCCTGCAGCGCAGTTGCCAGAGCTGTCACCGGCCCGGCGCCATCGCGCCCATGTCGCTGGTCTCGTACGAGGACGTGCGGCCCTGGGCCCGCTCCATCAAGCGCAACGTCGAGGCGCGCGAGATGCCTCCCTGGTACATCGATCGGCGCATCGGCATCCAGGACTTCAAGGACGATCCGTCGCTGACCGATGGGGAGATCGCCACCATCGCGGCCTGGGTCGACGCCGGGGCGCCGCGCGGGAACCCGGCCGACGCGCCGCCGCCGCTCGAGTTTCCGGACGCCAACGCCTGGCAGATCGGTCAGCCGGATCTGATCGTCTCGATGCCCGAGCCGTACCTGCTGCCGGCGGAGGGACCCGACGAGTTCCCGAACATCCTCGCGGACCCCGGCCTGACCGTCGACCGCTACATCAAGGCGGTGGAGGTGAAGCCGGACGCCAACAGCCTCGAGGCGGTGCACCACGTCATCACCACCATGACGGAGTACGACGAGGACCTGGCCAAGGGCAACTTCCTCAACGAGTACGCGGTCGGGAAGAACGGCGACGTCTTCGACGACGACACGGGCCGCCTGATCAAGGCCGGCACGCAGATCCGCTTCGGTCTCCACCTGCACCCGTACGGCGAGGAGCTGCCGATCATGGTGCACGTCGGCATGAAGCTGTATCCCGAGGGGTACGTGCCGAAGTACCAGCTCGTCAGCCAGCACATGGGCGACGACGACGACCTGCTGATTCCGGCGGGGCAGCGCAACGTCCGCACCGACGGCTACACCATGCTGACCCGGCCCGCCGTGGTCACCGCCTTCCAGCCGCACCTGCATACGCGCGGTCAGGCGCAGTGCATCGAGGCCATCATTCCCCAGACGGACGAGGAGGGGAACGTGCTGCTGCAGGCGCCCGGGCACTCGCCCGCGCCCCTCATGCGGCAGGTGACGCTCAACTGCGTGCCGCAGTGGCGCTTCAACTGGCACCTGGTCTACAACTACGCGGAGGAGGCGGCGCCGGTCCTGCCGCCCGGCACCGTCATCCACATCTCGACTTGGCACGACAACTCGGAGTCGCTGCGCGTCAACCCGGACCCGCGCAACAACGTGGTGTACGGCCAGCGGACCATCGACGAGATGTCGTTCGCGTGGGTGAGCTACTACTACATCGACGAGGAAGAGTACAAGGCGCGCGTCGCCGCCCGCAACGCGCGCAACACCGACAACCAGTAGGGTGAGGGGCTGGAGCAGTGAGCCCGGTGCGCATGCGGACAACCCTCGCAGCGGCCGCCGTCGTGCTGGCGGCGGCCGCTGCCGCGCCCGCCCAGGAAATCGACATCCCCGACACCCAGATCCAGTACAACCGCGGCATGCGCGTG
>CAYGCV010000249.1:0-6912 GCA_964348425.1 uncultured Vicinamibacteraceae bacterium | reverse complement strand
TCGTCAAGAACCACTCCGAGGTGTACCTCATCGTGCTGCTGATCGACGAGCGCCCGGAGGAAGTGACCGACATGCAGCGCTCGGTCGACGGCGAGGTCGTGTCGTCGACCTTCGACGAGCCGGCCCAGCGGCACGTGCAGGTGGCCGAGATGGTCATCGAGAAGGCCAAGCGTCTGGTCGAGCACCGCAAGGACGTCGTCATCCTGCTCGATTCCGTGACGCGGCTGGCGCGGGCCTACAACACCGTCATTCCGCCTTCGGGCAAGGTGCTCTCGGGCGGGCTCGACTCGAACGCGCTGCAGAAGCCCAAGCGGTTCTTCGGCGCCGCGCGGAACATCGAGGAGGGCGGCTCGCTCACGATCATGGCGACGGCGCTGGTCGACACCGGCTCGCGCATGGACGACGTGATCTTCGAGGAGTTCAAGGGCACGGGCAACATGGAGATCCACCTCGAGCGCAAGCTCGTGGACAAGCGGGTGTTTCCGGCCATCGACATCCAGAAGAGCGGCACGCGCAAGGAAGAGCTGCTGCTCGACGGCGACGATCTCAACCGCGTCTGGGTCCTGCGCAAGGTGCTCAATCCGCTGTCGCCGGTCGAGGCGATGGAGCTGCTGCTGGACAAGATGGGCAAGACGAAGTCGAACGCCGACTTCCTGGCGTCGATGCAGAAGATGGGGTAGAGGAGAATCGAACGTGGCGAAGATCACCGTGCGACAGAACGGCCCGCTCCTCGTTGAGGGCGACGACGTCACGCTCGCCGACGCCGCCGGCGCCGAGCTGCCGGTCGAGCGGCGGCCCTTCGCGCTGTGCCGCTGCGGCGCGTCGGAGAACAAGCCGTTCTGCGACGGCTCCCACAACCGGATCGGCTTCGACGGCTCCTCGCCTACGCGTTGACCGTCTCCCGCCTCGCGAACGCGACGCCGCCGTTCTCGACGCCGGCGACCACGTGGTCTCCCTCGCCGAAGTCGCCCTGCAGCATGCGCCGGGCCAGCGGATCGAGGACGAGCCGCTGAATCGCCCGCTTCAGCGGCCGGGCGCCGAACCGCGGATCGAATCCCTCGTCGGCCAATAGCCGCTTCGCGGCGTCGCTCAGCTCGAGCGTCACCTTGCGGTCCGCCAGCCGCCGGGCGAGCCGGCGCAGTTGAATGTCCACGATGGCGTCCAGGTGCGCTCGCCCCAGGGCGTGGAAGCAGATGATCTCGTCGATGCGGTTCAGGAACTCCGGTCGAAAGTGCGCGCGCAGCACGTCGTCGACCTGCCGGCGCACGTTGGCGTCCAGCTTGCCCCCGGCGGCCGCCGAGCTGCTCTCGGCGATGTGCTGGCTGCCCAGGTTCGACGTCATGATCGTGACGACGTTCCTGAAGTCGACCGTGCGGCCCTTGCCGTCGGTCAAGCGGCCGTCGTCGAGCAGTTGCAGCAGCACGTTGAGCACTTCCGGGTGCGCCTTCTCGATCTCGTCGAGCAGCACCACGGCATAGGGCCGCCGCCGGACCGCCTCGGTCAACTGCCCGGCCTCCTCGTAGCCCACGTAGCCGGGCGGCGCGCCGATCAGGCGCGAGACCGCGTGCCGCTCCTGGTACTCGGACATGTCGATGCGAATCAGCGCGTCGTCGGCATCGAACAGCAGCGCGGCGAGGGCGCGCGCCAGCTCCGTCTTGCCGACGCCGGTAGGCCCCAGGAAGATGAAGCTGCCGAGGGGGCGGTTCGGATCCTGCAGGCCGGCCCGCGCCCGGCGAATGGCGTTCGCCACGGCGGCCACCGCCTCGTCCTGGCCGACGACGCGCTCGCGCAGACTGTCCTCCAGGCGCAGCAGCTTCTGGATCTCGCCCTCCACCAGCTTGCTGACCGGGATGTGCGTCCACTTGCTGACGACCTCGGCGATGTCCTCCTCGCCGACCTCCTCCTTCAGCATGCGGCTCTGCGCCGGCGCGTCGTGCTGGCCGCTCTCCGCGCCGCGCAACTGCCGCTCGAGCTCGGGCAGGCGCCCGTACTGCAGCTCCGACGCCTCGGCGTAGTTGCCCGTCTGCTGCGCGCGCTCGATCTGGTGGCGCACCGCCTCGAGCTCCTCCTTGAGCGTTCTGGACGACTGGATGGCCGCCTTCTCCTGCTCCCACTGCGTCCGGAGCCCGGTGCGCTCCTCCTTGCGGTCCGCAAGCTCCTTGTCGAGCCGCGCCAGCCTTTCGCGGGACGCGGCGTCGGTCTCCTTGCGCAACGCTTCCCGCTCGATCTCGAGCTGCATGATGCGGCGCTGCGCCTCGTCCAGCTCGACCGGCAGCGAGTCGATCTCGGTCCGCAGCTTCGAGGCGGCCTCGTCGACGAGATCGATGGCCTTGTCGGGCAGGAAGCGGTCGCTGATGTAGCGGTGGGACAGCACGGCCGCCGCCACGAGGGCCGCGTCCTTGATCCTGACGCCGTGGTGAATCTCGTAACGCTCCCGCAGGCCGCGCAGCACGCTGATGGTGTCCTCGACGGTGGGCTCCGCGACGAGCACCGGCTGAAAGCGGCGCTCGAGCGCCGCGTCCTTCTCGATGTGCCTGCGGTACTCGTCGAGGGTCGTGGCGCCGATCGTGTGCAGCTCGCCGCGCGCCAGCATCGGCTTCAGCATGTTGGACGCGTCGATCGAGCCCTCCGCGGCGCCGGCTCCCACCACCGTGTGCAGCTCGTCGATGAACAGCACGATGCCGCCGGCCGCGTCGGTCACCTCCTTGAGCACGGCCTTGAGCCGCTCCTCGAACTCGCCGCGGTACTTGGCGCCCGCAACGAGGGCGCCCATGTCGAGGGCGACAATCCGCTTCCGCTTCAGGCTCTCGGGCACGTCCTGCCGCACGATGCGTTGCGCGAGACCCTCGACGATGGCCGTCTTGCCGACGCCGGGCTCGCCGATGAGCACGGGGTTGTTCTTCGTGCGCCGCGAGAGCACCTGCACGAGCCGGCGGATCTCCTCGTCGCGGCCGATCACCGGGTCGAGCTTGCCCTGACGCGCAAGCTCCGTGAGATCGCGCCCGTAACGCTCGAGCGCCTCGTACTTGCCTTCCGGGTGCGGATCGGTGACCCGTTGCGATCCGCGAACCGACGTCAGCGCTTCGTAGATCCGGTCGCCGGCCACGCCGTGCGCGCGCAGAATCCGGGCGGCCGGCGCCCGCCCGCCCTCGGCGGCCACGGCAATCAGCAGGTGCTCCGTGCTGACGTACTCGTCCTTGAGGCGCCGGGCCTCGCTCACGGCCTGCTCGAGCACCTGCCGCAGGCGCGCCGACTGGCCGGGGGCTGCGCCCCCGCTGGCCGCCGGCAGCTTCGCGACCTCGGCGCGCGTCGCAGCAGCGACCGCCGCCGGATCGACGCCGAGCCGGCGCAGGAGTCCGGGCACGATGCCGTCCGCCTGCTCCGCCAGCGCGACGAGGAGGTGCTCCGGCTCCAGCTCCGGATGTCCCGCCTGCGCGGCGAGCTGCTGCGCCGACAGCAGGGCCTCCTGCGCTTTCTCCGTCGCTTGATTCATGCTCACGCAACCGTCCTTTTCACCTGCCGGTCCGTCTGCTTCGCGAGGTCCGCGAGGGCCTCGTAGTGGGCGCGCTCGGCGCTGCTCAACTGCTCCGGGATCGTCACGCGGGCCGTGGCGAGCAGATCGCCGGCGCGGGCGCGCCGCCCGGCGCCGGGCAGCCCCCGGCCCTTGAGCCGAAACACCTGACCCGGCTGGGTGGCCGCCGGAACCTTGAGGCGGACCGGCTGCCCGTCGAGCGGCACCACCTCGACGCTGCCCCCGAGGACCGCGGTAGTCAGCGGGACGGCGACCTCGACGTGCAGGTCGCGGTCGCGGAGGCTGAAGCGCGGATGCCGCGCGACGCGCACGCGCAGCAGCAGGTCGCCCGCGGGGAAGCCCCCGGCCCCGGGCTCGCCCTTGCCCGCGACGCGGATGAGCGCGCCGTCCGTCACGCCGGCCGGGATGCGCACGTCGACCGGCCGCGGCTGCGGGCCGCCGCGGATCAGGAGCCGCTGGGTCGACCCGCGGAATGCCTCGTCGAGGCTCAGCTCGAGCACGTGCTCGATGTCCGCGCCCCGTCCGGCGGGTCGCGCCGGGCGCCGGCCGGGGGCGGACCCGCCGAAGAAGGTCTCGAAGAAATCGGAGAAGGTATGGGCGGCGCCGAAGCCGAACGGCGCGCCCGCGAAGGGGCCCGCGCCCGCGGCCCGCGCCCGATCGTAGTGGCGCCAGTTCGCGCCCAGCTCGTCGTACCGGCGCCGCTTGTCGGGATCGCCGAGCACCTCGTGCGCCTCGTTGATCTCCTTGAAGCGCCTTTCGGCCGCGCCGTCCCCGGTATTGACGTCCGGATGGTACCGGCGCGCCAGCTTGCGGTACGCCTTCTTGATGGCCGCCGGCGCCGCGTCGCGGGCAACGCCCAGCACCTGGTAGTAGTCCTTGAACTCCATGACCGCTACAGTCCCAGCAGCCGGGTGAGCCGATCGAGCTCCCGCCGGAGCGCACGCCGGCTGTTGCGCGAGCCGCCCTCCTCGTCGACCAGCGGGCGCATGCGCTCCACGACGTCGGCCACCTCCAGGAGCTGCTGCACGCCGGCCAGGTTGATGCCCAGCTCGTCGACCAGCCGCTTGATGACGCGCAGCCGCTCGATCTGCTCGCTCGAGTAGAGGCGCATGCTGCCGATGGTCCGCGTCGGCCGCACGAGGCCCAGCCGCTCGTACTTGCGCAGGGTCTGCGGGTGCATTCCCAGCTCCCGGGCCGCCATGCTGATGAAGATGACCTCGCGGGTCACGCGCATCCCCCAAGTTGCATCGATCCAAGTATAGGCCTTGATACGACCCATGGCAAGGTGCGTGCCGCGCCTGCTACACTGGAGGGGCCTCTTCGGCTGGGAACATCTGGGAACATGGTGAAGCCCGAACTGTTCTCGTCCCGCTGGGCGATCATCGCCGCCGGGCTGGGCATGGCCGTCGGTACCGGCAACCTCTGGAGGTTCCCCCGCATCGCCGCGCAGAACGGCGGCGCCGCCTTCCTGATTCCCTGGGCGCTGTTTCTCGTCCTGTGGTCGCTCCCGCTGCTGATCGCCGAGTTCGGTCTGGGACGCGGCGCCCGGCGCGGGCCGATCGGCGCCTTCGCCACCTTTCTCGGCCGCCGCCGCGCCTGGATGGGGGGCTTCGTGGTCGTGACCACGACCATGATCATGTTCTACTACTCGGTCGTCACGGGCTGGACGCTGAAGTACGTCTTCGCCAGCTTCACGGGCGAGCTGGCGGTCGACGCCGGCGGCTACTGGGAGGCGTACAGCCAGTCGGTCTGGCAGCCGATTCTGTTCCACGTCGCCGCGCTCGCGATCGGCGCCGCCATCGTCGCCCGCGGCGTCGCGGGCGGCATAGAGCGCGCGAACCGGGTGCTGATTCCCACGCTGTTCGTGCTGCTGCTGGTTGCGGTCGCCCGCTCCGTGACGCTCGACGGGGCGGGCCGGGGTCTGGCGTTCCTGTTCCAGCCGGACCTGTCGGCGCTGCTCAACTATCGGACGTGGCTCGAGGCCCTCACGCAGTCGGCGTGGTCCACGGGCGCGGGCTGGGGCCTGCTGCTCACCTATGCGATCTACGTCCGGCGGGAGGAGAACGTGGTGCGGAGCGCCACGGCGATCGGCGTCGGCAACAACGTGGCGTCGCTGCTGGCCGGCATGGCGATCCTGCCGGCCGCCTTCGCCATCCTGTCGACCGCCGAGGCCCTCGAGGCGATGGCGGCGGGCAACACCGGGCTGACGTTCATCTGGATCCCCCAGTTGTTCGAGCTGGTGCCGGCGGGCCGCCTCTTCCTGCCGATATTCTTCCTCGCGCTCTTCTGTGCCGCGCTGTCGTCCCTCATCGCCATGATCGAGCTGGCGACGCGGGCGTTGATGGACGGCGGCCTGTCGCGGCGCGCGGCGGTCCGGGTCGTGGCCGGCGCCGGCATCGTGTGCGGCATGCCGTCCGCCGTGAGCATGGCGGTGTTCGAGAACCAGGACTGGGTCTGGGGCCTCGCCCTGATGATCAGCGGGCTGTTCATGTCGCTGGCCGTGACCGGCTACGGGCAGCGGCGGTTTCGCACGGAGCTGGTCGACCTCGGCCCGGACACCGGCCGCCTGGGACGGCTGTACGAATGGGTGCTCAAGTACCTGGTGCCGGTCGAGTTCGCGGCCATGTTCGGGTGGTGGATCTACCAGGCCGTGGCCGTCTACGACGCGGCCGAGTGGTGGAACCCGCTGCGCGTCTACAGCCTGGGCACCTGCCTGCTGCAGTGGGGCGTCGCGCTGCTGCTGCTGCGGGTCTTCAACCGGCGCCTCGCCGCTGCCGGCGCACGCTGACCGGGCGGCGCCGCGCCGTGTGCTACCCTTGGTCCGTCCCGGGCATTCGCCACGGACGGCCAGGTCTGAAAGGAGCAGAACGTGTATCCAGAGTTCTTCATCGCGCCGATGCGTGACGAGTTGACGCGTCTCGGCGCCGTCGAATGGCGCACCGCCGCCGAGGTGGACAAGGGGCTGAGCGAGACCCCCGGCACGGTCATGCTCGTGGTGAACTCCGTCTGCGGCTGCGCCGCGGGCAAGGCCCGGCCGGGCGTGGCGCTGGCGCTGCAGCACGCCGTCAAGCCGAGCCTCGTCGCCACGGTGTTCGCGGGAGCCGACATCGAGGCGACCGAGAAGGCGCGCGGCTACTTCACCGGGTACCCGCCGTCGTCGCCGTCGGTGGCGCTGCTGCAGAACGGAAAGCTCGTCTACATGATGGAGCGGCACCAGATCGAGAACCAGGAGGCCGACAGCATCGCCCGCGAGCTGACGGCCGCGTTCGACAAGCACTGTGCCGCGCCGGTAGCCGGCTGACGCTTCAATCAGACGGGGCTACGCCCCGGACCCCCGGCGTCCACTCGCGGGGGCCCCTTCGCCCCGCGCCGCTCCCGCA
>CAYGCV010000248.1:0-6974 GCA_964348425.1 uncultured Vicinamibacteraceae bacterium | reverse complement strand
GAGGTTGGGGGGGGGGGGGGGGGCGTGGGGGGGGGGGGCAGCGGGGGGGGCGGGGGGCGCCGCCGCCCACGCCCAGACCCTGCACCGCTTCGGCCAGTCGGTCCAGCCGGTGTACGAGGGCTGGAGCCAGAACCCGGACGGCAGCTTCACGATGTGGTTCGGCTACCTGAACCGCAACTACGAGGAGGAGCCGCACCTCCCGACCGGGGCCGACAACGGCTTCGAGCCGGGTCCGGCCGACCGGGGTCAGCCGACCCACTTCTATCCCCGGCGGCAGAGCTTCGTCTTCGGCGTCCGCGTGCCCGCGGACTGGGGCGACAGGAACCTGGTGTGGACGGTCACGGTGAACGGGACCACGTACCAGGCCCTGGGCTCGCTGTGGGACTCCTGGGTGCTCGACGAGGGCGTCTGGCGCGCCAACCGCGGCGCGGGTCTCAGCGGGCGGTACGGCGACCAGGCCCTGACGAACCAGCCCCCGCGGGTCGCCATCGTGGGCGACGCGCACGTCTCCGCGACGGTCGGCAGCGCGCTCGCGCTCACCGCGACCGCCAGCGACGATGGCCTGCCCGGACCGCAGGACCGCCGGCCGCCCGGGGGCTACGATCCGCTTCCGAACGATCTGCCCACCATCGGCGGGCGGCGCAGCGGCGCGGGCAGCGGCATCGGCGGGCCGACGGACCAGAACGTGGTGAAGGTGCGCAATGCCTACGAGACCGGGCTGGCCGTCACCTGGCTGCACCACCGCGGGCCCGGGCGCGTCACCTTCAGTCCGATGGTCACCCCCGTGCAGCCCGTCGACGGGCAGGCGACCACCGCCGTGCAGTTCAGCGAGCCCGGCACCTACACGATCCGGGCCGCCGCCGACGACGGCAGCTACATCTCGACCGCCGACGTGACGGTGGTGGTGAAATAGCGGCGTCCGCGACCGCGCCCGATTCACTCCGGCCGGTGGACCCGAGCGGGTCGCCGGCCGGTTGGCTTGTACGCGGCTGCCTCATTCCTCCAAGCCGAGCGACCAGCGGATCGCGCCGAGCATGTGGGCGCGGAACAGTGTGTTCCCGGTCCACAGCTCCGCGCGGTGGCCCAGCGAGGTGTACAGCGAGCGTCCCTGTCCGAACTGCTGGTACCACGCCTGCGGGTAGTCGCCGCCCCGGCGCCACTCGGGCGGACGGTCGCGCATGTCCGTGGCCTCCGTGTCGAGGCTGATCAGCACCTGCACGCGGTCGCGGGAGAAGCCGATCGGCGCGCCGTGGCCGGTGGGACCGACGTAGAGGTCGGGCCGGCTGGCGTCCCAGGCCGCCGGGGCCATCTGGTAGTACTCGTCGAGCAGCTCCCAGCTTGGCGGCAGCATCCGCGTCGCCGGGTGCGTGCGGTCCTCCACGTGCAACACGATCCGGCGCGGGTCCGCCGCGAGCGCGTTGAACGTCTTCCAGAAATAGCCGCCCACCATCTCCCCGAAGGGGGGATACGTGTACAGCGTGACCGGCGCGTTGTGCACCGCGACGAGGCCCTTCCCGTTGCGCACGAAGTCCACCAGCGCCCGGCGCTGCCCGTCGTCGAGCGGCAGCTCGCCGTTCGTCGCCAGGACGAGACCGTCGAACGGCGCCAGGTAGGACGCGGAGATCATCGACAGGTCGATCGCGTCGGCGTCCTGCCGGTAGCCCTCGAGCGACGTGACCTCGAACCCGCCCTCCCGGCCCAGCTCGGCCACGGTGCGCTCGAGCGCCGGCAGCATGTCGTGCTGGTAGAAGGCGTTGTGGGTCAACACCAGCGCGCGCTTCGACGGAGGCGCTTCCCGGGCCTGCGTCAGCCCGGACGCCGCCCAGGCCAGACCGGCTCCGCAACCCAGCACCAACGCCAGAACGACGCGTCCGATGCGGCTTCCCGGCATCTCCTGCCCTCCCCTCCCGCGCTCCCGACGGCCGCGGCTACGGCTCGACCAGCTCGATGGCAATGGCGTCGGGCCCCTCGATGAAGGCCGCCCGCCGCGCCGTGTTGCCGAACCGGTGGACGCCCTCGAGCACCGTCACGCCTTGCGCGGCGAGCCGCTCGACAGCCGCCGGGACGTCCGAAACCGTCAGGGCGATGTGGTCGAGCAGGTGCCCGCGCGACGCCGCCGGCGGCCGCTCCGGCGTCTGGTCGGGATAGATGAACAGCACGATGTCGTCCATCAGCAGCCTGACGTTGGGCTCGTGGATCTGGTTGCCCGGATCGCGGCGCGGCCCGAACGGGACGTCGCAGTCCTCGACCGGCTCGGCCGGTGTGCTCGCGACGCGCCGCAGGCCGAGCAGCGCCTCGTACCAGGCGCCCGCGCAGAGCGGCGCCGCGCTCATCAGGTGCACGTGGTTGAACGCATCGGGAGCGCTCCCGCCGCTGCCCGCGTACGCGGGGGCGATCTCCACGTCGTTGCCGTCCGGCGCCCACATGTGCCCCGACGGCGGCGGCACCCGGAAGAACGGAATCCCCAGCGCCGCGAGGCGACGGTAGTCCGCGACGACGTCGGCGCTGTTCCAGCCGAAGTGCCACAGCGCCGTCGTCCACTCGGCCGGCGCCGGCTCGTCGACCTCGTTGAAGAGCAGGAAGACGTTCTCGGTCTGCACCGCGACCCAGCCGGCGACCCGCGTCCTCCGCGTCTTCCCGAAAGCGGTCGTGTAGAACGCGGCCGAGCGGCCGGCGTCGACCACGTTGAGGTGCACGTGATGAAAGCCGGCGGCCAGCCGCCGGGGATCCTGCGCGCGGACGCCCGGCTGCGGCGCGGCGCCGAGCACCGTCCACAAACCGAGGATGACGGCCAATCGTCTCCGCGCGCCACGGGCCTTCACATCGTCCTCCCGCCGCCGCCCCCTACCCAATATGCTCCCTCGCCGCGCTTGTCAACCGGGCGCCGCCCGTGCTTGGTACGCCCTGCGCGTTCCGCTAGAATCCGGAGCGTTTCGGGCGTCCCATGCCTGCCTCCCATCACTTCATCGGCGACGGCCCCCTGTCGGAGCGGCTGCGCGGCCCGCAGCGGGACGGCGCGGCGCTCATCGCGGACATGCGGCCCCTGGTGCACGTTTCCGGCCTGGAGATACTGGCCGAACAGGCGGTCGCGCTCGACCACGGCGGCACCACCCTGGTCTGGGTGCTGGCCGAGTCGCATCTGGTGGTCCACGTGTGGCCGGCCCGCGACTTCGCGACGATAGACCTGCACGTCTGCGACGACCGATCCTCGCAACTGCTGAAGGCGGTGCGGCTGCGCGACGCGCTCGACGGCTTCTGCTTCCCTCCCGGCACGGCTACGTGGCACGCGACCACGGCCGGCCGGTAGCGTAATCTCAGCCTGCCCGCCAATCCTGGACGCTTGCACGCAGGCTGTCGACGAAGCGTGCGAGCGATCTATCGGCTCGCGCGGCGCGGTCGATGTTCATGCCCTGCACGATGTCTTCTGCGTACTCGAGGCCGCCCAGAATCGGCGCAACTCCTGCGTCCCGGACCGCCTCGACCAAGCGTTCCTTGTATCGGCCGCGGTCGCACTTCTGGTCCGGTGCGTCGCAGCCGTGGCCAACGGCGGCCTTGAACGCTGCCCCGTCCAGGAGCAACCAGCGCTCGATGTGGGGGTCCGGCACGGCGAGCACGACGGGGGCGAGCGCCTTCTGAGCATGGCGGCCTATCTCCTTGACGCGCTTGTTGAGCCCGTCGCAATTCGCATCGGTGGCGACGATGATCACGGCGGGCCAAGGTCCGCCTTGTCGAGCCAGGTCACGCAGGTAGCCACCAAGCTCCTGGACTACCCTGCCATGGCCACCCACCGCGTTCCGCCAGTTGAGCTGTATCGAAGCGCCGGCCTCCTCCGCTATTCGACGCACAAGCGGTTCGATGATCAGGCGGTGGGAGGAATCTTCAACGAACAGGGCGATCTCATGCATCGAAATCGCCCCGCAGGATGCGCTCGGAAATGGATGACGGCTCCTGGTCGTCCGACAGGGTCTCACCAATGCGACGGCCGCGATCCAGGGGGCCCCACGTCGAGAATGGATCAACGCGGGTCTTGCCGTCCGTGCGCCGGACCACGAACAGAGCGCTGTCCGGCAACAGGTCCGGCAGGATCGGCGAATGCGTGGTGACGATGTACTGACTCTGCTTCAAGCTCCTGCGCGTCTTGAGCAGTTCCGCGATCAACTGAATCCGGCCGGGATGCACGCCGTTCTCGGGCTCCTCGAATCCGACCAGCGCGGGATGCTCATCGACGCCGGTCAGAGCCAGGAGCCCGAGCATGCGAAGAGTGCCCTCCGAGAGCACACGTGCCGGCATTGCCACGCCGCCTTCCTTGAGACGCAGCTCTACTTCGCCAAGATCGCTCAGATCGATCTCGATGCCGTCGATGTTCGGCATCAGCGTATGCAGCGCCTTTTCGATCCCGCGGAATTGACTGGGATTGTCTGCCTTGACCGTGTTCAGAAACGCAGCGAGTTCTTCCCCCATCAGGCCTATGTGCCGAACCTCCTTGACCGGGTTCGCCGCGCGCATCCGTTCGCGGGGTTCGAAGTAGAAGAACAGCCAGCTCTCGAGCTCGCGCCGCGCCGCAACCAGATGGGGATAGTGCGGCGGATAGTGCGGCATCGACAGGATGGCGTGATCGAGGTAGCGATCGTAGTGGGTGGGATGCGCCTGCCCCTCGAGTCGCAGATGGATCTTCTCGCCCTGCCGCTCGAAGAACGGTTTCCGCTTTCGGGTCGGTTCACCCTTGCTGTTCAGGGCAGCCAGATACTCGTCGGCGACTCGCAGGACGCCCGACTTCGGCAGCATCTCGATCTCGATGCGGTAGCGCAGGTCGCGCTCCCGCACGCGGGCAGGCTGCTTGGCCGTCTCCTGCCCTCCTGCATCCCGACCGGGACGACGCATGTCGCGAATCTGCCGATCGACCGCGTTCACCACCGCATCCGACAGACGGAGATCGGCTTCGATCGAGAAAACCAGTCTCTCCTGCTCGACCAGGCCCTTGATTCCTTTCTTCCCTATGCGGAACGATTCGAGCGGCTTGCCGCGGTACGGCGAGTCGAACGCATCCTTGAGGGTGCGGCTCGTGCCGAGCCTGGACAACAACTGGAGCGCGTCCAGAAGATTGCTCTTGCCGGCGGCGTTCGGCCCGAACAACACGGTTAGTGGCTCGAGCCTCACCTCCACATCGGCCAGCGACTTGTAGTTCCTGACGTGGACTCGCGTCAGCATGCCTGGTCATCCCATGGTTGCGGCAGTCCCCGGTTGGTCCCGAGGTTCATCCGGGGATCGTAGCGGACGCGGAGGCGCCTGTCCGGGACTATGAAGTGCGCGACGAAGTGCGCGACGAAGTGCGCGACCGGCCGTGCTCGAAACCCCTGGCGATCAGCTCGCGGAGGACGGCAAGGTCGACGTCGGCGAGCTTGTTGACGTAGAGGCAGGACCCGCCCTTGCGATGCTTGCCGAGCGCCGCCAGGAGCGCGTCGTACTCGGGGAATCCGGACGGGATGTAAAGGGAAAGATTCTGCTTCCGGGGCGAGAATCCGACGAGGAAGAAGTCCCCTTCCCGGCCCGACTCGTAGCGGTAGTGGTAATCGCCGAACCCGACGATGCTGGGACCCCACATGTCGGGGTCGAGGCCGGTGACGTCCTTCATCATCTGCAGCAGGGCAAGCCCGTCGGCCCGGCGACGCTCGTGCTCGACGGAGGCCAGGAACTCGTCGACGCTGGCGCCTGTCTTGCGCGTCTTGTTCTCCGCCATGCGGCAGGCTCCTCCGCGCTCAGCCGAGCCCGCGTGCTGAGGACGCGGGTCCACCCGAGCCGTCACTGCGCCGGCGGCCGGGACGCCACGCCATCTTCATGTAGCGGTCGCCGGCGGCGAGCTCGGCGAGCATCCGATCGAGCCGCCGGCGCCGCGTGGCCTCCTGCTTCGCCCCCGCGATCCACCCGATGTAGTCGTTCCGCTGGTACGGCGGCCGGGCCGCGTAGGCGTCAGCCAGCCCCCGCTCGGCGAGCGTCTCGCGCACGAAGGCAGGCATCGGATGCCGCGGTCTGGTTGGCGGCGTCACGGCGATCCTTACCCGCGCTCGATCTCCAGCCCCGGCACGCGGCCGAATTCGTCCCGGTCATCAGCGGGACGCTCGTGTCGAGCAGCCACTTCATCGCAGCGTCTCGACATCCTCGGGGGGCGGATCGTCCGGCTCCACGAGATCCCCGCTGCCCTGACGTAGAATGTCGACGAGGCTCTTGGGCCACCCGGCTGCCATTGGTCAACTATAAGCGGCCACCTATGGTTCCGCAATGCGCTGGCATCCCCTCACGCGCTCGAACGGCGAGAGCCGTCCGTTGATTGGCTGCGCGGAGATCGTCGGCGCCGCCGTGGTGCTCGTCGGCGCGTCCGTGCTGGCGGGCTGCAGCCCGTCGTCTACGATCGCGCCCCGCCGCATGCCTACCGCGGCACGTTCCGCATCGCCGCGGGCGGGGCGACCCTGGACGGCACGCAGGACACCGACGGCATCGAAGTCGTCTCCGCGCCGCTCGGCCCACGCTACCCGCACGGCCTGCTGGTCGCGCAGGACGGCATCAACACGAATCCGGACGGGTCCACCGCGAACCAGAACTTCAAGCTGGTCTCCTGGCGGGACGTCGCAACCCGGCTCGCGTTGACGACGCCGTAGGCTGCGGCGTCGCTCGCCGCCGACGTGGCGCCGGCGGCCCGCGATAGAATCGCGTACCGCCGGTCGTCCGGACCGTCGGCGAAATCGCGCGGAGACAGGAGACCCGACATGCACCGACCTTGTCCGACCGCAAGCCGCATGCTGCCGGCCGCGCTCGCGGCCGCGCTGCTGGCGCTGGCGCCGGCCGGCGCGCTCGCCCAGTCGCCGACCGGCTTCGTCCCGGTCACCGACGCGATGCTCCAGAACCCCGCGCCCGGCGACTGGCTGATGTGGCGCCGCACGCTCGACGGCTGGGGCTTCCGATGCCAAAACACAGCAAAT
>CAYGCV010000247.1:0-6999 GCA_964348425.1 uncultured Vicinamibacteraceae bacterium | reverse complement strand
TCGCGCCGGCGCGGATGGCATAGACGGGGCGCGACGAGTCGGCTACGTAGCCGGAGTTGATGTAGAGCAGGCCGTGACGGGAAAACGGCGTGGGGATGACGAGCGTCGACATGCCGTGCAGCTCCCACAGCAGGTTGCCGTCGAGGTCGTAGGACTTGACGCCGCCCCGGCCGGAGGTGACGAGCTCCGTGCGCACGTCGTTCTCCCAGACGAACGGCGTGGCCCAGTTGCTCCCCTCGTCGCGGTCCGTGCGCCACAGCTCGGCCCCGGTCGCGGCGTCGTAGGCGCTCACGAACGACTGCGCCTCGTTGTCGTTGACGATGTACACGCGGCCGTCGTGGACGACCGGCGAGGTCGCGGAGCCCCAGTCGCGTCGCGGCAGCCACTCCATGGGCACGGACCACAGCACTGCCCCCTCGAAGTCGAGCGCGAAGAGCCCGATGTCGCCGAGGTACACGTACACGCGCTGCCCGTCCGTGACCGGCGTCTCCGCCGCGTAGCGCGTCTTCTGGTGCGACGGCTGCTCCGGCACCGCGGTCTCGAGGGTCCGCCTCCAGCAAATCTCGCCGGTCTTGAAATCGATGGCGTAGAGCATCCACTGGAGCGGCACGTCCGAGGTCATCGTGTCCGCGGCGCTCATCGCGCCGCCCAGCGACCGCGCCCGATAGGTCTCCACGGGCCCCAGCGGCGCATCTTCGCCGCCCTCGGCCGCCGCGGTGACGACGAAGACGTGGTCGTCCCACACGATGGGCGAACTCCACGACTGACCGGGGATGTCGATCTCCCAGACCAGGTTCTCGTCCGGCCCCCACGTGTCGGGCAGCCGGGGGTCGTCGGCCGCCACCCCCGCCGCCTCGCCGCGGAACTGCGGCCAGTTCGTCTGCGCCGCCGCGCTCGCGACGCTGAACGCGACCAGGGCCGCCGCGCACGCTGTCAGTCGCCTGTGCATCAACCGCTTCCTCCTGATACGCGCCGCCGAGTCGCCGACCATCAGCGCCAACTCGTGCAGACGCGCGACGACATCGTCCCGGCTTTCTCCGGGCGCGGACGAATAGCGGCGCGCGCTGACCATTCTCCTGCAGCACCTGGGCCGAGAGCCCGAAATCGACCGTGTCGATCAACGTTCATGAAGCTCCTCGCGAGTCCAGGACCTGGAACCGACGTTCGCCCGGGATCGTCCGCTCAGCTCCATGATTCGCTGCCGTGCCTTCCGGGCCCGATCTTCCCGATTCGCGAGGTCGGTGAGGAACTCGCGGACCAGCGCGTTCACGGTCGAGCCGCGCTCGGCGGCGTACAGTCGGACCCTGCGGATCACCGTCTCGTCGATGCTGAGGGTGATGTTCTTCACTCACACAGTATAGGTGTGAATGTGGCGCCAGGATGGCCCGGTCGAGCGGCGCTGCAGGCGCACCGGCACCGGTCGGAGAGACCATGTACACTGGCGCCGCGACGACATGGCATGCGTGCCCGTTCGCGCGGCCCCCGGTGCGCCCGCGTGAACATCCGGTCCGGTGAGCCGTACCCGCTCGGGGCAACCTGGGACGGTGCGGGCGTGAACTTCGCCCTGTTCTCGGAGCACGCCACCAACGTGGAGCTGTGCCTGTTCGACGCGCCGGGCGCGACTGTGGAAGCCGCCCGCCTGCCGCTGCCGGCGCGGACCGACCACGTCTGGCACGGCTACCTGCCCGACGTCCTGCCCGGACAACTGTACGGCTACCGGGTGAGCGGGCCGTACGACCCGTCGTCGGGCCACCGCTTCAACCCCGCCAAGCTGCTCGTCGACCCGTATGCGAAGCAGATTGGCCGCACCCTGCGCTGGAACGGCGCGCTGCTCGGCCACGACGAAGCCGGAACGGCCGGCGAGCCGCTGCCGGACGCGCGCGACAGCGCGCCGTTCGCACCCCTGGCGGCCGTACTGGACCCGGACTTCGACTGGGGCTCCGATCGACCGCCCCGGATTCCGTGGCACGAGACCGTCATCTACGAGGTCCACGTGAAGGGGTTCACGGCGCGCCATCCGGAGGTGTCCGCACCCCTGCGCGGCACGTACCTCGGCCTCGCCTCGGAGGCCGCCATCCGCCACTTCCGGGAGCTGGGCGTCACGGCCATCGAGCTGCTGCCGGTGCACCACCGCGCGAGCGAGCCGCGGCTGCTCGCACGCGGGCTGACGAACTACTGGGGCTACAACACGCTGGCGTACTTCGCGCCCGACGCGCGCTACGCCACCTCGCCCGGCAGCGCCGCCGCGGACTTCAAGACGATGGTGCGAGGCCTGCACGCCGCCGGCCTCGAGGTCATCCTCGACGTCGTCTACAACCACACGGCGGAGGGCGACCGGCGGGGTCCGACGCTCTCGCTGCGCGGCATCGACAACCGGTCGTACTATCGCCTGGACCCGCACGACCCGGCCGCGTATCTCGACTTCACCGGCTGCGGCAACACGCTCGACGCGACCCACCCGCGCGTGCTGCGGCTCATCCTGGACAGCCTGCGCTACTGGGTGCTGGACATGCACGTGGACGGGTTCCGGTTCGACCTCGCCAGCGCGCTCGCCCGGGGGGCGCACGAGGTGGACAGGCTCGGCGCCGTCTTCGACGTCATCCGGCGGGACCCCGTCCTGTCCCGGGTCAAGCTGATTGCCGAGCCCTGGGATCTGGGCGCGGACGGCTACCAGGCGGGCAACTTCCCGGCCGGCTGGAGCGAGTGGAACGCCCGCTACCGCGACACCGTGCGCCGCTTCTGGCGCGGCGACGGCGGGCAGGCGGCCGACCTCGCGACGCGGCTCGCGGGCAGCAGCGACCTGTACGAGGCCGGCGGGCGCGGCCCGCACGCCAGCATCAACTTCGTGACGGCGCACGACGGGTTCACGCTCGCGGACCTGGTGAGCTACGACGCGAAGCACAACGAGGCGAACGGCGAGGCGAATCGTGACGGGTCGGACGCCAACCTGAGCTGGAACTGCGGCGTCGAAGGGGCGACCGACGACCCCGGGATCGCGCGCCTGCGCGCACGGCAGAGGCGCAACCTCATGGCCACGCTGCTGCTCTCGCAGGGTGTCCCGATGCTCTGCGGCGGCGACGAGATCGGCCGCACGCAGGCGGGCAACAACAACGCCTACTGCCAGGACAACGAGACGAGCTGGTTCGACTGGGACATGGCGCCGGCCGACCGTGAGTTCCTGGCGTTCGTGCGCGCGGCCATCGACGTCCGGCGCCGCCACCCCGCGCTGCGCCGGCGCCGCTTCCTGCGACAACGGCGGGGCGTCCGCGCCGCGGACGTCGTCTGGCTCGATCCGCACGGCGGCGAGATGACGGCTGCCGCCTGGAACGCGGCGTTCGTCAAGTGCCTGGGCATGCGGCTGGCGGGCGCTGCCCCCGACGAGACCGACGGTCGCGGCCGCCGGGTCGTCGACGACACGCTCCTGGTCCTGCTCAACGCGCACGACGACGCCGTCGGGTTCACCCTGCCCGCGGCGGAACGCCGCGCGCCGTGGCTCCTGGTCTTCGACACCGCGCAGCCGGACGCAGGGCACTCCGAGCTCCGCGCGGGACGACCCTACCGGCTGCAGGGGCGATCCGTCGCCGTGCTGCGCGTCCCGCGCGACTCGGCCCACGACGTTGTCCGGGATTCATGACAGGTACCTGGCGCCAGGCGCCCGACGGCACCTCCGGCAGACGGCGCGTGACCCTGCGGCGCGTGGCGGCGCTCTACGGCGTGCAGGCGTCGTATACCGATGGCCGCGGCCAGCGCCGGCGCGCCAGCCGCGATTCGATCCTGGCCGCCCTGCGGGCCCTCGGCGCACCGCTGGCAGGCGCCGGCGAGCTCGACGACGCGTTCGGCGCCAGGCTGCGCGCACAGTGGACGCGGCTCGTCGAGCCGGTCCTCGTGGCGTGGCATGGACGCCGGAACGACTTCCTGCTGCGGCTGCCGGCGACGGCGGACCGGGTCCGGGCGGCATGCCACCTGCGGCTCGAAGACGGCGACAGCCGATCGTGGCTGGTCGCGGCCGGCGACCTCCCGGTCACGGATGCCGCGGACCTGGACGGCACGCGCTACGTCACCCGCACGGCGGCCCTTCCCGAGCAGCTCCCCCGGGGCTACCACCGGTTGTCGATCGAGCTCGGCGACCGCCGCTGCACGTCGCTGGTCATCGCGGCGCCGCCCGAGGCGTTCGATGACGGAAGCGTGGGCTGGGGCGGCTTTCTCCCGCTCCACGCCCTGCACTCGGCGCGGAGCTGGGGCACGGGCGACTTCTCGGACGCCGACGCCCTGAGCGGGTGGCTCGCCGCACGCGGGGGGCGCACGTTCTCATCGCTGCCGCTGCTCGCCGCCTTCCTCGGCGACGTGGCGTTCGAGCCCAGCCCCTACCTGCCCGTCAGCCGCCTGTTCTGGAACGAGATCTACGTCGACCCGCGCCGGCTCGCGGAATTCGAGCACTGCACGGCCGCCCGGCGGCTTGTCGAATCGGCGGCCTTCCGCGAGCGGGTCGCGGCCCTGCAGGCCGCCCGGCTCGTCGACTACCGGGGGGCCATGGCCCTGAAGCGCAGCGTGCTGGAGCTGCTCCAGCGCGAGCTGCGCCGGCGCCGGGACCAACGCTACGAGTCGTTCCGGGCGTGGGTCCGGCACCATCCCCGGGCCGCCGAGTACGCGGCCTTCCGGGCCGTCAACGAACGCCTCGGATGCCCCTGGCCCGCCTGGCCGGCCGCCTTGCGCGCGGGCCGGCTGCACGCCGCACGCGCCCACGTCGACCCGGACGCCGAGGGCTACCACCTGTACGCTCAATGGGCGGCCGCCGAGCAACTGGGACGGCTGGCAGCAAACGCACGCACCCGAACGGGCGGTCTCTACCTCGACTTCCCGATCGGCGTGCACCCGGACGGGTTCGACGTCTGGCGTCACCCGGCCCTGTTCGCTCGCGAGGTCTCCACGGGCGCTCCGCCCGATGCGCTCTTCGCCGACGGGCAGAACTGGAGCGCGCCGCCGCTGCAGCCCGAGGCCGCGCGACGGGAGGGGCATGCGTACTTCCGGGCCGCCCTCAGACACCAGCTCGCGCACGCCGGCACGCTGCGGCTCGACCACGTGATGGGCCTGCACCGCCTCTTCTGGATCCCCCGCGGGGCGGACGCGACCGACGGCGTCTACGTCCACTACCCGGCTCGCGAGCTGTACGCCATCGTCTGCCTGGAGTCGCACCGGCATCGGACCCGCATCGTCGGCGAGAACCTGGGCACCGTGCCGAGATACGTCGACGCCGCGCTGGCCCGCCATCGATTCGCGCCGCTCCACGTCGCCCAGTTCGGCATCCGGCCGGACCGAACCCGTCCGCTGCGGCGCGTCCCGGCGCGCAGCGCCGCCGCCCTGAACACGCACGACACCCCGACGTTCGCCGGATTCCTCGCCGGCCGGGACATCGACGACCGGGCGGCGCGGGGGCTGTTGACACCCGGCGACGCCGAGCGCGAGCGCGGCAGCCGGCGCGCGGCGGTTGCCGCCCTGCGCCCGCCGGGACCGGGCGGCGGGCCGCCGGCCGGGGACCGCACGGCGCTGCTGCACCGCTGCCTGGAGCACCTGGCGCGCAGCGCCGGCGGTCTCATCGTCGTGAACCTGGAAGACCTGTGGCTGGAGCCGGACCCGCAGAACGTGCCGGGGACCGGGGCGGAGCGGCCGAACTGGCGGCGCAAGGCGCGCTACGGGCTCGAAGCGCTGATGCGGCTGCCGGCTGTCGGCGCCGCCCTCGAGCGCGTCGCCCGCGGCCGGGCGGCAGCCTACCGGCGCGCCATGTCGCTCGACCGCCCGCCGGCGGCGGGCACGTAGCAGAGCCGCGCGTAGTCCATCACCATGCGGTCGGCGTTGAAGCGCCAGCCGAGCGTCCGGATGGCACGCTTCATGCGCGCCGTCCAGCCGCGCGGCACGCCATCCTGATCGCGCTCGTAGTAGAGCGGAACGACCTGCTCGACCAGCGCCCGCCGCAGCTCGCCGGCGTCGCGCCGGTCGTGGACGTCGGCGGACGTGTGGGTCTCGCCGTCGCCGATCACGAACCCGTTGGTGCCGTCGTACGCCTCGGCCCACCAGCCGTCGAGCACCGACAGATTGAGCCCGCCGTTGAGCAGCACCTTCTGACCGCTGGTGCCCGACGCCTCCTGCGGGCGGCGCGGGTTGTTGAGCCACACGTCCACGCCCTGCACGAGATGGCGGCCGAGGTTGATGTCGTAGTCCTCGACGAAGACGAGCTTCCCCACGAACCGCGGGTCGCGGCTGAACTCGTAGATGCGCTGCAGCACGCGCTTGGCCGGCTCGTCGCGCGGATGCGCCTTGCCCGCGAACACGAACTGGATCGGGTGCTGCGGGTCGTTGACCAGCCGCGCCAGGCCGGCGGGGTCCTCGAACAGCAGCCCCGCGCGCTTGTAGGTGGCGAACCGGCGGGCAAACCCGATCGTGAGGGTGTCCGGGCTCAGCCCGTGGGCGAGCTGCTCCACGGTGGCGAGCGGCTCGTCCCGCTGCCGCGCCTCGCGCACGATGCGGCGCCGCACGAAGTCCAGCAGCCGCATCTTGAGCGCCACGTGCGTCTCCCAGAGCTCCGCGTCGCTGACCTTCTCGATCCCTTCCCACACGTCCGGCGAGCCGCTGTGCCGGACCCAGTCGAGCGGCAGGTTGCGCTCGTAGAGCTGGCGCATCTGCGGCGCGAGCCAGCTCCGCATGTGGATGCCGTTGGTGACGTGCCCGATCGGCACTTCCTCGTCCGGCCGGTCGCTCCACAGCCCCATCCACATGCGGCGGGTCACCTCGCCGTGCAGCGACGACACCGCGTTGGCGCGCCGCGAGGCCTTCAACCCGAGGACGGTCATGCAGAACGGCTCGCCGGCGTCGGCCGGATCGACGCGCCCGAGGCTCATGAGGCGCTCGAACGAGATGCCGAGCGCCGCGCGCTGCGGGGCGAGATGCTCCTCGACCAGCTCGGCCTCGACCCGGTCGTGCCCCGCCGCCACGGGCGTGTGCGTC